>JAIRMC010000124.1 GCA_031258965.1 Azoarcus sp. | reverse complement strand
CGGCGCGGCCCGCGTTGACCACGATGCGGTAATGGGCGTCGTCGAAGCGGTAAATGATGAGATCGTCGATTACCCCGCCGCGCTCGTTGAGCATGCAGGAATAAAGCGCCTTGCCGGGAGCGCCGGAGCGGGCGAGCCGGGCCGCGTCGTTGGCGAGCAGCGCGCGCAGCCAGCGGGTGGCGTCGAACCCTTCCAGGTCGAGCGCGAGCATGTGGGAAACGTCGAACATGCCCGCGTCGAGGCGCACGGCGTGGTGTTCCCGGATTTGGGAGCCGTAATGGACCGGCATGCTCCAGCCGGCGAAATCGACCATGTGCGCGCCCGCGGCAAGATGAAGGGCGTGAAGCGGCGTGCGAAGGGACAGGGACATCGCCGCACGATAGCACCGGCGCGAACCCCGCCGCAAGCCAATAGAAGCGGGATGCGCTAAACTCACGCTCTTTGCGCGGAAACCGAGATGTTCGACGCCATTCGTAACAATAAACGGATTGCCCAGGTCGTTCTGGCTATCCTGATCGTTCCCTTTGCCTTTTTCGGACTTGAATCCTATTTTTCCGGCGCGCCCGGCGATGCGGTCGTGGCCCAGGTTGGCAAGTTCGTCATCAAGCGCAACGAATTCGACCGCGCCCTGAGTGAAGAACAGGAACGCCTGAGGCAAGCCATCGGCGAACGCGCCACCGCAGACCTGATAGATTCCAGAGAATTCTTGCAAGCCGTGCTCGACAAGCTGGTCACACGGCGGATGTTGACGCTTTACGCCAGCGACGCGCGCCTGAAGGTGAGTGACGAGCATTTGCAGCAGGCCATTGCCCAGATAGACGTTTTCCAGGAAGACGGCCAGTTTTCGCCAGCGCGCTACGAGACCTTGCTGCGCCAGCAGGGCGGCCCTGCGGCCTTCGAGGCGTTATTCGTGCAAGACATGCTCGCCGGGCAACTGACGGGCGCGGTTGCCGATGCCTCCTTCGCCGCCCTCGATTCCACCCGCCGCCTGCTTGCCGCGCAGCTCGAAGAACGGGTCGTGCGTGAAGTGCGCTTTCCCATCGCGCCGCACCTGCCCAAAATCAGGATCGACGAGGCGGCCATCCAAAAATACTACGACGACAATTTGGCGCGTTTCGAGTTGCCGGAGCGGGCCAAGGCCGACTATGTCGCGCTCGACGAAGCGACGCTGCAAGCCGGTATCACGATCAGCGAGGACGAAATCCAGCGAACCTACGAAGGCGGCGACTACACGCGCCCCGAAGAACGCCGGGTTCGCCACATCCTGATAGAAGTCGCCCCTGATGCCGATGATGTCGCACTGGCCGACGCTAGGGACAAAGCCGATGAAATCGCCGCCGCCTTGCGCCAGGATGCCAGCCGTTTTCCCAGGCTGGCGAAAGAAGCATCCCAGGACGTCGGAACAAAAAAACTTGGCGGCGACCTTGGCTTCATCACGCGCGGCCAGATGGAAAACGCGTTCGACGAAGCCGTGTTCGAGATAGCGCGGGACGAAATCGGCGGGCCGGTGCGCACGGGCTACGGCTTTCACATCATCCAGGTGACGGACATCCGCCCCGGTGGAGAAAAACGCCCGCTGGACGAAGTGCGCGAAGAAATCGTCAACGAATTGCGCAAGCAGGCGGGGGCGCGGAAATTCGCCGAAGATTCCGAAAAATTCTCCGAAATGGTTTTCAACCAAGCTCCCGACAGCCTGAACCCGGTCGCTGAAGCCTTCGGTCTCGAAGTCCGGCATACCGGTTGGATCGAGCGCGGCTCCGATGCCGTCGGCGAATTTCGGGATGCCGATTTGGTTGCTGCCCTTTTCGCGGACGATGCCGTCAAGCAGCGCCACAACACCCGTGCCATCGAAGCCGGGCCGAGCGTATTGGTGTCCGCGCGGGTCATCGAGCACGAAGCGGCGCGGCGCGTACCGCTCGAAGAAGCGCGTGGGCAAATCGAAGCCCAATTGCGGCGCGAAGAAGCCCTGCGGCGGGTACGGGAAGAAGGCGGCGCCGTGCTGGCGGCGCTCAAAAAGGGCGAAGCCGTCAGGGTAGACTGGAGCGAAGCGCGCACTTACCAGCGCGGCGGTGGCGGCCAAGCGATGCTGCCGTCCAGCGGTGCCATGCGCGCCGTATTTTCAGCGCCGGTGGCGAAGCTGCCGGTCTGGGTGGAAACCGAATTGCCCGATGATGCCTATGTAATCTACCAGATCGATGCGGTGGGGCATCCCGCGCTCAAGGATGACGACCCGCGCCTGAGCGAAGCAAACCGCTATTACGAACGCCTGCTGGCGCAACGCGATTTCGAGGCTTTCCTCGCCACCCTGCGCATGCGCTACAAAGTCAAGACCAACTTGCCGCCCCGTCAGGCAGAGGCCGAATAAACCCGCATCCCCGCAGGCGCGGCCTGTGCGTCGCGGGTATTTCCTTCAGTCCGTCCTGAATGGCTGTTCATTAGGCGATGATCCCGCCTCCCAGACAGACATTCGATTCGTAAATCACCACGCTTTGCCCAGGCGCGAGCGCCCATTGCGGCTGTGCGAAGACGACTTCGGCGCGCTCAAAGTCCAGCGCGTCGATTTCGCAGGGCATGTCCGGAGCGCGATAGCGCGGTTTGGCACTGTAGACGCAATGCATGCGCGGAGCGTGGCCCGCGATCCAGTTGAGATCGAGCGCGGTGAGGCGCTCTTTCAGCAGGGCCGGATGATCGCGGCCCTGCACGACGTAAAGCGCATTGGCGGCAACATCCTTGGCCGCCACATACCAGGCCTCGTGTTCGCCGGTTTCGTCCTGCCGCTCCCGGATGCCGCCGATGCCCAATCCCTTGCGCTGGCCAATGGTGTGGTACATCAAACCCTGGTGTTCGCCAAGAATGCGCCCATCGTCGAGGGAGCGGATTTCGCCGGGACGAACGGGCAGGTAGCGCATCAGGAACTCGCGGAATGGCCGCTCGCCAATGAAACAGATGCCAGTGGAGTCTTTTTTGTCCGCCACGGCCAGCCCCGCTTCAGCGGCGATGCGGCGCACGTCGCGCTTGTAGAGTGCGCCAAGGGGGAAAAGCGACTTTGCCAGTTGCGTCTGGGTGAGCCGGTAAAGGAAATAGCTCTGGTCTTTGGCGCCATCCTCGGCCTTGAGCAATTGGAATTCGCGGCGGCCATCGCTTTCCCAGGCGCGCACTCGGGCATAGTGACCCGTGGCGATGCGCGCCGCGCCGAGATTCATGGCGTGGTCGAGAAAACAGCGAAACTTGATTTCGGCATTGCACAGGATGTCCGGGTTGGGCGTGCGGCCCGCTTCGTATTCGCGCAGGAAATCGGCAAAGACTCGCGCCTTGTATTCGCGGCTGAAGTTGACGGCTTCAAGGTCGATGCCGATTCTGTCGCAGGCGGCGGCGGCGTCGATCAAATCCTGCCTCGTCGAGCAGTATTCGCCGTCGTCGTCGTCCTCCCAGTTTTTCATGAAAAGACCGCTCACCGCGTAACCCCGGCGCTTGAGAAGCAAGGCGGCGACGGCGGAGTCGACGCCGCCGGAGATGCCGACGACGACTTTCATGCCGTCGCCCTCGGGGATGTTGGACAGCACGGTCATGGCGGAGGCCATTAGTCGTAATGGCGCAGGAGTTCCAATCCGTAGCGCCGTCCGGCCAGATAATCTTCCACGCACTGCAAGACCAGTCGGCTGCGATGGCGCGCTTGCGTGGCGCGGAGTTCGTCGAGCGTCATCCAGACCGCGCGCAGGATGCCGTCGTCGAGACTGCGGCCCGTTTCGGCATCGCCCGCCTGGCCGCCGAAAGCGAAGCGCAGATAGGTGACATCCCCCTGCGGGCGCGCCCACTGGTAGATACCCACAAGGTATTCCGGGACGAAAGGATGCGCGGTTTCCTCCAACGTCTCGCGGGCCGTCGCGGCCAGCAGGGATTCGCCTTCCTCCAGATGCCCGGCGGGCTGGTTGAAACGCAGGCCGTCGGCGGTTTCTTCTTCGACCAGCAGGAAGCGAGCGTCGCGTTCAACGACCGCGGCCACGGTGACATTCGGTTTCCAACGGAGGATCATGGCGAATACACAAATACGCATTGAAGCGCGCATTCTATAGCAGATTGACTTGGTGCATCCTGGATAAAGCCAATTGTCATCTACGGCAAGGCAGGTGATCGAGCGCGAACCAAAGACGGCCGGAGGCGCTGGGAAAGATGTTGACATTCTGTGAAATTTTTTTACCATTGACGCAACCTTTCAGCATTCATGCCACCGGGGACCAATCTGGCGGATTTGGCAATGATCCGGCCATGCCGACGCATTCATGAACAGGATGCGTCGGCATGTCACCTATAGGAACGGCAAAATGAATACATGGCATAACTGGTGCTTGGGGTTCGTTGTAGGGATTGCCTGCGTGACTGCCGCAACGGCGGGCGAGCCTATCAGGGACAAGGATGCGTTTGAAAAGCAGTCTATCGAATGCATCATGTCGGGGGTCAAGGATGGCTGCTGGTCCAGGCTATTCATAAAACACACACCTCCTGATGATGATAAAAATCAAGATCTTGTGAATACTCTTCGCAAGATCGAAGTCTTTTTAGGAGATCGAGGAAGTGTCTATAAAGTTCATCCAGTAGAAAGAACCACTGTCGCTGATATTTCCGATGGTAGGGTATATGTGATTGAATATTCCAGTGGTAGATTCTGCGGCGTCTTTATACATTTCAAAAAAATAAAAGAATCATGGTATATATCCACATTCTCTGTCAACGACGAAGATGTATTTTTCAAAAAAATCTTTAAGTTCCCAATATGAACGTTTTTGCGAAATTACCCCGAAGTTATGGAGGATAAACGGGGAATACCGCCTGGTAAATGATTATGCCTGCGGCGATGGGAATTGTGCATGCTGATGAGATTTCCTGAAACGCCGCTTTCACCCGCTGTAAATCCAGCGTTCTACCCTCCCGGTTCGCCGGATATCGTGGGCGACGACACGGCACCGCAAATGCGCAGGTTTTTCGGGTGTGCTGTGCATCGCTGGTTCATCGGCGGGGTTTCCCGATGTTCATGGCTTCGAGCAGTATGAAGAAGATATCGGTCTGATCCGTCAGCCCCGTCACATTTGCCGCGCGTGGGCCATAGGCCGCAATGCGCAACTGTGTGCCGGTGTGCCCTTGGCTATCGGTTTCCGAGTTTCCGTAGCTGATCGCCATGGGGGCGGCATCGCGGGTCAAAAGCGTTTGGGTCAGTCCCGGCGCCCTGGCGTCAGGGGCGATGATCTGGCTGGAATGGGCATGATCCGCTGTTACCACAACCAGCGTGTCGCCGTTGCGGCGGGCAAACGCCAGCGCGACCTGCACAGCCTCGTCCAGATCCACGGTCTCGCCGAACTGGCCACAGGGGTTGGCGGCATGATCCTGCTTGTCGATCGAAGCGCCTTCCACTTGCAGGAAAAACCCTCGAGGATGCTTCGCAAGAAGCTCTATCGCTTTCGCTGTCATGTGCGCCAGCGTGGGAATCGAGGGCTGGCGCCCGGGATTGTTCGCGCAGACCACGGGTGGCCGGTCGATATTGCCATAATGGCTGGCCTTTGGCCCCTGCCAGCGCACTGGCATGTTGCCGTCCGCAAACAGCCCCAGAAGCGGTGTTTTCTGGTCGGCGGCCATGACCGCGTGCAGTTCGTCGAGCTTGCGGACGATCCGGTAGCCGCGCGCCTGCGCCTGGTGCATGAGCGTTTTCCCTCGCCATTTCCCGGCGCTGGCCGTTTCGGCGAAAGTCTTTGCGCCGCCGCCCAGGGTTATGTCGGCGCGCACGGCCAGCAATTGTTCGGTGATGGAGCCGGGGCCGCCGTTTTCCAGGGCGGCTTCCGGGCATTGCTCAAGCGTTCGCGTCGGGCCGTAGCAGCGGCGGGAGCTTACGTGCGCGACTAGTGCGGCTGGTGTGGCGTCCTGAATCTCCGCTGTCGTGACTGACCCGCGAGGTCGAAGAAGCCCTGTGGGAAGCCAATGCCCTCAACGCCAGGTCGTACACTCATGAAAAAGTCATACGATCGATGCGGGGAGGCATCAACTAGGCATGAGACAAGCCATGTTGATAGGTCATGCTCGTGTCTCGACGCAAGATCAGAGCCTTGAGTTGCAGCGGGGAGCCTTGACCAAGGCCGGGCGCCAGAAAGTCTTTGAGGACAAGGTAAGCGGTACGCGGGCCGACCGTCCTGGTCTGGCCAAGGCGCTGGAAATGCTGCGCGAAGGCGACACCCTCGTGGTCTGGAAGCTGGATCGCCTGGGGCGTAGCGTCAAGCAACTGGTCGATCTGGTCGGCGAGTTGCACAAGCAAAGCATTCAGTTCAAGAGTCTGACCGATGCCATCGATACTGGCACGGCATCCAGCTGGTTCTTCCTTCATGTCATGGCCAGCCTCGCCGAGATGGAGCGCGAGCTGACCGTCGAGTGCCCCCGCGCTGTGCTAGAAGTCGCCAAGCAGCTTGGCCGCAAAGGCAGCCTAGTTTCGCAACTCATTGATTTTTTGGTGGGCCCAGCAGGACTCGAACCTGCGGCCAACGGATATGAGTCCGGGAGCCTGGGCCGTATAAATAATTGATTTTAATAATAAAAAATTGCAGAGAATGTCTAATTTTAAATGCGTTTCGGCTAGATCAATCCCCCGCATCTTCGCAGGTTCTATTCTCAAATCAGTCAGCCATTTGACATACACTGTCTCTTCCGTTCATTCTGGAACAATTCGCCTGCACATGGATAATAATTTGTAATTACAAGTTCGGTAACTTCGTTTTTCCTGCATTCAGCGCTGGACGCCACGTTGATGTGTAATGCTTTTGTAATTGAACAAGTTTCCAGTCGCCTTTGTACGCATGAGTAAATATACGCATACAGGCACCCGAAGTGACTCAATTCTAAAAGCATCATATCTTTCAGAATTGCAATTAAATTTCGTAGGGTGCAATCTCCACCCCGCCCCATTTATCTCACACAATGTGCCGATTTATCTCGCGCGGCTTCATTCATCGACTACGTCAATCGGCATGGTCCGCTTACATCATGCACGATCTGGGCGAATTCAAATTACAAGGACGGCATCGTGACGTTCACGGGGATCATCAATGACCACGGGGCCGGCCA
>JAIRMC010000024.1 GCA_031258965.1 Azoarcus sp. | reverse complement strand
CGCTCTCCGTCACGCGCTGCCTGGCGTGGTAAGACCTGTCCGGGTCTTCCAGCAGAATGCGCGGCTCCAGCTTCGGCCGCTTCTCCTTGCCGATCCAGGTGAGTTCGAGTTTTTGTTTGGTAGTCATCAATCTTTCCTGTATAGCAATAATCAACCAATTGCTTTTGTCTGCGGAATGGCCTCATCAGGAATAACAAGGTTGCGACTAAAGAACATTACTTCGTTACCCTTATAGCATCGTTGCGCCGTATAATTCAGCCTATAATTAAGTGACCTGCTTAGTTGATACATGGCACGAATCTCCTCAGTGTTATCATACGATACGACCCAAGCCCGCTTGAATTTCTTCTGCTGAATGGTCTTTGCAATCGCCACATGATCGTCATGCTCGTAGTAGTTACGATATAAGCCCTTGCCTTTAATGTAGTAAGGCGGATCAAGATAAATGAGGGATTTCTTCGGCAGGACTTCCGAACACCGTTTCAGCAATTGCAACGCATCTTCGCAATAGACGGAAATGTTACCTGAACTGTCTGCAATTGCTTGAATCCGGGCTGCGATGATGTCCTTGTTGAAACGGGCATCCAACTTGTAGTCACCGACCTGATTCTTACCACCGATGACGCCTGCTTTCAGAATTCCCGAACGATTTGTCCTGTTCAGAAACAAAGTGGCGAAGCCTTTTTCAACTAAACTAGCCTTGCTTTCTTGACGAAGCACCGAGCGCCAGCGAAACCATTCTTCAATGGTAATTGGCGTGGCATCCAATAAACTCAAGAGCTTGTCCGAATGTTTTGTCGCGGATTCCCAAAAAGCATAAACGGCAGGGTCGGCATCGTTGATATGGATGTGGTCGGCATGGCCATGGAAAAGCAGTTCTAGTGCAACGCCGGCACCACCTGCGTAGGGTTCAAAATAATGCCCCCCCTCTATACCGTTCACTTCCATAACTTTGGCAATGAAAGGCGCAAAGGGTGCTTTTCCACCGGGATAACGCAAGGGGCTATATAATTTGTTTGAATACATGGCTACGCCCTCTTCGGTCTTATTTTCAGTACGGTCAGTTTGTTTACGTCAACAGCGTATCCACTACTCATCACGCCACGGATAACCATTTCAACATTTCTCAGGAATTCGTTGCTGGCTTCTGGATGACTTTTCACCCAATGTTTCCACGGATTGTATGGAGATGTCACGAGTTTTTGGAACTCGGCATGTTTATAGAACCGCTTGAAGATTTCACGAGGTCTCTTGTCTCCTCGATACGCAGCTACACATTCTTTTATGTCAACTGTGTTTCCGTTGATCGAAAATTCCCGCAATACCTCGGAAGCAGAATTATTTGTAAACACTGCCCGCGTAAACAACAAATCGTTTTTCCAGAAATCGTGATCCGCTGGAAAATTGTAAAGATATTGAAAAATAAGCTGATCCGGTGGTAAGCCTCCCGGAAGGAGAACTATTGTCCTGAGATTTCTTCCTTCAACTTGCCTTGCTACATCTGCATCAAGGCAGATGATGCTTCTCTCGGAAAATTCCAAGATTTTTTTTCTAATCAACTCCAAATAATTGGAACATCCAAGTGTTATACCCGAAAGCGGAACTATATATTTTTTTATGGGCTGCCTATCCATCAATGCCAAAAAAAAATCAGCCCCTTCCTTGTCTTCAAAATAAACATTAACCTTGGGAAGGAATACCCTGGAAGTTGCAGCAACAGTTCTGGTGTTGATATCCGCGCTGATCTGCGCCCAAGACCAATCTCGCATCACGTGGACGCCGCCGAACGTATCGCTCAAGTAAATGGTCTTGTACTTCCTTCGATATTGCTGGCTTTGCGTGTGAATATATTCAATTAGCGTAGGAGAGTGTGATGTCATGACCACCTGAAGATCCAAACTCTTGCACTCACGGTCAAGAATTTTCAACAGATTAATCTGTGCTGTCGGAAATAAACCTGCATCTGCTTCATCAATCAATAATAGTCCGCCCTTGTAGTCTGGATATTCTTCTTTCAGCTTTCTGAACGACATCAACGCAAGAATGATCTGTCCGGCATTATCCTCGCCAGCAGAAACCGATTCGTGATCATAGTTTTCACCATGAGCTACCGCTGAGCTGATGCTCCCCTGTGTTCCTGTAGCTAATGAAGACTGCCTATTGAGCAACTCATTGGTAAGTCCTATGAAATCTTGCCTATGTTCTCGCAGATAGTCAAAATCACTGACCTTGTAGTCTCTATCCGCAATAGGGTAAAGACGCTTCAAACTCAAAAAAATAACAGGATGCGCGAAATTCCGGCTTGAGTTTTCCCCTTTTTTGACCGTGCTGTTATTCCGGACTACCGGTCTCGGCGATTTCTCACGCTTCATCAACTCAAGTCTTGCTGTTGCTTCCTGATCAGTATAGCCATCATGCAATTCGATCTTGACTATCATTGACCCCGGTTGATCGAACTTGTCTGAAATCCTGAAGTGTTCAGTGTATTGGGACTTGAATGAGCTCCCCGTAATTTGCCTGAATGAAAGCTTCTCATTTTTGACGTAATCTTTATCGAAACTGAAGATTTGCGCGGCAATGCCAAGGATCGACGATTTAGACGTACCGTTCTTACCGCACACAAGTGTGATGTAGTCACCGAACTCGATTTCCACATTGTTCAAGGCACGGAAGTTCTCTATTTTTAACTTTCTGAGCTGCGTCTTTGGCATTATCCTTGTCCTCAACGTTACCGCAATTCCCACTCAATCGTAAACAACGTCCGTTCCTCCACCCGCTGCCGAAGCCACGCCTCCAACTGCCCGATAAGCTCATCGCGCCGGGCATCGACCTCGTCCTGCCGGGCAAACAGTTCGCGCCGTAGTTTACTACGTATTCCTTCCAGTTCGCGCTGCTTCTTCTGCCATGACAGCTTTCCTCCAGCGTCGGCGATACGGCGGCAGTACGGCGCGCTTCCTTGATCTCGCGGTCGATTTCCCTGATTTTCTGTTCCAGCCCCAGCTTCAGGTCATCCGTCCAGGCATCCAGCTTTTGCGTTTCCTGCTCGAAATAGCCAAAGTTGCGCTCCTTGATATTGCGTAAAAGTTTGCTTTTGCGTTTTTCCATGTCGACACAAGAAGCGCCTCCCCGGCGGCATTGAACAATCCTGCCGCTTGCGGGGTCGCGGGCAGGCAAAGAAGTTTCTCCGGGTCATTTTCTTTCAGTATTTCCTCATCCGTCGCACAGGCCGCAACCAGCAGATGTTCCTCCCGTTACTCAAGCGCCTCGACCGAAACCAGTTTCACGATGAGCCATCCGGCCTTAATTGAGCGGTTCGAGTTTACCGGCGGGCAACACGGGATCAAACCGGCCTACTCGAAATCGTTGGTATCCAAGCCTGACAGCCCGATCCAGCGGGCGAAGTCGTCCACGTAGGTGAAGACGACGGGCACGACGAGCAGGCTCAAGATCGTCGAGGTCACCAGTCCGCCGATCACCGTGATGGCCATGGGGGCGCGGAAGCTGCTGTCGGTGTTGCCCAGTCCGAGGGCCAGCGGGAGCATGCCGGCGCCCATGGCGATGGTGGTCATGACGATGGGGCGGGCGCGCTTGCGGCAGGCGTCGAGCAGGGCGTCGTGGCGGGGGAGCGCGCGTTCGTGCCGGGCGGTGATGGCGTATTCGACGAGGAGGATGGAGTTTTTGGTGGCGATGCCCATGAGCATGATGAGGCCGATCAGGGAGGGCATGGAGAAGGCGGTGCCGGTGAGGAGCAGGGCGACGAAAGCGCCGCCGATGGACAGGGGCAGGGCGGTGAGCAGGGTGAAGGGGTGGAGGAAGTTCTTGAAGAGCAGGACGAGGACGGTGTAGATGCAGAGGATGCCGGTGAGGATGGCCAGGGCGAAGCTCTGGAAGAGTTCGGCCATGATTTCGGCGTCGGCGACGTTGTTGAGAGTGACGCCGGGGGGAAGGGCGCGCACGGAAGGCAGGGTGGGGAGGCGGCTGGCGATCTCGCCCATGGGGGTGGCGCCGAGGTCGATTTCGAGGCGGATGGCGCGGGCGCGGTCGTAGCGCATGATCTGGGCGGGACCGGCGGACATTTCGAGGGCGGCGATTTCGCCGAGCATGACGGGGCCGTGCTTGCCGGGGAGGGTGAGCCGTTCGAGGATGGCGAGGTCGCGGCGGGCCTGGTCGTCGAGGCGCACGAGGATGGGGACTTGCCGTTGTTGCAGGTTGAGCCGGGCCAGGGCGGTGTCGTAGTCGCCGAGGGTGGCGACGCGCAGGGTGTCGGCGATGGCGCGGCTGGTGACGCCGAGATCGGCGGCGCGGGCGAAGTCGGGGCGGACGGCGATCTCGGGGCGGATGAGGCTGGCGCTGGAGGTGATGTTGCCCAGGCCGGGGAGGGCGCGCAGGTCGCGTTCGATGGCGAGCGCGGCCTTGCGCAGGGCTTCCGGGTCGTCGCCGGAGAGGCCGAGGACGTATCTGCCGCCGCGCGCGCCGCCCAGTCCGATCTTGAAGCGGATGCCGGGCAGGGTGGCGAGGGCGGCGTGGATCTGGTCTTCGATGATTTGTTTGCGCGGGCGCTGGCCGCGCGGTGAGAGTTGAAGGGTCAGGGTGGCCTTGCGCACGTCGTCGCCGGACAGGAGCGCGCCGAAGGGGTCGGCGCCGGCGCTGCCGCCGCCGATGGCGGTGTGGATGCGTTCCACGTGGGTGAGGTGCGCGAGACGCAAGCGGGCTGCTTCGGCGGCGCGGCGGGTGTGTTCGAGCGGCGCGCCGGGGGGGAGTTCGAGGTAGACCTGAGTCTGCGAGTTGTCGTCGGCGGGCAGGAAGTCGGACGGGAGCAGGGGGATGAGCAAGAGGGCGGCGATGAAGAAAAGCCCGGAGCACAGGAGGGTCGCCAAGCGGTGCGCCAAACACCATCCGGCCTTGCGCGTGTACCACTCGACCCAGCGCGGCTCGAAGGGGCGCTGCGCGAAGGGGCGCAGCCAGTAGGCCGACAGGATCGGCGTGAGCATGCGGGCGACGAGCAGCGACATGAGGACGGCAAGCGCCGCCGTCCAGCCGAATTGCTTGAAGAAAAGACCGGCGACGCCGTCCATGAAAGCGGTCGGCAGGAAGACGGCGACGAGGGTGAAAGTGGTGGCGACAACGGCGAGGCCGATTTCCGCCGTGGCGTCGAAGGCCGCCTGGCGGGGGGTTTTCCCCATGCGCAGGTGGCGGACGATGTTTTCGACCTCGACGATGGCATCGTCGACGAGGACGCCGACGACGAGCGATTGCGCCATCAGGGTGACGAGGTTGATGGTATAGCCGCAGAGATGCATGCCGAGGAAGGCGGGAATGGCCGACAGCGGCAGGGCCAGGGCGGAGACGAGGGTCGCGCGCCCGTCGCGCAGGAAGAGGAAGACGACGAGGACGGCGAGCAGCGCGCCTTCGTAGAGCATGTTCATCGAACCGTCGTAGTTTTCCTGCACAGGGGCGACGAAGTCGAAAGCTTCGATGATGTCGAGACCGGGATGGGCGGCGAGCAGGCGCTGCAATTCGGCGCGCACGCCCGCGCCGACGTCGACCTCGCTCTCATTCAGACTGCGCGAAACCTCGAAGCCAACGACGGGGCGGCCATCGAGAAAGGCGAGGCTGCGCACTTCGGCCACGGTATCGCGGATGGCGGCCACGTCGGCGAGGCGGATGCGGCGGCCGTCGGCCAGCGGGATTTCCAGGCGGGCGATTTCTTCCGCCGAGGCGGCATTCGCCAGCGTGCGCATGGGCTGCTCGCCGTCGCCGAGGTCGACGCGCCCGCCCGCGCTTTCGATCTGCACTTGCCGGATCTGGCGGGAGATTTCGGTAGCGGTCACGCCCAGCGCTTGCAGGCGCAGGGGGTCGAGGATGACGCGGATTTCGCGGCTGACGCCGCCGACGCGCTTGACCGCGCCGACGCCCTTGACCGCGAGCAAGTGCCGGGAGAGTTCGTTGTCGATGAACCACGACAGGGCTTCGTCGTCCAGCCGGGGGGAGCGGACGGCATAAGCGAGGATGGGCTGCGAAGCCATGTCCACACGATTGATGATGGGGTCGAGCACGTCGGCGGGCAGCTCGGAGCGCACGCGCGCCACCGCCGAGCGCACATCGTCGACCGCCTCCTGCAAGGGCTTTTCGAGCTGGAACTCGATCAACATCGACACCATGCCGTCCTGGATCGAAGTGGAAATGTGCTTGAGGCCCTGGACGGTGGCGACGGAATCCTCGATGCGGCGGGCGACATCGTTTTCGAGCTGCCCCGGCGCGGCGCCCGGCAAGGCGGCGGCCACCGACACCATCGGCATGTCGATGTCGGGGAAATTCTGGATTTTCATGCAGTGGAAGCCGTACAGCCCGCCGACGCACAGCAGCACGAAGAGCATGATGGGAGGGATGGGGTTGCGGATCGACCAGGCAGAGACGTTCAAGCGAAGCCCTTTTTCGTGGTTTGGCGTGATGGTTTCTCAGTCCGCGCCGCCGCCGGGCGGGGAAGGCGCGGCGGGCTCGACGCGCACCGCGTCGCCGTCGTTCAGGAAGCCCGCGCCCGCGACGACGACGCGCGCCTCCGCTTCCAGCCCCGCGGTGATTTCGATGCGCTCCCGCATGCGCCGCCCGGTGGCGACCTTGACCTGCCGCACCGTGCCGTCCGCTTCCAGACGGAAAACGTAGCTGAACGCCTCGCGCATCAGGACGGCCTGCAAGGGCACGGTCAGGGCCGGGCTGTCGCCGAGATCGAACTCGCCGCGCGCGAACATGCCGGGCCGCACGCCCGCCTCCGGCGGCAAGTCGACGTAAGCCAGGCCGGTGCGCGTGCGCGCGTCGACCGTCGGCGCGACCATGCGCACCGCGCCCGTGGCCGTGCGTCCGTCCGCGAGCGCGAGCCGCACCGGCGTGCCGGGGGCGACGCGCTCCAGTTCGGCCTCCGTCAGTTCCGCCCGCCACTCCAGCCGCCCCTTGCGGATCAGGCGGAAAAGCTCGGCGCCCAGGCCGGACACCGCGCCCACCGTCGCATTGCGCGCCGAGATCACGCCATCGTCGGGCGCGAGCACGCGGGTACGGGCCAAGCGCAATTCCTGCGCCGCCAGCGCCGCCTTGGCCGCCGCGCTTTGCGCCAGCGCGGATTGCTCGGTCGTCAGGTATTGCGTGACGAGTTGTTCGCTCAATGCGCCGCTGCCGCGCAACTCGCGCGCCCGCGCCGCGTTTTCACGCGCGGCCTTCACGGCGGCCTGCGCCTGCGCCAGCGCCGCCCTGGCCTGCGCAACGTCGATTTTCACCGGCGCGTCATCGAACGCCGCCAGGATCTGCCCCGCCGTCACCGCGTCACCCACGTCTACGCGGACTTCGGTCAGCCGCAACGCCTGCACATCAGAGCCGATGACGGCTTCCTGCCAGGCCGCGATATTGCCATTTGCCAATATCTGTATCGGCCAAGTTTCGACGGCGGGCCGTACCGCCGTCACCGCCAGCGCCGCGCGGGGCGCCGGCGCGGCGTCGTCCCGTGCGCCGCAGGCCGCGAGCAGGGCGGCGCACAGGAAAACGCAAAGACGAAACTTCGGCGTGAGCATGGCAAGCAAAAATGAAAAGGAACAGTCCCGGATTATCCATGTATCTTCTTGTCCGTGCTCGGGGACGCCGCCATGTTGCGCGTGGCGGATTCGATCCGGGCGGGCGATGCGGCGGAACCCGTTTCGAGCAGGCCGTGGAAGTTCGATGGCATATCAACGGCGGCGAACGGCATCGCTATTGATCGTGGGACCTGGAAGCCCCGATATTCAAATGCCGGGGCTAGATACAGCGGCGTGTACGTCCAGTCTCATGGAATGGGCGGCTCATGGCGCGACATCGTAGCCGGCGACGAGCGGCGCGTGATCCGAAAACCGTTGCTCCTTATAGACCGTGGCGGCGCGCGCGCGCGCGGCGATACCGGCGGTAGCGATCTGGTAGTCGATTCGCCAACCGACGTTCTTGGCCCATGCCTGGCCCCGGTTCGACCACCATGTATAGCCCTCTCCGCCAGCCTCGGGGTAGAGGCGGCGATAGACGTCGACCCATCCCAGTTCGTCGAACACGCGCGAGAGCCAGGCACGTTCCTCGGGCAGGAAACCGGAATTTTTCTGGTTGCTTTTCCAATTCTTCAGGTCGATTTCTCGATGGGCGATATTCCAGTCGCCGCAGACAATGAATTCGCGTCCGCTCGCGGCGAGCCGGGCGAGATGGGGCAGGAAGCGTTCCATGAAAGCGAACTTCGCGGCCTGCCTTTCGGGCGAACTGGCGCCCGAGGGCAAGTAGAGCGAAACCACCGAGAAAGCGGAAAAATCCAGTTGCAAGTAACGCCCTTCATCATCGACGCCGGGCATGCCCAACCCTTCGACGACGCGCGCGGGAGGATGTCGACTGTATATTCCGACGCCGCTGTAACCTTTTTTGACGGCATGGGAAAACCAGCCCTTCAGTCCGGCGGGCGCGCGCATCGCCGGGGTGAGGTCACCCGCCTGCGCCTTGAGTTCCTGCACGCAGACGATGTCGACGTCCGCATTGGCAATCCAGTCGAAAAAACCCTTGCTGGCCGCCGAGCGGATGCCGTTCACATTGGCCGTGACAATTCGCATGGGAGGCGTGGCATGGCGTGATTCGCATGGGGTTGGCGTGGTCTGATTCATGGATCGTTTCAAAAAACCAAGGAGCGGACGTGGACGAGTTCCCCGGCAAAGCGCATGGGGAAACTGAATTCCTGCCGTTTTTCGTGTGCCGTGCCCTCGTTGCTGATGACGGCAAGGCGGGCGATGGTCAGCTCGCCGCCATGGCCGCCGAAATAATTGACGTAGATCTGGTAGAGACCCTTTTCAGGTGCGGCGGAAGCGAAGATTTCCGGCCCGTAGCCAGTGGTGACGTCGATGTCGATCGCGCCGCCGTCGATCGCGCGTTGCCCGTACCAGGCATGCTGGCCGCGCGGCGTGACGACGTGCAAGTCGAGGTCGGTGCCGTCGGTATCCCAACTGAGCAGGATGCGCAGCCGGGATTCGGCTTGTCCGTTCGCGCGCTGGTAAAACTGGGCGCGCAAGCGCTCCCCGTCGCTGACGACCTCGACGCTGTTGGAACCGCTGCCGAAACTGTAGGGGCGGGCAAAAGCGCCGGTTTCGTCGATCCGCACCGGCATGGCGTTGCCGTTGACGACGAGCGTGGCGGTTTTTTTGCCATGCGCGCGGATGCGTCCGCGAATCTGGCTGCTTTCCGGCGTATCGGCGTCGATGCCGGGGGTGACGGCAGGGTAATTCACTGTCTGGATGTGGGCGGCGCTGGGATTGCCCTGTCGCCAGCCGTTGATGGGAGCGTCCAGTCCCGCCGTCGCCGGGCCGGAGAGCAGCGCCGCGAGCAGCCCGCCGGGCAGGATGTTTTTACCGAAAAAGAGCGGTTTCATGAGGTTCTCCAAGAGTCAGGGCGCGCGCCCATCGTTCGATGAGTGCTTCGTCGTGGCCGGAAGGATGGTGGTGCAGGCCGAGATGCAGGTATTCATGCGTCAGCGCGAGGCGGTCTTCAAGCGTTCTGAGTCCGCGCACATGGATGCGGTTTCTATCCTGTTCGGAAAACGGCGTGCCGTAGGGTAACAGGCAGACGCGCGGCGCGGGGGGCGGCTCGAAGCCCCGCAGGCGCTCTTGCAGGATGCGATGCCATTGCGGGGCGCGCGCCGCGAGCCACGTTTCGGCTTCGGTGAAAGGCTGGCAGGGCATGCCCGCCGGGTCGTGCATCGCGCGCGGGCCAGCATCGGGGAAAGCCTTGCGCAGAATGACATCCCACGGCTCCCCGGCGCGGCTGGCGGCGACGGCGGCCGTCCAGGCCATGCGGTTTTTCGAGGGAGTGTGGCCGTGATAACCGGCTGGCGCGCCGACGAGCACGAGTCCGGCGCTGAACCCGGCGGCGGCGCGGGCCGCCGGGCCGGGCGGATTGGGCGATACCCGCTGCGCGCGGCTGCTGTCGTCGATAGCGAGGCAGTTGCCCTGGGTTTTCGCCTCGTTCAGCAAATAGCTCCGGATGACGACCGCCAAGGCGCGCGCGGCTTCGGTCTGTGTGGCGTCGGCTTCGCGCTCGATGACGCGGGCCACGTAATCGTCGAGGCCGAAGCGCCCTTCGAGGCGCTCGCGTCCGTCGTCCTCCCGCGTCAGGCGCAGTTCGCCGTTGGCGATGACGGGGATGGAGACGCCGTTCTGGAAGCGGGCGGCATGGCGGCCATGCAATATGCCCGCCGCCGCGGGTTTGCCGCCCGCCTGTTCGAGCGTGAAGGGGTAGCGCGCAAAAAAATTCACCCTGACGCAGCCGGGCGCCGGGGCCGTGTTTTCCGGCGCGAGCGTTCCGGAGAGGGCGGCCGCCAGGGCCGCGCCATGGCGCGACATCACCTGCTGCCCCGTGCCTTCGCCCGCGAACCATACGGGCCGCCCGTCGCCCAGCCAGCCCGCGCCGCCGCCGTAGCGGTGGCCGGGTTTGCCGGGCCGATGCCAGGAGAAAGTCTTGACCCGCAACTGGCTGCCCACGCCGCGCGCGAGTTCCGCCGGGGCGGGGGCGGCTCCGGCGCTGAACAAGCGCGCGAGCAGGACGTTCGCGGCATCTTCGCGCGCGCGGGCGGGTGCGGCGGCGAGCGCGTCCAGGATGCTGGCGGGGGAAACCACGGTCTCCGGCTTCATCGCGGCGAGTTCGGCCAGCCACGGCGCATGGTCGCGCACGCCGGGGCGGGCTTCCCAGAACCGCCGCCATGCCAGCGGGTCGATGCCGAGACGGGCGGGGGCGAAAAACAGGCCGCAGGAGCGCAGCAGCGCCGCGTCGCGCCCGATGGTTTGTCCGGGGGCGCAGCAGTAGGCTTCCTCCGCGCGATGTTCGCGGGCGGCGGCGGAAGCGCCCCGCGCGCCGGTGCAGACGTAATCCGGCGCGGGGCGGCGTTCTTCGCGCAGCCAGAGATAAACGAAAAGTTTCCACAGGCTGCCGAGCGGGGCGCGGGCGGCGTGCGGACCCAAAGCGGACGGCCGTTCTTTATCCGATACATCTTCTTTCCGGCGCGGGAAAAACACCGTCGCAACGCCCCGCGGTTCGCCCGAGGCATCGAACGCGCGCCATTCCAGCTCGCCGGGCTTGTTGCCGTTCCAGAGAACTTCCAGCGCCGGAAGCGCGCCGCCAGCCCCGGCGGCGTGCGCGCCGGGGCCGCAGACCAGGG
>JAIRMC010000100.1 GCA_031258965.1 Azoarcus sp. | reverse complement strand
GAAATGTGCCTGTATCATGACCCACCCGCCATTCCAGGATGCCCGTCCGATGAGTACGAATAGGCGTTGAAAATTAACCGGCATTCTACGCTTGTAATGACGTTGTGGGAGATTTTTTTCGAGGGGAATTTTGCGGATTGGGTTTACGCGGCGTTCCGCGCCGCCTTGCTACGCTGATTCCTGATGCCGCTCACTCCCTGGGTGATTGGAGCGCCAGGTGGCGGTTGTAGAAGCCTTCGGTTCGCGCTTTGTGGCGGCTGATGTTGAGCAGGGCGGTGTTGGGCAATTCCCGGTGCAGAAGCTCGAAGGCGGTTCTTTCGTCGCGGGTGTCGAAGGCGTCGGCGGCTTCTTCGAGGAATATCCATTGCGGTCTTTGCAGGAAAAGGCGCGCGATGCCGAGCCTTTGCTGCGCCCGCAGGGGCAGGGCGCGCGCCCAGTCTTCCCAATCGTCGAGTCGGGATTGCAGCCAGCCGATGCCCGCGCATTCGAGCGCCCAGTGGAAGGCCGCTTCTTCGTATTGCGCGCTGGTGTGGGGGTAGGCCAGCACTTCGCGCAAGGGGGCTGCGTGAAGGTAGGGGCGTTGGGCGGCGAAAACGATGTCGCGTCCGGCGGGCAGGGATATTTCGCCGTGTCCCCAGGGCCACAGCCCGGCGACGGCTTTGAAGAGGGCGACGGTGATGGAGGGATCGCCGCTGATGAGGATGCGTTCGCCGTGCCGCACGGTGAGGTTGAGGTCGGCGAGAAGCGGCTGGCCGACGGCGTTGTCGAGGTGGAGGCGGCGGATTTCCAGTTCGGCTTTGTGAGCGCGGTGCAGTTCGATACGGTTTTCTCCGTGGCCGTTTTCGCGGTCTTCGCGTTCGAGTTGTTTCATGTCTTCGCGGAAGCTGATGATGCGGTCTATGGAGGCGCGGCAGCGGGCGATTTCGCCAAGGTTGTCGATGGGCCACGAAAGGGCGGAGGTCAGGCGCTGGAATGCCTGCGCGGCTTGCATGAGGAAGCCCAGGCTCATGATGCCGGCGATGTATTGGGGCGCGGCGATGAGGATGGGAAAGACCGGCAGTAGTGTGCCGTAGCCGGTGGAGAAGGCGACGATGCCCAGGTAGGCCCAGGTCTGGCGGTTCCAGCCCGCGCCAACGTCGGCGAAGAAGCGTTCGGCGCGGCGGCGCTCGCATTGTCCGCCGTGCATGAGCGCGACGGCTTCGGCGTGTTCGCGCACCTGGGCCAAGCCGAAGCGCAGGTTGGCTTCTACTGTTTGCAGGTGGTTGGTGGTGCGCACGAGCGGCCTGCCCAGCAGCAGGCCCAGCCCGGAACCCACGCCAGCGTAAAGGAAGGCCATGAGTACCATGTAGCCGGGCACGGCGATGGCGGTGCCCGGCAGGGTCGCGCTGCCCGAGACGCTGAGCAGGATGTCGATGAAGCTGCCGAGGATGAGTATCGAGAAGAGCAGCGAGTGTACGAGGGTGATGGCGACTTCGGTGGCAATTTTGACGTCTTCGGCGATGCGCCCGTCCGGGTTGTCGTGTTCGCCCG
Organism: Azoarcus sp.; assembly: GCA_031258965.1. GTDB lineage: Bacteria > Pseudomonadota > Gammaproteobacteria > Burkholderiales > Rhodocyclaceae > WRNU01. The sequence goes on along the minus strand of JAIRMC010000100.1, from coordinate 39,926 downwards.
CGATGAGTTGCAGCCGGTAGTGGCGGGAGCGTTCCAGCCATTGGTCGAGCAGCAGGCCGGTCATCCAGCGCCGCCAGTCGAGTTGCAGCCAGCGCTTGGTGTGCAGATGCAGGGCGGTCACGGCCATGGTGAGGGCGAAGATCAGCGCGAAAACCGCCGCCAGGCGGGCAAGTTCGGAGAGCAGGCGGTCTTCCAGGGCATCGAACAGGTCGCGGTTCCAGTAGTTGATCCAGATGGCCAGGCCGACCTGGGCGAGGGTGAGCGAGAGCAGCAGCAGGGTGGCTCCGCGCACTTTCCATTTGTTGCCGCGGTTGTTCCAGTAGCCGGCGGCCAACCGCGCGAAGTGGCAGCTTGTGCCGGTCTTGGCGCGAGGGGCGGTTTCAGGCTTCATCGCGCACCAGTTCGGAGGCGATTCGCGCCGCGCCTTTGAGGCCGAGCGATTCGTCTCGCACGGCATGGAGCGGTATGCGCGCGAGTACCGCGCCCATCGACGGGTGGGCGAGGAAGGCTTCGGCCACTGCCGGTTCGCGCAGGAAGGGCAGGATGCGGGGCGCGATGCCGCCGGTGAGGTATACGCCGCCGCGAGGCAGCACGGTCAGGGCGAGGTTGCTTGCGGCGGCGGCGAGGAGGCGGGCGAAAAGGCGCAGGGTTTCGGCGGCGGCGGCTTCGCCCGCAAGGGCGGCGGCGGTGATTGCGGCGGTGTCGCGGGCAAGCGGGGCTTCGGGCGGCAGGCCGGAGATGAAGCGGTAGAGGCGTTCGATGCCATGCCCGGAGAGCAGCATTTCGAGGCTGACGCGGCCATGGCTGGCGAGCAGGGTTTCGCACAGGGCCAGTTCGCGGGCGTCGCGCGGGGCAAAATCGGCGAGGCCGCCCTGGCTCGGGAGGATGATGGGGTTTTGGGGCGCGCCCGCCAGGACGGCCATTCCCAGCCCGGTGCCCGCGCCGATGAGCGCCCGCGCGCTTTCGGGTTCGGGGTCGCCCGCGCAAAGGGTAAGCGCGTCGTCGCTATCAAGGCAGGCGAGGCCGTGCGCCTGCGCGGCGAAGTCGTTGATGAGCCGTATGCGGGAGATGCCGAAACGCGCGGCCAGGCGCTCGCTGTCTACGATCCATGGCAGGTTGTTCATGCGCACGCGGCCATGTTCGAGCGGCCCAGCCGCGGCGATGCAGGCGGCAACCGGGGTTTCGCCGGTTTCCGCGAGGAAGTCCGCGATGAGGGATTCGATGCCGTCGTGGGCCGCGCTCGGTGTTTCGCGGCGGCACGATTCGCGCCAGCCGTGTTGCCCGGCGCGGGCAAGGAGCAGGCGCGCGCGCGATCCGCCAATGTCCGCCGCCAGGATGATTCGCGTCCGTTCTTGTTTCACGTCCATTCTGTAAATGTAACAGCTAAGACCACGAAGAGATGCAGCCCTCCGGGCATATTTCCTCTTGCGGCGCGATTAGCGCGAATCGGATTGGAATGAGACTGATAACATCATCCGAACGACATTGATGCATGAAAGAAGCCGTCTGCCTACGCGTCTATCGGATGAGTTTGCCAGAATGAACACCAGCCGCTTCATCGACCGTCTTCAACGCCTGACTGCCCCGGAGTGGGCGTCCGGCATGGCGATGATGTCCATCCGCAACGGTTTTTTGCTTTGCTTGCCGCTGGTGGTTGTCGGCGCGGGGGCGATCGTGCTGAACAATCTGCCCATCCAGGCTTACCAGGATGCCATGACAGGGATGTTCGGCGACGACTGGAAGCGCCTGGGAACGGCGATATGGCAGGGTACGTTCGGCATTTTGTCCCTGCCGGTATTGACCGGAATCAGCCATTATTTGGCGCAGGGACACAATCAGAATCATCCCATGCACCCTATTAGTCCGCCGATTGCGACGCTGGTGGGGCTGGCTTCGTTCTTCGCCATGACGCCCGCTACCGGGGAGAATGGCGGTTTGTCGCTCTGGCTCGGCGTCCAGGGTCTGTTCGTCAGTATCGTGATTGCGCTGACGGCTTCAAGGCTGTTCATCTACTTGTGCGGCTTCGAGCGCCTGCGAATGACGGTGTATTCTGAAGGACTGGATGTCGCCATTCCCGAGGCGTTTTCCTGCCTGGGGCCGGGCGTGCTGACGATTGTGTGTTTTACGTGCGTCCACCTGGGCTTCCAGGCCGTCACGGGCATGACGGCGCACGAGTCCGTCTACGCGGCGGTGATTTATCCGTTTGGACTGTTCAATCATTTCCTGAATACCGGCATTACTTATATCCTGCTTATCCATATAAACTGGTTTTTCGGTATTCACGGCACCAATGTTTTTGGCTCGCTGCCGCAAGAGCTTTTCGCGTATACCAGTGAGGCCAATATAGCCGCTTACGCGGCGGGGCTGCCGCCGCCCTATCCGATCAACAAATATGTCCTGGATACTTTCGTGTTCATGGGCGGCGCGGGTTCTTCGCTGTGCCTGGTGGCCGCGCTCCTTGTCGTAAGCAGGAACCGCAATAGTCGCAGGCTGGCCAAGATTTCGCTCGCGCCCGGCCTGCTCAATATCAATGAAATCCTGCTTTACGGGCTGCCCATTGTTCTCAACCCTATTTTCGTACTGCCTTTCCTGCTCGTTCCGCTGGCGCTGACGGGAAGCAGTTATCTGGCGTTGCGGTACGGCTTCGTTCCCTGGCGCGAAATTCCCCTGGAGTGGACAACGCCGCCGCTTTTGAGCGGTTATCTGGTTAGCGGCGGCTCCTGGCGCGGGCCTGCGCTGCAAATATTCAATCTACTTGCCGGCTTTCTCATTTACTGGCCTTTCGTCAAGATTTCCGATCGCATCAAGGACGAACGCCAGAGAAAGGCGCTGAGCCGTTTGCTGGAGATTGCATGCAGCAATCTCGTCGGGCCTTCCGGCAAGAAATGTCTCGACCGCGGCGACGACATCGGCGTGCTCGCCCGCGTCCTGGCCAGCGATCTCGACGAGGCCATCGCAAAAGGCGCGGGGCTGTATCTCGAATATCAGCCGCAGGTCGACCACAAGACCGGCCTGGTCATCGGCGCGGAAGCTTTGCTGCGCTGGCGTCACGGTATCTACGGCAATATCCCCGCGCCCATCATCGTCGCCATTGCCGAGGATGCGGAGTTCATGCGCCGGATTGGCCTGTGGGTGCTCGACCAGGCTTGTATCGAGCGCGCGCGCTGGCACCGGGCCGGGCTGGATCCGTATTTCAAGACTTCGGTCAATGTTTCCATCCAGCAGCTTTCCGATTCCCTGCTGCCCGAAAAAATTGTCCAGTGCGTGGAAAGCCATCATCTGCAACGCAGGATGATCGGCATCGAAGTTACTGAATCCATCGCGCTCGATCCCGAATCGCCGCATAACTTCATCCTGAAACGTATCAGCGACCTGGGCTTCATCATTTCCATGGACGATTTCGGCATGGGCCACAGTTCATTGAGTTACTTGAAGTATTTCCCGGTGGACATCCTGAAGATCGACAGCGCGCTTTCCAGGGACGTGGCCCATAGCAAGGTCTGCGCCGAGATCATCGCCACCATCGTCGAACTTTGCCAAGCGCTCGAAATAAAAATCATCGTCGAATTCGTGGAAAACCAGGAACAGATCGAGGTACTGCAACGGTTGGGCTGCCACATCTTCCAGGGCTATTTTTTCAGTCCGCCGCTGTCCGGGGAAAAGATGCTCAACTACACGACGGACAGGAACGGCATTTCCTTGAGACCCGATGAGCATAGTATCTTCTAGGGGCCGGATCGCATGCGCGCGCTTGCCATGATGGCTTTTTTCCTCGCTCTTTCCCCCGTGGCGCTTTCCGAAGCGCCGGAGGACGCGGCCGGAAAGGGCTGGGTTGCCGGTTCCGCGCTGTCCGGGGATTTGATGTATTTCCAGCGCCACCGCGAACGTTACCGGATTGACGAAGGCCGTTACGCCACTAATTTGCATCACCGCAGCGTACAGGCCCGGCTCGATTTCGACGCCGCTTTCGTCGCGGACGTTTTCGGCTTCAATCTCGGCGTTTTCGGCGCTGCCGATCTGGAAAACGGCGGCAGCCCGGATCACGAAATCAACTTTTTCCCTTGGCGCGATCCGTGGTCCGCCGACTGGCGCCGCCGCAACGCCCAAAACGGCGTTTCCTTGTATCGCGCCCATGTCAAGCTTCGCCACGACATCGGCAATAGCAAGTGGTGGGGTAAATTCGGTTATTTCCAGCCCAGCGGCCCAGGCACGCTCGGCGTCAATTGGGCGCTCATGCCCGGCACTTGGCGTGGCGCGGAAGGCGGCGGCGAAATCAGCCGCGACTGGGGCAAGCTGGTTTTCGCGGCGGCTTGGGCCAATGGCTACAAAGCGCCCTGGTATCGGGATATTTATCACTTCCGCGCGGGAAACGGCAAGGATCGCGTCCGGAACGTTGTTTCGTTCGGGCTGCGCTACGAGGCGGGCGCGGCCTCGGCGGAAGCGGCCTGGGGCGAAGCGCGGGATTACCTGCGCAACGCCCATCTCAAGTTCAAGTGGCGGCGGGAATTCAACCAGGATGCCTTTGCCAGCCTGAGCTACCAGTTCTATGCCGCCAGCGACCGCGTGCGCGGCCACGATGCCGGTTATTACGCGGGCGGACGCGCCTGGCAGCATTATTTCGCCTGGAACGCCGGGTTCGCGCCTTATACGGTCAAGGCGGAGTTCATCCATACCCGCGCACCGAGCCGGGCCGCCGGGCATCTGGGCTATTTTGTTTATCGCCTCTCCGGCGCTTACGGCGGCGCAAACGGCGCTTACGATCTCTGGTGGGACAACCGTTCCGACTGGAACCATAACCGTGAGAGCGCGTTTTTTCTCAGCCTCGGGCGCAGCCTCGACGACATCTTGCCCCTGCACGGTTTTACCCTCACCGCCTCCGCTGTGCGCGGGCAGGGCGGCAGGGTATATGGCGTGCGGGAAACCCTGCGCGAATCAGCCTGGTCGCTCGACCTCGCTTACCTCGCGTCTTCCGGTGCGCTCAAGGGCAGCCGGATCAGCCTGCATTACACACGCTATGACAACCGTACACATCAGCCAAGTTGGGAAGGGTTCAAGAACCTGTTCCAGGACGAGCGTGACTTCAAATTCCTGCTCATGCTGCCGCTGCGGCTTTGAGCTTTTCATTTGAACGCGTGACAAGCGGTACGAATCAACGAAGATGCTAAGCGCAAGCTTTTCCGCCGCAAGCTTTTCACTCATAATTCCGACATGCCTACAATAATCTCGGCAGCGTAGATCGTGGAGCATGATATGGCTTCTCATTCGAGGAAAACGCTCAACTTCAAAGTTTCTCTGTTCTTCGTTGCCATTTCCGCCGTACTGATCGCTGTCCTGACAGCCATCAGTCTTTTTGCTTTCCGCCAGTTTTCCATCAGCACCGCCACCGAGCACTTGCGCACGGCTGCGGAAATCGCCCGGGTACATCTTACCGAAGCCATGATCACTGGCGTCATCGACCAGCGGCAAAGCTTCCTGCTGCGCCTTGCGGAAGTGAAAAACCTCAAATCCGCCCGCGTGGTGCGCTCCCCCTTGGTCGATGAACAATTCGGCGCCGCACGCAAGGGCGAGTATCTGCCCGACGAACTCGAAAAAGCCGTTCTGAAAACGGGAGAGCCGAGATTCGAAGTCTCTGAAAACAACGGGGAAATCATCTTCCGGGGGACGATTCCCTATGCCGCCAACCGGGAAGGCAGCCCCAATTGCTTGCAATGCCACGTCGCCCAGCCCGGAGACGTCCTGGGCGCGGTGACGATGACCATGTCCATTACCGCCATGCGTCACAACGGGTTGGTCACGGTGTTTAGCATCATCGGCGTCGTGCTGCTCGCCGTGGTGGTGCTATTCATTCTCTTGTATTACTTGCTGCGCCCCATCTCGGATACTGCCAGCGCCATCGAACACGCGGTGCAGGATGCCATCAATGGCAATTTCAAGAACAAGGTGGAACAAAAGACCAATGATGAAATAGGCCAGATCGCCAGCGATATGAATCGTCTGCTCCGATTCCTGGATGAGGGGTTGAACAAAATAGACGGTTATATCTCCAAGCTTGTCGTCCGCAAACGGGAGACAGGCGAAAACCTGCTGCTTGCCACCATTGATATGGTGGCAAGCATGACGCATATCTCCCAATACAAGATTGCCATAGACGAAGATAAATCGAAATTCGATGTTTATCGCCGTCTTGTCACTACCATCAATAAAAGGTTTTTCAATGATCGGGGCCAATTCTCCATTTACGAAGTTTCCTCCGAGGGCAATGAGCTTCGACCGATCGCCGTTGATGGCATTACCGACGATAGCTGCCGCTGGTGCGATAAAAGAATCCTCACCGAGCCGGGAGCCTGCCGGATTCTATATACCCCGCGTATGATAGACGGTATCAGCCAGCCGGATATTTGCCAGCAGTTCAGGCAGGATAGCGACGGCGAAGCCTGTTACCCCCTGTGTTTTCCCATTCTCAAGTCCAACGTCACGGGCAGCGCGGGCGTCGTGGGCAGCATTGTGCAACTGGTCGTGCGGGAAAGTGATAAAGAGCGCATCCAGACGGTCCTGCCCTATATCAAGGTCTACATGGCCGACACCGCGCCGGTGCTGGAAGTGCGCCGTCTGCTGGAAACCCTGCGGGACTCTTCGCTGCGCGATCCGATGACCGGCCTGAACAACCGGCGCTTCCTTGAAGAATACGTCGATACTCTCACCGCCAACGTGCGCCGCAAGCAGACGAGCATGGCTATCCTGATGCTCGACCTTGATCATTTCAAGATGGTTAACGACACCTACGGCCACGATGCCGGAGACGCGGTATTGAAAGCCCTGGCGAACGTCATCAAGAACAAGGTGCGCGCCTCGGACATCGTCATCCGTTATGGCGGCGAGGAATTCATGGTTGTCCTGCAAGATATCTCCGACAGCGATTCCCTCGTGATCGCCGAGAAAATCCGCGCCTCGGTGGAAGCCATGGTAATCACCCACAACGGCGCCATCCTGCAAAAAACCATTTCCATTGGCGTCGCCAATTTCCCGAAAGACAGCAGCACCTTCTGGCAGGCGGTCAAATTCGCGGACGTGGCCCTCTACCATGCCAAGTCGGCGGGCCGCAACCGCGTCCAGCATTTCACCCCAGATATGTGGACGGACAACAAGGAATATTAGAATAGGTCAATGAATTGAAGCCCAAAGAGGACTTCCGTCATTGCGAAGACCGAAGAGACGCGGCAATCCATACGGCTCGTGGATTGCCGCGCCTCGCCAAAAACAGAACCGCCCCGGTTCCCTGGGAAACCGGGGCGGCAGACGGTACGGGCGGAAATGCTCAGACGACTGCCCGGTCTTCGATGATCGCGCCGGTTTCATCGTCGTCGTAATCATCGTCATCGTCATCATCGTTGTCGATGTGGTTCGGATTGCCCGCCCCGAGGCGCACGTTCTTGGCGACGATGCCTTTTTCGCCGCGCGAAGTGACGAATGTCACCTTATCGTCATAGCGCAGATCGTCGATGTTGATGTCGACCAGATCGCTGGCGTGGAAGAAATAATTGTCGCTGCCCGTCACCGGCTTGATGAAACCGTAGCCCTTACCGGCAATGAGATTGACGATGGTGCCCTGGCACTCCGCGCCTTCGACAAAATCCAGCGGCAGACTCCGCGGACCGTCGCGGTGGTTCGAGCGCCAATCCCACTCGCTGGAACTGCTTTGCGGCAGGAACAGATTGTCGATCAACGTGTCGTGACGCCGGGCGCGGTCGTCGATCAGGGGCTTCATCAGCACCGGATAGTTGACGCGGTCGATCAGGCCGGTCGATACCTGCGTGCGCATCGTGCGTCCATCCTCGCGTTCGTACTCGAACTCCCAGCCCAGCAGCATTACCCGCGCGCCCAGGGTATTCAGCTTGCGCACGAGCGGAACAAAATCGCCGTCGCCCGTAATGAGTACACAGACATCGTAACCCTTGAGGCTGGTCATTTCGTAGGCTTCGAGCGCCAGCCAAACGTCAATGCGCTTTTCCTCGAAAGACCCGTCCGGGCGGAACGCCAGATGCTGCTGGAAAAGCGCGATGTCGGCGCGCGTGAGCGCGTCCTCGAAAACGCGATCAGAAAACAGGCGATCTTGTTCCGCCGCCTGTTGCGCAGTCAGACGTCCCTGGAAATACGTCGAATCGACGATCTGGCAACGGCTGGGCGCAATGCCCTCGCGCTGCGCCACCTCGGAGATGATGAAATCATGTACCCCGCGGAACGACAACCGTGACCGCCGTTCGTGCTGATACAGGTAATAGCTGCTGACCTTAAAAAAGTAAGCGCCATCATAGAACACCGCTATACGGCAAATGTCTTTTTCTCTCATTTGTTTTCCTACCTTCAAAGCATCAAATCTCGCCGAAACCGATCTCCCTCCGGCCACGACACGCACGGCCTGGGCGCCCTTGCCCAAACCTTACCCGCGCCGCAAACCACACGGCGCGCTTCTCATACCTGGCGCGTTTCTCAAACGCGCCGCCAACTCGTTCCTCCAGGGCTGTCCTCAAGCACGATGCCCGCATCGCGCAAACTCGCGCGCAAATGATCCGCCTCGGCGAAATCGCGCGCTTTCTTGGCCGCCGCGCGGGCGGCGATGCGCGCTTCAATCTCCGAAACGTCCAGCCCCCGCGGTTCGCTTCCGGCCCCGGACTGGAAAAACTCGCGCGCTTCGCGCCCGAGCAAACCCAACACCCGCCCCAACGCGCGAACCTGCCCCGCAAGTTTCGCGTCTCCAGTACGATTGGCCTCGTTGGCAAGTTCAAAAAGCGCCGCCAGCGCCTCCACAGTATTGAAATCTTCGTCCATCGCCGCGCGAAAACGTTCCCCCCACGACGTAGACCAATCGGGCGGCGGCGTCTCGTCGACCGGCGCAGCCTTCACCGCATTGTAGAGCCTTGCCAACGCTTGGCGAGCATCGTCGAGATGAACGCCAGAGTAATTGAGCGGGCTGCGATAATGCGCGCGCAGGATAAAAAAGCGCACCACCTCGGCATCGTACTTGAGAAGCACATCACGGATCGTGACGAAATTGCCGAGGGATTTCGACATTTTTTCATCGTCAACGCGCACGAAGCCGTTGTGCATCCAGTAATTCACGAAACGGCAGCCGCTCGCGCCCTCGGACTGGGCAATCTCGTTTTCATGATGCGGAAACTGAAGATCCTGTCCGCCGCCGTGGATGTCGAAGTGCGCGCCGAGCAGCCGGGCGCTCATCGCCGAACACTCGATATGCCAACCCGGACGGCCCCGCCCCCAGGGCGAATCCCACTTTGCGTCCTCCGGCTCGTCGGCCTTGGCCCGCTTCCAGAGCACGAAATCGAGCGGATCGTGTTTATCGTCGACCGCCTCCACGCGCTCGCCCGCGCGCAATTCGTCCAGTCGTTTGCCCGACAGACGGCCATAGCCCGGAAAGCGCCGCACCGCATAGCAAACATCGCCGTTGGCGGCTGTGTAGGCAAGTCCCTTTTCTTCGAGACAGGCAACCAGCGCTTTCATGTCCTCGACGTGCTCGGTCGCCCGCGGTTCGACATCCGGGCGCAACACCCCGAGAGCGTCGGCATCCTCGTGCATCGCCGTGATGAAGCGATCAGTCAGCGCGCGGATGGATTCGCCCCCCTCCCGCGCCCGGCGGATGATCTTGTCGTCGATGTCGGTGATGTTGCGCACATAGCGCACCGCCAGCCCGCTGGCCCGCAGCCAGCGAACCACCATATCGAAAACCACCATCACCCTGGCGTGCCCAAGGTGGCAGTAATCATAAACCGTCATGCCGCAAACATATACGCCGGCGTGGCCGGATTCGATGGGGCGAAAAACTTCTTTACTGCGGCTAAGAGTGTTGTATATCGTAAGCATGCCCATGGCGAAAAGGAACGTCACAGCCCTCTGGAAACGCCTGGCGGAAATGCTTCTTGCAAGGTCGCGCCGCCTGGAGAATCCGTGCAAGGACCGGATATTCCCCGATCAGTACCCGGCGGCCCGGCCCAGCGACCGGAAAGGGGAAAACCTCTCCAGATCGCGTCGACCGACCCGGTGTTCCCGCCCGCCGCTAACGTATAGTTTTGAGCGCAATGCACTTGTTGCTAGAATTCGGTCAGTTGGCTGTCTGGAAAGCGTCAAAGTATAGCAGTGCTTCCCTTCGCTCCGGCAGCATCCGCCTTCCGCAATTCTTGAAAATTTCCGGAGCATGCATGATCCGATACCTTATTGCTTCCTTGGCCTTCGGCCTCTGCGCGCTTGCGGCGCAGGCCGCCGGCCCGTATGTGGAACTCAAGACCAACCAAGGCAACATCGTACTTGAACTCAGTGCCGAACTCGCCCCCAGGACGGTCGCCAACTTCCTGCACTACGTTCAGACAGGCCACTACAGCAATACGATTTTCCACCGCGTCATCGACGGTTTCATGATCCAGGGCGGCGGTCTCGACATGAACCTCCGGGAAAAGCCGACCCGCGCGCCAGTCGAAAACGAAGCCCGCAACGGCCTCAGGAATGAACCCGGCACGATCGCCATGGCGCGCACCAGCGCGCCGCACTCGGCAACCGCGCAGTTCTTCATCAACCTCGGCAGCAACGGCTTTCTCGACTATCCCGCGCAGGACGGCTGGGGCTATGCCGTGTTCGGCAAGGTCGTCAAGGGCATGGACATCGTGCAGAAAATCGCCAAGCTTCCGACCATGGCCATGGGCCAGCACGGCAACGTGCCGCTCAAGCCCGTCGTGATCGAATCGGCCACCCTCATCGAGAGAGCGCCCGAAAAAGCGCCGGAAAGTACTTCTGCGAACAAACCGAAACCATCAAAATCCAAATAACCGGGCGGAGCAGCGAATGTCTGTCATATTACACACGAACCACGGTGCCATTACTCTCGAACTCGATGCCGACAAAGCGCCGATCACAGTCGAAAACTTCCTCGCCTACGCCGCCGCTGGTCACTACGACAATACCATTTTCCATCGTGTCATCGACGGCTTCATGATCCAAGGCGGCGGCTTTGAGCCTGGCATGAAACAAAAGCCCACGCGGGAGCCGATCCAGAACGAAGCCGGCAATGGCCTCAAGAATACGCGCGGCGCCATTGCCATGGCGCGTACCGGCGAGCCGCATTCGGCCACGGCGCAATTTTTCATCAATGTCGCCGACAACGGCTTCCTCGATTTCCGCACATCCGACGATCCACAAGGCTGGGGCTATTGTGTATTTGGCCGCGTCATCGACGGCCTGGACGTGGTCGACAAAATTCGCCAGCTTGACACCGGCAACAAAGGTTTCCACCAGAATGTTCCTAGAGAAGACGTCATCATCGAGCACGTCGAGGTCATCTAATCCCATGACTGGCGGCGCACCGATTTCTCCCGATCCCTTGAGCACGGCAAGGCTACCGGCGCTGTTCATTGCCGATCTGCACCTGAGCGCCGCCCGCCCGCAGACTGCCGCCGCCTTTTTCGACTTCCTTTCCGGCCCCGCTCGCCGGGCGGGCAGCCTGTTCATCCTTGGCGACCTGTTTGAATACTGGGCAGGCGACGACGATGCGGGTTCGCCGTTCAACCAGAAAGTGTGCCTGGCCTTGCGGGAGCTTGCCGCCAACGGCATTGCGGCCTTCTTCATGCCCGGCAATCGCGACCTCCTTGCCGGAGACGGCCTTGCCGCTTCAAGCGGCATGCACCTCCTTCCAGACCCGGCATCCGTCCGTTTCGGCGCGCAAACCTTGCTGCTCTCCCATGGCGACGCCTTATGCACCGATGACCTTTCTTACCAAGCCTACCGTCAACAAGTGCACGATCCCGTCTGGCAAACCGGCTTTCTTGCCCAGCCGCTCGACACGCGGCGCGAGTTCATTGAACAAGTACGCAACCGCAGCGAAACCGCCAAACGCGGCAAACGCGCCGACATCATGGATGTCAACACCGATGCGGTCGCCAACCTGCTGCGCGCACACGGCTATCCGGCGCTCATCCATGGTCACACGCATCGCCCGGGGCACCACACTTACATGCTCGACGGCCACCGCTGCGAGCGTTACGTCCTTGCCGACTGGCACGATCATCCGGCCTGGTTGACCTACGATTACGCGGGATTCAGCGTATACAACCATATACCCGCCACCAAGGAAGAATAGCAGCAGAAGACGCCGATAAACTAATCGTCATTACCGGCAAAATAAGGCGATCCTGTGCAGTGTATGGATTGCCACAGCGTTCACCTTTTGCAGTGACGATCGTCCAGCGTTTTCAACAGCGGCGATTCACCGATATTCCAATTCATGACTGTCCCCGCTCCGAGGAACCGACATGAGCCATCTCGACAACGATATTTTCCTGCGTGCGCTGCTGCGCGAACCTGTGCCTCATACGCCCGTCTGGCTAATGCGCCAAGCGGGCCGTTACTTGCCTGAGTACCGCGAAACCCGCAAGCGTGCGGGCAGCTTCCTGGCCCTGTGCAAAAACCCAGCGCTCGCCTGCGAAGTCACTTTGCAACCGCTGGCGAGGTTCGACCTCGATGCCGCCATCCTTTTCTCCGACATCCTCACTGTACCCGATGCCATGGGACTGGGCCTGTATTTCACCGAGGGCGAAGGCCCAAAATTCGAGCGCCCGCTGGCCGAAGAATGGGAAATACGCAATCTCGCCGCGCCCGACCCCCATGTCGAACTGCACTACGTCATGGACGCCGTGGCCGAAATCCGCCGCGCTCTCAATGGCAGCGTGCCGTTGATCGGTTTTTCCGGCAGCCCCTGGACGCTCGCCTGCTACATGGTCGAAGGCGGGTCAAGCGCCGATTACCGTAAGATTAAAAAGCTCGCTTATACGCGACCTGATCTCATGCATCGCATTCTCGACGTCACTACGCAGGCAGTGACGGCTTATCTCAACGCTCAAATCGAATCCGGCGTACAGGCAGTCATGGTATTCGATTCCTGGGGCGGCGTGCTTTCCGAAGCCGCTTACCGCGAATTTTCACTGGTCTACTTGCAAAAAATTGCCGCTAGTCTCGTGCAAGAGAAAGAAGGTCGGCGCATACCGAGTATTGTATTTACAAAAGGCGGCGGTTTGTGGCTGGAAGCCCTCGCCGCCAGCGGTTTCGACGCGCTTGGACTGGACTGGACGATGGATATTGGCCGCGCCCGTGCGCTCGTTGGCGATCGCGTCGCACTACAAGGCAATCTCGACCCTGCCATATTGCTTGCCACACCGGAAATTGTCGTTGCCGAAACATGCCGCGTACTCAACGCTTTCGGTCCTCACCCTGGTCATGTGTTCAATCTCGGCCACGGCATTTCGCAACATACCCATCCTGAAAATGTCGCAGTGTTGATCGAAACTGTACATACACATAATTAAAAAGACTGAAACCCCTACAGATAAAGGGGGTTCGCCATTTTCCACGCAAACTCGTATTTACCTGTATTGTCTTGACTTATTCACATAAGAGCCTTTTCATGGATTTTATAGTGATAACAGATCAATTTTTATATATACAAACGGAACTCATTGATTAATTTACTTTATTTTTTGCTTCATGATCGGGCAACGCGTGATGACTGTCACAATGGCGCAGGTTGCGAGGCGCTGTACCCGAGTTGCCCACAAAGTTATCCACAGTTTTTGTGGGCAAAATAAAGACACCGTTTCGTACCAAACATTTGTCTCATTTTTCAAAGAATTCACTTTAACTTCCCTCTCCAGATTGCGACACCTGGCCTTCCCGGAAAACCGTCATATGGTCTTTGCACCAGCCTTATGAACCCCTACCATCCGTTCTTCGTCAAACTGCTCGTATGCCTATCGTCCGCGTAGCCCTTCCCGTCCCCCTGCCACGACTTTTCGATTACCTGGCCAAAGATGCCACGCCGACGGACATTGGACGTTGCGTGCGCGTCCCCTTTGGGCATGGCGAAAAAAAAAGCGGCCTGATCCTCTCCCTGCCTGCCAGCACGAGTATCGCACCTGCCCAGTTGAAATCCGTCATTCACATCCAACGCGACATCCCCGCTCTGCCGTCCGACTGGATCGAACTCGCTGAATTCACCGCCCGCTACTACCATGCGCCTCTTGGCGAAACTATTGCGCTTGCCCTGCCGCCGGGTCTACGCCGCACCAAGACCGTCAGCGGGAATGATCCCGACCCCTTGATCGTTCTTACCGAAGCGGGACGTGCGGCACTTATTGGCCACCGCCGTAAAAGCCAGGCGCTTGCCCTCGTGCGCGCGCTTGCCGCGCGAGATGAAACCTTGCCGCCCCTACGCCGGGACGCTATCCGCCAGTTCACCACCCGTGCCGCCATAAGCAGTGCATTCGCCCGTGGCTGGCTAGCAATCCACGCTGGAAACAACGAATATCTACCCACCAGCGCCCTGCCCGAACTCACCGCCGAACAAGCTGAAGCCCTAGCCGCCTGCCGCGCTGCGCCCGCTGGTTTCACCCCCTGGCTTCTTGCTGGCGTCACTGGCAGTGGAAAGACCGAGGTTTATTTACGGTTGGCCGCCGATGCACTCGCCATGAGCCGTCAAGTATTGATGCTCGTCCCGGAAATTGCCCTGACCCCACAACTGGAAGAACGGGTCAAAACACGCTTCCCCGCCGCTTGCATTGTCAGTCTACACTCCGCGCTTGCCGAAGGCGCACGGGCAAACGGCTTCGCGCAAGCTCTGTCCGGAAATGCCGATATTGTGCTCGGCACCCGGCTCGCGGTCTTCACCCCCATGCCACGTCTGGGATTGATCCTGATTGACGAAGAACACGATACTTCCTATAAGCAACAGGAAGGCATTCGTTACTCAGCACGCGATCTCGCCGTTTGGCGAGCACGCCAGCGTGATGTGCCGATACTGCTCGGCTCGGCAACGCCTTCGTTGGAAAGCTGGCGTCATGTACAGCGCGAACATTATCGCCTACTGCGCCTCTCCACGAGAGCCGTCGCTGCCGCCCTGCCCATAGTAAGAACCCTTGACACACGACGCTGCCGCCTTGACGAGGGTTTCAGCCCACTTCTACAACAGGCCATTGCCAAACGGCTTGAACGCGGCGAGCAAAGCCTCGTTTTTCTCAACCGCCGTGGCTATGCGCCGGTACTGTCCTGCCCAGCCTGCGGCTGGGTGAGTCAATGCCCGCACTGCACGGCCAACCGCGTCGTCCACCTTGCCGACCAACGATTACGCTGCCACCATTGCGGCGCCGACGCACTCATCCCCCGCGCCTGCCCAGTCTGCGGTAACCAGGATATCCGCCCCTTCGGACGTGGCACACAAAGAATTGAAGTCCGCCTCGCCGCCCTGTTTCCCGCCGCGCGAGTATTACGAATCGACCGCGATGCCGCCCGCACCCGTGCGCAATGGAAGAACCTGCTGGCAATCATCACTGCTGGCGAGGCCGATATCTTGGTTGGTACCCAAATGATGGCCAAGGGTCATGACTTTCCTCGCCTTACCCTGGTCGGTGTTCTCGGCGCCGACGCCTCGCTGCACGCCGCTGACTTTCGCGCTCCCGAGCACCTGTTCCAGCAACTCATGCAGGTCGGCGGACGCGCCGGACGCGCCACATTACCCGGCGAAGTGCTTATCCAAACAGAATACCCGGAACACCCGCTCTATTGCTGCCTTGCCCGGCACGATTTCGACGCCTTCGCCAAAATGGAACTTGACAATCGCCGTGCCGCCGGTTTTCCGCCATTCGCTCATCAAGCCATGCTGAAAGCCAATGCGCCGAAATTGAGCGCCGCCGTGGATTTTCTGTGCCGAGCGCGCGAGATTGCCACCGCAATCATTTCGCCGGAAATCCGCCTTTTCGATCCAGTACCCATGCGCCTCGTCCGCCTTGCACAACGCGAGCGCGCCCAATTGTTGATTGAGGCCGACCGGCGTAGCGTCTTGCAAGATTTCCTTGCACGTTGGTTGGAACAACTCCGTACGGTAAAGCCTTCACGAGAACTGCGCTGGCAGGTTGATGTAGACCCGCTGGAGGTATGAAGAATGCGCTAAGGGTTGTGCATCGCCTCGTTGAAATGACAATAGACTAACTTATAGCCTTTTCGGTCTTGTCTTGTTTTTCTTGATATTTAAAAAACCATTAAGTAAACATCAGGCCTGAACCTGTGGATAAGTCTAGTATCGAGCTTTACGGAAGCATTTATCCGCTGGAACAAACAAGTGGATAATAGTATGGAAGCCTGTTTGGAAAATGTCTATTCTTTTTTCCTTCCATGGAAATGTCTCGGTTGTTCACAATACTTTCCCGGTTCGTCCACTGACTTGTTCAAAGAATGTACGCCGTTGCCAGCTTCTTGCCGAAATGGGAAATCTTCTGCCGAGTTGTGGATAACTATGGGGATGTAGGCATGTGCTGCCGGTTGGCGCGCACGCTAGTGGCCAGATATGGTATCGAAGCGAGGATCTGGGTAGACAACTGGTCGACGCTTGCCAGGCTGTGCCCGGAGGCGGTTCAAGATGGCGCGGTGGCGGCTGGCGTTGAGCTGCGGCATTGGACGGAGCCTTTTCCCGAGGCAGAGCCGGGCAATGTGGTCATCGAAGCATTCGCCTGCGAGTTGCCTACCGTACATGTGCGCGCGATGGCGGCGCGGAAACCATCGCCGGTCTGGATCAATTTCGAATATCTGTCCGCTGAGGATTGGGTGCGGACTTGTCATGGACTGCCTTCACCACGGGCGGAAGCACCGTTTGTCAAGTATTTCTTTTTTCCTGGTTTCACCAAGGGAACTGGCGGCTTGATCCGCGAACCAGGGTTATTTGTCCGCCGGGATCGTGAGCGGCGGCGTCCGCCCGCCAACTGGCTGCGCGAGCATGGTGTGACGCTGCCGCGTGAGGATACCTTGATAGTGTCGTTATTCAGTTATGAATTGCCGAGACTTCCGGCATTGCTAGATTGCTGGCGGACGAGTGATCATCCATTGTTGCTGTTGATACCCGAGGGTCGGGCGATGAGTGCCGTGGGCACGGCGCTTGGAGTGACATTGAAGGCCGGAGATCAGTTGGAGCGTGATGCCTTGCGGGTGGCGGCGCTGCCGTTTACAGATCAAGATGGTTACGATGAATTGCTTTGGCACTGCGATCTCAATCTGGTGCGGGGCGAAGATTCGTTCGTGCGTGCACAGTGGGCGGCGAGGCCATTTGTATGGCATATATACCCACAAAAGGACGATATCCACCATATCAAGCTTGAAGCGTTTCTTGGTATATATGGCGCCAAACTTGACATGAATGCTGCCGAGGCGCTTATGGCATTCTGGCGGGCCTGGAATGGGCGCGGCGACCCGGCGGCGACTTGGCCCGCTTTTGCGCGCGTCCTGCCAGAATTGGAACGCCATGCTCGGAATTGGTGCACACATCTGGATGCGGGTCCGGAACTCTCGGCCTCGCTGTGGCGTTTCTGCCGACACATTCTTGAGAAAACTGGATAGAATTCCGCCTCTTTATTTTTTGACGAACGGGGGCGGCTCACGCCCCGGAGTTATATAGCATGAAAACAGCACAAGAACTGCGTTCCGGCAACGTCATCATGGTTGGCAACGATCCGCTGGTCGTGCAGAAAACCGAATACAACAAGTCCGGTCGCAATGCCGCCGTGGTGAAGATGAAGCTCAAGAACTTGCTGACCGGCACGCCGACCGAATCGGTATATAAGGCTGACGACAAGTTCGAGATCGTCGTCCTCGACCGCAAGGAAGTTTCCTATTCGTATTTTTCCGATCCGATGTATGTATTCATGGATGCCGAATACAATCAGTACGAAGTCGAAGCCGAGAATATGACAGATGCACTCAAATACCTTGAAGACGGCCTTGCCTGTGAGGTCGTGTTCTACAATGGCAAGGCGATTTCAGTGGAACTGCCCAACAATGTGGTGCGCGAAGTCGTCTATACCGAACCGGCGGTCAAGGGCGATACTTCCGGCAAGGTCATGAAACCAGCGCGGATTGGCACGGGGTTTGAATTGCAAGTGCCTGCTTTCGTCGAAATCGGCGACAAGATCGAAATTGATACCCGCACCGATGAATACCGCAATCGCGTGAAATAAGGCTTCCTGCGTCAGGGATCAAAGTTGTTGCTGCGGGTCTTCGGTCTTTGCAATGATGGTTGACTCAATCAGCATTTTATTGACTGATGTTTTCTTGTGTATGTGCCGCGAGCATGGCCGAGAACTCCCGATCCATCAAGGAGGCGTCACCCAGGTTGAGGGAAAGCAGCCGCCGCAGATGGCGGATGCTGTCGAGGTCGGTAGCTTCGCAGACGATGCCGACCTGCGTACTTCGACAATGCGCGACGTGCCCGTCCATGCGCACGCAGGTTTCGTCGCCAAGGCGTAGTTCAAGCAGGCAGGACGTGCCAGTGGCAAGATCGGGAAAATCGACGATGACCAGCGCGCCAAGCAGGGAAAGATCGAGAACTTCGCATATTCGCTGGCAATTGCCAATTTGAAGAGACGCCTCGCCATGGAAGCTGATGCGCGAGTAGCGTCTGCGTTGTATGGTATTCATGGTTTCCCCCTCGCCGCGATTTGCGCTGGTTTATTCTGTATTCATCTTGTTTCGATTTTGCGCCGCGTTGTGGTTATCTGCAAGCGCACAATGCGCCAAAGGCGTCACGCGCGCGACTATCCGCGGATGCGCGGGCGCGCGTGACGGCATTACAAGGTTGCGGGGACGTGTAGAATCCGCGTAATGCCCTTTGTGGCGGTCTTTGTGTATTGTCGGACTTGTCGGACAGGCGTCCCGATGAATAATTGATAAATATGGTTTCCATGTACGGGATATTCCGTGACTGAAGCAGCTAGGCAAATTGCCCCGGTGCAGGCGTCCGCCAATCATCCGCCTGTCGATGCCTTGCTCAACAGCTTGCTAATGTTGGTGCGCGCCTTTGGCGGCAATCAGACACGCGATGCGATTGTTGCGGGTCTGCCGCTCAAGGATGGACGGTTGACGCCCGCGCTCTTCGAGCGCGCCGCGCGGCGCGCCGGCATGCGCAGCAATATCGTTGCCACATCGCTCGACGGTATTAACCAAGCGTTGTTGCCGGTGGTGCTGTTGCTCAACAACGGCGGCGCATGCGTGGTGACGCAGACAAGCACGCGCCGCAACCGCTGGAAGGTGATTTTTCCAGAGCTGAGCGAGGCCGCCGTGATGCTGCGGCGCGAGGATCTGGAAAAGCACTATAGCGGCCACGCGATCTACGTGCGCCCGGCGTTCCAGTTCGACGCGCGGGCGCCGCAAGGTTCGCGGGTACGCAGCGGGCACTGGTTCTGGAGCGTCATTTCCGCAAACCGGCATATCTACAACGATGTGTTGCTGTCCGCTTTCGTCATCAATCTGTTCGCGGTGGCGATGCCCTTGTTCATCATGAACGTGTACGACCGCGTGGTGCCAAACAGCGCAATCGAAACCCTATGGGTGCTCACTATCGGGGTATTCATCGTATTGTTGTTCGATCTGGTGCTGCGCACGATGCGGGGCTATTTCGTCGACCTTGCGAGCAGCCGGATAGACGTGGAACTCTCGGCGCGCATCATGGAGCGCGTGATGGGCATGCGCATGGAGGCGCGCCCGACATCGGCAGGGTCGCTGGCGGCCACCATGAAGGCGTTCGAGAGCGTGCGCGATTTCATCGGTTCCGCGACGGTGACGACGTTTATCGACCTGCCGTTCGCACTGCTGTTCCTGGTCATCATCGGCTGGATTTCGCTACCGCTGGTGACGCCGTTCATTGCGGGCATCGTCCTGTTGGCGGTTTATTCTATTGTTGTACAAAGCAAGATGCACGATCTTGCGCAGACATCCTATCGCGCCGGGGCGCAGCGCAACGCCACTCTGGTTGAAGGACTGGTCGGGGTGGAGACCCTGAAAGCGATGGGGGCGGAGGCTTCCATACAACGCAAATGGGAATGGAGCACCGCCCTGCTGGCGCGGGTCAGCACGCAGCTTCGCTTGCTGTCGGCCACGGCGGTCAATGGGGCCAACTGGGCCATCCAGATCGTAAGCCTTGTGGTGATGCTCATCGGGGTATATCTGATCAATGAAGGTGAACTCAGCGTTGGCGGGCTGGTGGGCTGTTACATGCTTTCGGGGCGGGCGATGTCGCCAATCGGACGGATCGCCGGATTGCTCGTGCAATACCACAGCGCCGCCACCGCGCTGGAGTCGGTCGACGGCCTGATGCACCGCGAGTGCGAGCGCCCTGAGGGGGCGAACTTCATCAGCCGCAAAAGTCTGCGCGGCGAGATCGAATTCCGCGATGTGGTTTTTGCCTATCCGGGGCAGGAAATGTCCTGTCTGAACGGTCTATCGTTCCGCATCAAGGCTGGGGAGCACGTCGCCATCATTGGCCGTGTCGGCTCCGGCAAGACCACGCTCGAAAAGCTCATCCTCGGCCTTTACCGCCCCACCTCCGGCGCGGTGCTGATCGATGGCATCGACGCCCGCCAGATCGACCCGGCGGAATTGCGCCGCCACATCGGCTACGTACCGCAGGAACCGACCCTCTTTTTCGGCACCCTGCGCGACAACATCGCGCTCGCCCGGCCTCATGCCGACGATGCCGACGTGCTGCGCGCCGCCGTTCTCGCCGGGCTGGCCGGATTCGTCGATGCTCATCCCCAAGGCTTCGACATGGTGGTGAGCGAGCGCGGCGATTCGCTCTCGGGCGGGCAACGCCAGGGCGTGGCTATCGCGCGCGCCGTCATCCACGATCCGCCCATCCTACTGATGGACGAACCGACGGCATCCATGGATCACACCAGCGAAGAGGAAATAAAGCGTAACCTTAAGGAATTCAGTCAAGGCAAAACTTTGCTCATCATCACGCACCGCACCCCGATGTTGGCATTGGCCGAGCGCATCATCGTCATCGACGGGGGGCGCGCCGTCGCCGATGGCCCCAAGGCTCTGGTTGTCGAGGCACTGCGTCAGGGCAAGGTTGGGAGGGCCAGATAATGGACAAGCCAGTCAGGATGCGGATGCCGCATGGTGATCGCGGCGATTCGTTGCCGGGCGAAACACAGATGATGAAACAGGGTGCGAGCGAACCTGCGTCCGGGGAGCAAGAGCGGGGGCGCAAGGAACCCATGCGGCACGCCCGCGCGGCTTTCGAGCAGGTTGGCAAGGTCTCGAACAAGACAGCCGCGCCGATGCGGCCCTTCTTCGAGCGTTTTTTCGACCGCCTGTTGCCCGCTTTGCCGACATCCCAGGAACTGAACTGGGGCGACGAAGCCGACTGGGCGCGGCTGCAACAAGAACCCCTGCGCGCCCGGCGTCTGCTGTATCTGATTGTCGTCGTCGTGCTGCTGTTGTTGGGCTGGGCGGCGATGGCCCCGCTCGACGAAGTGACGCGCGGCGAAGGCAAGGTCATTCCATCGTCGCAGGTACAGATCATCCAGGCCGTCGATGGCGGTCAGGTCAAGGAACTGCTGGTGCGCGAAGGCCAGGAGGTCATGCCCGGACAAGTACTGTTGCGCATCGACCCTTCCCGCTTCGCCATCATGCAGCAGGGCGAACGTGTCGAATTCCTTTCCTTCATGGCGAAGGAAGCCCGGTTGCAAGCGCTCATCGACGGCCAGCCCTTCATCGTGCCGGAAGAAGTGTTTCAGGAAGCGCCCGAGATCGCCAGCCAAGAAGAGAATCTCTACAAATCCTCGCATGCCGAAGTCGAGGCCCAGCTTTCCATTGCCCGTCAACAATTGACACAGCGCGAAGAGGAACTCAACGAAGTACGGGCGCGTCACACAGCGGCTTCCCGCAACTACGTGCTTGCCAAGCAGGAATATGACATGACCAAGGCGCTGCTGGAGACAGGCGCGGTCTCCGAGATGGAAGTCATCAAACTCGAGCAAAACATGGAGAAAATTTCCGGCGAACGTAACCAGGCCGCGGCGCAAATCCAGAAAGTCCAGGCGGCGATCGGCGAATCCCGGCACAAGATTCAGGATGTCGAATTGAACACCCGCAACCAGTGGAGCAAGGAACTCGGCGAAACCCGGGCGCGTCTTGCCAGCCTCGGGGCGCGCGAAAAAACGAGCGCCGACAAAGTGGCGCAAACCGACGTGCGCTCGCCGGTGCGGGGAACGGTCAAGCGCTTGTTGGTCAATACCATCAATGCCGTGGTGCAGCCGGGCAAGGAATTGGTCGAAATCGTGCCGTTGGACGATGACCTGCTGTTCGAGGCGTTGATCAAACCTCGCGACATCGGCTTCCTGCGGCCCGGGCTGGATGCGCGGGTCAAGATCACGGCTTACGACTTTTCCATTTTCGGCGGGCTGGACGGCAAAATCGAACACATCTCGGCTGATACCGTCACGGATGAAAAAGGCAATGCCAACTATCTCATCAGAGTTCGCACGACCAAATCCACTTTGGGGGACAATATGCAGATCACCCCCGGCATGGTGGCTGAGGTCGACGTGCTGACCGGCAAGAAGACCGTGCTCGAATACTTGCTCAAACCTGTAATAAAAACCAAGACGATTGCAATGACGGAACGATAATGCGCAACCTTTTCCTTGTGGTGGGCGCGGCACAGCCTTCACCACGCTGGCGCGAAGCCTTTCCGGATGCGCAATCGCTCACGCAGGACGTGGCGGTCACGGCGCGGGCGCAAGCCGATATTGTCTGGCTTGGCACGGCCGCGCCCGGTTGGGATGGCCTGCTCGCGGCCATTCCGGGCCTGTTCGGCGCCGCCGCCGCAGTGGTGGTTTCCAATATCCCCAATGAGCGCGAAGCCATGTTGGCGCTGAAATCCGGCGCGCATGGCTATTGCAACGGATGGGCTTCGCCCAGGCAATTTCAGACGGTTGCGCAGGTCGTGAATCGCGGCGGATACTGGATCGGGTCGGAGTTGATGAACTATTTGATCAAAACGGCCAACAAAAAATTACCTGCACTCGGCGAACTGCCCAAGGAACTCTCCGAACGCGAGGCCGAAGTCGCCCGTGAAGTGGCGACGGGCCGTTCCAACAAAGAGATTGCCGCGTCCCTCGGCATCACCGAACGCACCGTCAAGGCGCACATGGGAGCTATTTTCACCAAGCTCGGCGTGCGCGACCGCCTGCAATTGGTGCTGCGCCTGCGAGGCGGTCGCGCCGGAGAAGCCTGAGCGCGGCGGCAGTCCCGTTTTCACGCTATAATATATTTACGAAAATTTGTGCGGAAACTGTGGTTTTTCCCGCATCCTGTACGTCAGTACAATTTTTTTCTTCCGCGACTCTTTATACGCTTACATCGTGTGTGATTGCCGGGGCGGTATGCGTTTCACCAAAACAGCAACCGAAGCCGGGCCGTTGTTCAGCTAATAACCCTTGCCCTTGTCCGGTATTGAACGGGCCGCGAAGCGGGCATCAGGAGGCACTAAAATGGTACCGAATCAAGTCGTTGCAACCGTCAACTCGGTCAAGGGGCAAGCCTTCGCGCGCGGCCCGGATGGTCTTCGCCCGCTCAAGCCTGGCGATCATATCTATGACGGCGAAACTCTCGTCACTGGAGACGGCCCGGTTGTGCTGACCTCCGACGTTGGCAATCCGTTTGCTGTTCAGGGCGGAACGGAAGTCGCCATGGCACCGGACGATGACGAAGTCGAAATGACGCCGAAGAGACTTGAAGAGACCATAAATGAGCTTCAGCTCACTCTCGACGATATCGAAGCTCCGGCGACTGGGCCTTCTCCTTCTAACGAAGGCCACGACACCACACCCGAAATAATACGCGTTAACGAAACCATCGACCCGCCGCTAGGTACTTATCCCGGCGGTGATCCCTCTCTACCAAGTGGTAGAAGATCTCTTAGAGGAAGCGGCGGCACCGGTAGTGGTGGCGGAAATGGTGGGCCGTCGACAGAGCCATGGCAAGGGACGGACGACACCTTCTCCGTCGAGGAAGGCGAGACGGTACGCTTCGAGAACGTGCTGGCCAACGATGGCGCCGGTGATAGCGCCAAGGTGGGCCAAGTCGTTAGTCCCGACGGTTTGCTCAACATTAACGTCAATGAGGGGGGTACGACGGTTACTACCGCCTTGGGCGGAACAGTCACGATCTACCCGGATGGTCATTTCGACTATACGGCGCCGGTGCTTCCTCATACGGCTGGTGCGCCCGACCCGGTAGATTCCTTCCAGTATCGGGCAGTCAACAGCAGCAACGTCAGCAGCGACCCGATAACCGTGAAAATTTCGGTCGCTGACACTAGCCCGGTGGCGGTTGACGACGATCTTGGCGACACCAACTATATTGCGCGCAATACGGGCAATGTCATCACTGGCGAAGGTGGCACGAATGCGGACGTGCCTTCGGCGGACGGCCCCGATGCGTTGCATGTCGTGGCGGTCAGGGCGGGAGAGGGCGGCAATGCGGTAGATGTCACGCAATCGCCCAACTTTGGCAATGGCGCGCCGACCCTCGTCACCGCGAACGGCGGCCGTGTGTGGATCAACCCGGACGGCAGCTTCCAGTATGCCGCGCCGGCAACGGGTTACGACGGTTTGGATTCGTTCCAATACAAACTGACGGATACCGACAGCGAGAGCGGCTGGGCGACGGTCACGGTCAACGTGAAAGAACTGCCGCCCGCCAGCTTCCCCGACAAGTTCTCAGTCGATGAAGGCTCGACGACGAGCTTCGAGAGCGTGCTGGCCCACGACGGCGGCAAGGCCACTGCGGTAGCCAGCGTCACGGGCAAGGACGGCGCGGTTGAGCTTGTCAATGGCAGCGCGACGATCACCACCGCCCTGGGCGGAACGGTCACGATCCACGCGGATGGCACTTTCGACTATACGGCGCCGTTGCCCACGCATACGGCTGGCGCGCCCGACCCGGTGGATTCCTTCGTGTATGTCCCGGTCAGCGCGAAAGGCACGCTCGGCGGCCCGGCGACGGTAAACATCACCGTCAAGGACACCGTGCCGGTGGCGGTTGACGATGACCTTGGCGAGACCAACTACCTTTGGCGCAATACGGGCAACGTCATCGAAGGCGAGCTGCTCACAGGCGCGGGCGCGGACAAACCCTCGGCGGACGGTCCCGATGCGTTGCATGTCGTGGCGGTCAGGGCGGGAGAGGGCGGCAATGCGGTAGATGTCACGCAATCGCCCAACTTTGGCAATGGCGCGCCGACCCTCGTCACCGCGAACGGCGGTCGTGTGTGGATCAACCCGGACGGCAGCTTCCAGTATGCCGCGCCGGCAACGGGTTACGACGGTCTGGATTCGTTCCAATACAAACTGACGGATACTGACAGCGAGAGCGACTGGGCGACGGTCACGGTCAACGTGAAAGAACTGCCGCCAGCCAGCTTCTCCGATAACGTCTCCGCAGCGGAAGGCTCGACGACGAGCTTCGAGAGCGTGTTGGCCAACGACGGCGGCAAGGCCACTGCGGTAGCCAACGTCACGGGCAAGGACGGCGCGGTCGAGCTTGTCAATGGCAGCGCGACGATTGCCACCGCCCTGGGTGGAACGGTCACGGTCCATGCGGATGGCACTTTCGACTACAAGGCGCCGTTGCGCGACCATAGCGACAATGTGTCGGATCATGACCACTTCTACTATCAGCCGATCAGCGATCAGGGCACGCTCGGCGGTTCGACGAAGGTAAACATCACGGTTACCGACACCGTGCCGGTGGCGAATGATGATTACATTGGCGATACCAGCTACATTGCGCGCAATGCGGGCAATGTTATCAATGGCACTGGTGGCGCGAGCGCGGACGTGCCTTCGGCGGATGGTCCCGATGCGTTGCATATCGCGGCGGTCAGGGCGGGAGAAGGCGGCAATGCCGTAACGGTTGTGGAATCGTCCAGCCTTGGCAATGGCGCGCCGGCTCTCGTCACCGTGAACGGTGGCCGCGTGTGGATCAACCCGGACGGCAGCTTCCAGTATGCCGCGCCGCGAACGGGTTACGACGGCGCGGATTCGTTCCAATACCAGCTGACGGATACCGACGGTCGGAGCGAATGGGCGACGGTCACGTTCAATGTACTAGAACTGCCGCCGGCCAGCCGCACCGACAACTTCTCCATTGTAGAAGGCACGTCCGGTACTTTCGATGTGCTGGCCAACGACGGCGCCAAGGACACCACCACGGTGGGCAAAGTTCTCGACGCGGAGAATAACGAAGTCGATGTTGTTGCGGGTGGCGTGGCGATTGCCACTGCCCTGGGCGGCGTGGTCACTATCCGCCCGGATGGCAGTTTCGACTACAAGGCGCCATTGCGCGATCATAGCGACGACGTGTCGGATCATGACCACTTCTCCTATCGCCCGGTCAGCGACCAGGGTACGCTTGGCAGCCTGACGACGGTAAATATTGCAATTACCGACACCGCGCCGACAGCGAATGACGGCGACAGCGGCCAGACCAACTACATTGTGCGCAATTGGGGCAATGTCATTACCGGCGCGGGCCTCGATACGGACTCGTCAGGGCGGTTGACCTCGCCGGATGTCGAAGTGAGCGCAACGCATGTCGCAGCGATCAGGGCGGGGGATGGCGGTGATGTGGTAGACGTCGCGCAATCGCCCAGCCTTGGCAATGGCGCGCCGACCCTCGTCACCGAACATGGTGGCAGCGTGTGGATCAACCCGGACGGCACCTTCCAGTATCTGGCGCCGAACGATGGCTACGCTGGCCCGGATTCGTTCGATTACATACTGGTGGACGACGATGGCAGCACGAGCGACTGGGCGACTGTCACCGTCGACGTGAAGGAACTGCCGCCAGCGCCTCTCCATGGGGAAGAAGGCGAAGATGTCTTTGCGTGGACGTTGTCCGATGTTTCCGACTCGCCGGTGAACGTATCCATCGCCCAGTTCACTGCCGGGGAGGACAAGCTTGATCTGCGCGACCTGCTCGCGGATGACGCGAAAGAGTTCCAGTTCGATACCGAGCATCTGAGCGTGAGCGTCAACGACGGCAGCACGAAGATTACCGTCTCGCCTGTCGATCCCGACGCCCTGGCGTTGAACATCGTCGTGGAAGGCGTGGATTTGACCGGCGGCAACGCTGGACAGGCCGCGATCGACCACATGCTCAATAACGGCACGCTGATCGACGACAAATAACCCCCTTGCCGCTTCGGCGGCATGTGATATGGCCCGTGCCTTTCCGGCACGGGCCGTTTTTTTGAGTGGAGCGCCCTCCCGGAAAAGCGCCGCCCCGGCGTTCCGCGTTAGCGTGATTCCAGCACCAACCGCGCATTGGCGGGTTGCGGCGGGCGGGCATTGCCCGGATGCAAACGGGAAAAAATTCCGAACTGCTCGTCCGAGAGCGTCACTGGCTCTTTCATCACCACCCACAACACGCCCTCAGTGCAAGGCGGTGCGGTGAGCGAACCCATATACAGAAAATATGCCGGATTTGTTGGCAGAAAAGCAGCAAGGTCGATCAGCGTTTCGGGCGCGTAACTGTCGCCCTTTTCCAGCGGCAGATTGTTGAGCAGAGTCTGCAACAACGTATTTGGCGTATCGCCGCGCGCCGCCTGCACGGCCAGCACCGCGATGTGCCCTTCGGCGTCCCGGTGGAAAAACTGCACCTCCATGTCGGCAGTCTTGCCTGCAATGTACGCCTCGCCGGGACGGTGGAGAACAAAACCCTCCAGCATGTAACGCTGCCCGCGAACCTCCATGCTCATGCCCGCATCGACCTTCACCCGCAACTGCTGCTCGGTGTTGGTGATGAGGAAGCGCGACGGACGATAGTCGAACCGTACCGGATCGAGATCGACCGCTACCGGCGCGCTGGCGGCGAAGTCGATGGGCGATTGGCGCATGCCCTCGCCGCACAGCCGCCATTCCGGGCGCAAATGTCCCCAAGACTCTGGGCCGCTCGCGCCGTAATAACGCCAATCCTTGCTACCGCTCGCCGGACGGGCGGGTCCCGTCCGCATCGGCGTTTCATGGCGTACTGGCCGGGGCGGGAGATGGACGCTGGGAGCTGTCCTGGCCTTCACGGGACGGAAGATGACAGTGTTCCGCCCCGCCGGAACCTTCGCCGCGACGTTTGCCGCCGTCGGCGTCGCGCCGGATTGTCGCGGCATGGGCGCGGCGGCTGGCGTTGGCGTGAAACGGACGGATGCGGGCTGCCTCAATGTTGATTTCACGGGCGCTTTGAGTACGGTGGATTTTTCCGGCGCGGCGCTCACAGGCGCGGCGGCGATGGAAGACGGCATCGTCTTGATCGGCGCGCTTTTGGGGGGAATTCCGGGTATGTCCAGGGAGGGAACCCCTGCCGCGGCGGGTGCGGCACTGACCGATTTCGCTGCCCGATCCGCAGCGTCGGCAAGCCTGCCGAGTCTGCCCGCCGCGTTTGCCTTGGCGTTTTTCGCGGCGGGCGCTGGATTGCTCAGGCCGCAAGCCTTGCGCAAAATACGCTCGTCGACCGAATTGCGCCGCACCAGCAGCGGCGTTTGATCCGTGACGTTTTCTTCGCGGACCACATTATCGTCGTTATCGAGATAGACTCGCTTGATCGTCGAGAAACTGCGATTGAGGCAGTCGTAGCGGTTGAGCGCCTTGATCGTGCGGTACCCGGTTTTCGCCGCTTCAGCGCTGCCCAGCACCACCCTCCCCCATGACACTTTGGTGCCGTGGTCGGATGTGAACGTCCCGTCGGCGTCGATTTCAACTGTGCGTTTGTCGTTGTCGTCGACGCTTTCCCAGCCCGCCGCCTGTGCGGCGGCAGATATCGCCATGGCGGCAAGCAGAAAGACAATGCGCGGCAAAACAGGCATCGACGGCGATCCGCAAAGATGTGATATGAAAGATTTCGGCGGCGGGTGGAAGAACTTTAGATTGCGTCGTTACAAGACGCCAGGCGGCAATTGTGGCCCCGATCCGGCCAGGCCGGGATCGAGCGCGGCTTTACAGTCTTGTTTACCCCCGCTCGTGGCCGGTTCCGGAAGCCGCTTCGTCCTCCGCTTGTGCCGTGCGAAACCCTGTCCATGCCGGGCGGCAGGCATGAGAGAATTCCGCCTGGAAATGCCCGAATCCCCCGCAGATGCCTTCACGCCCTCCCATCGAAATCGCTGCCCTTCAAACTGTCTCCGGCCCCGACGTGGCGGGCAATCTTGCCGTTGCCGGTGAGCTGATTGCCGAGGCTGCGGGCGAGGGCGCGCGGCTACTGGTCTTGCCGGAGTTTTTCGCGCTGATCTCAGAAGATGAAAACGCCAAGTTGCGCGCCCGCGAACGGGACGGCGACGGGCCGATTCAAGACTTTCTGCGCAGTGCCGCTGCACGGCACGGGGTGTGGATCGTTGGCGGCACCTTGCCGCTGGCGGCCAGCGCGCCGGACAAGGTGCGCAATGCCGCGTTGGTTTTCGACGACCATGGCGAGCGCGTGGCGCGTTACGACAAAATCCACCTTTTCGGATTCGCGCGGGGCGATGAGCGCTACGACGAAGCCTGCACCATCGAGGCGGGCAGCCGGGTGGCGTGCTTCGATTCGCCCGCCGGGCGCGTCGGCCTCGCGGTGTGTTACGACCTGCGCTTCCCGGAGTTTTTCCGGGCCATGGGCGAAGTCGATCTGATCGTCCTGCCCGCGGCCTTTACTTACACGACGGGCCAGGCGCATTGGGAAACGCTGTTGCGCGCGCGGGCCATCGAGAACCAATGCTACCTTGTGGCGGCGGCGCAGGGCGGACGCCATCCGCATGGCCGCCGCACCTGGGGGCACAGCATGATCGTCGATCCCTGGGGCGATATCCTCGCCTGCCGTGCCGAGGGGCCGGGGGCGGTCGCGGCGACGCTCGACCCGGCCCGTATTGCTGAAATCCGCCAAAGCCTTCCGGCCCTGCGCCACCGCCGCCCGGAAGTCATGACAATCGTATCTTCAATGGAAATATAATGACGAAAAGCGCACTCAAGCTTGCTGATAAGTATCTGCTTTCCTCCCGCGACCTGGGGCGGGAAGACCTCGAAAAAGTGTTTCGCAGGCTGATGCGGCACGATATCGACCATGCCGATCTCTATTTCCAGTACAGCCGCACAGAGAGCTGGAACCTGGAGGAAGGCATCGTCAAATCGGGCAGCTTCGACATCGAGGAAGGCGTGGGAGTGCGCGCGGCGAGCGGCGAAAAGACCGCCTTCGCGTATTCCGATGATATTTCACTCGCCGCGCTTGTCGATGCCGCGCGCGCCACGCGAGCCATTGCCGAAGCGGGCAAGAAGCGGCGCGTGGCCGTCACGCCCGGCAAGCCGCCCCGCAGGCTTTATCGCGCCGATGATCCGCTCGCCTCGCTTGACGATACCGCCAAGGTTCGCCTGCTCGAACGGCTGGAACAGTTCGCCCGCGCCGCCGACGCAAGGGTGACGCAGGCCATGGCCTACCTGGCCGGTTCCTGGGAAGTGGTGCTGGTCGCGCGCAGTGATGGGCACATGGCCGCCGATGTGCGTCCGCTGGTGCGGGTGGGCCTGACGGTCATCATGGAAGCCGGAGAACGGCGCGAGCAGGGCAGCGCCGGCGGCGGCGGGCGCTACGACTACCGCTATTTCACCGATGAGCGCCTGCGCGATTACGCGCTCGCCGCCGTGCACCAGGCCAGCGTCAATCTGGAAGCCGTTCCGGCTCCGGCGGGCGTCATGACCGTGGTACTGGGGCCGGGCTGGCCGGGCATCCTGCTTCACGAAGCAATCGGCCACGGACTGGAAGGCGATTTCAACCGCAAGGGCAGTTCGGCCTTTTCCGGACGCATCGGCCAGCAGGTCGCGGCGCGCGGCGTGACCGTGGTCGATGACGGTTCCCTGCCGGAGCGGCGCGGCTCGCTCACGATCGACGACGAAGGCAACCCCGGCGCGCGCACCGTGCTGATCGAGGATGGCATCCTCACCGCCTACATGCAGGATATGCTCAACGCCCGCCTGATGGGCATGGCGCCCACCGGCAACGGGCGGCGACAGTCCTACGCGCATCTCCCCCTGCCGCGCATGACGAACACGTTCATGCTCAATGGCGAGCGCGACCCGGACGAAATCATCAAATCAGTCAAGAAAGGGCTTTACGCGGCCAATTTCGGCGGAGGGCAGGTCGACATCACCTCGGGCAAATTCGTGTTCTCCACGGCTGAGGCGTATTTGATCGAAGACGGCAAGATTACCCGTCCGGTCAAGGGCGCCACCCTAATTGGCAACGGCCCCGATGTGCTTACCCGCGTCAGCCTCATCGGCAACAATATGGCGCTCGATCCCGGCGTGGGCACCTGCGGCAAAGAGGGACAAGGCGTGCCCGTGGGCGTGGGGCAGCCGACCTTGCGCGTCGACGGGCTGACAGTGGGCGGAACCGCCTGACCGCGCGCAATGGAAATCCTCCTCCTCTTCGTCCTTATCCTCATCAATGGCGTATTCGCCATGTCCGAGATCGCGCTGGTTGCCGCCCGGCGCGCCAAGCTTGCCAAACTGGCGGAGGAAGGGGACGCGGCGGCCAAAGTGGCAGTCGCCCTCGGCGAAGAGCCGACGCGCTTTCTGTCGACCATCCAGATCGGCATCACCTCGATCGGCATCCTGAGCGGCATCGTGGGCGAATCGGCACTGGCCGCGCCTGTTGCCGCATGGCTGCGCGAACTTGGCCTGGAACAGCGCGCGAGTGAAATCAGCGCGACCGCGTTCGCGGTAGTGCTGATTACCTACGTATCCATCGTCATTGGCGAACTCGTACCCAAGCGGATCGGCCAGATCGACCCCGAAGGCATCGCCCGCCGCGTGGCGCGGCCCATGTACGCACTGGCGCTCGCCTCGCGTCCGGCCGTGCGCATGCTCTCAGGCTCGACCGCGCTACTGCTGCGCCTTCTGGGCCTGCGCGACGGAAAAACGCCGGGCGTCACGGAAGAAGAAATCCACGCCCTGCTCGAAGAAGGCTCGGAGAGCGGCATCATCGAAAAAAACGAACACGCGATGGTGCGCAACGTCTTTCGCCTCGACGACCGCCAGATCGGCTCGCTG
Organism: Azoarcus sp.; assembly: GCA_031258965.1. Lineage (GTDB taxonomy): Bacteria > Pseudomonadota > Gammaproteobacteria > Burkholderiales > Rhodocyclaceae > WRNU01. The sequence goes on along the minus strand of JAIRMC010000100.1, from coordinate 7,986 downwards.
ATGGTGCCGCGCTCGGACATCGTCTGGCTCGACATCGAACATCCGCTGGAAGAAAACCTCGCCCGCATGGCCGAATCAGAGCACTCGCGTTTTCCCGTGTGCCGGGGCGGACTAGAAGAAATCCTCGGCATCATTTCGAGCAAACAGCTTTTCAACCAGACACTCAAAGGCGGCGCACCCGACATCACCCGCTCGCTGCAAAGCCCGGTCTACGTGCCCGAATCGCTCACGGGACTGGAACTGCTCGAACAATTCCGCGCTTCCAACACGCACATGGTGTTCGTCGTCGACGAATACGGCGAAGTACAAGGGCTGGTGGCGCTCCAGGACGTGATGGAAGCGGTAACGGGCGAATTCCGCCCCGACCGCCAGGAAGACGCCTGGGCCGTGCGGCGCGAGGACGGCTCCTGGCTGCTCGATGGCCTGATTCCCCTGCCCGAACTCAAGGATTTGCTCCAGCTCAAGGAAACCCCCGAAGAGGACAGAGGGCGCTACAACACCCTGTCCGGCATGATCATGTGGCTGCTCGGGCGCTTGCCGCGCACGGGAGACGTGATCGCATGGGAAAAATGGCGGATGGAGGTCGTCGACCTCGACGGCAAGCGCATCGACAAAGTTCTGGCAAGTCCCCGCCCCGAAGCCGCGGAAGAAACCGACGCGCCAAGTGTTCCGGAAAACACCGGCGGCTGAGGCGGTTTCGTCATGCGCCTGCCCGCGCGAAAAATCTCTCGCCCCTGTCGGCGTCTTTGATTTGCGGCGCAAGTCGCATATCATCGGTACCCGGCGCAACCGGCTGCTGCTGCGACGCGGCAGCGGTTTCCGGCGCGCCATCCACCACGACACGAGGTCAGACATGCATAAAACCGCCACACTCATCGCTTCCGCCGCCATCGCCCTGACGTTGGCCGCCAACGCTTCCGCACAAGTCAAACCCGAAGACCAGATCAAATACCGCAAAGCGGCCTACAGCTTTGCTTCCTGGAACATGGGCAAGATCAAGGCCAGCCTGGATGGCACTTACGATGCCGCCCAGGTCAAGGCCGCCGCCAACGCTATTGCGGCGGTTGCCGGTTCCGGCCTGGGGGCGCTGTTCAGCCCGGGCACCGAAAAATCCATCGGTGACCAGAAAACCACCGTCAAACCCGAACTGTTCCAGAACGGCGCGGAAGTCGGCAAACTCGCCGGTAACTTTGCCGCCGCCGCCGCCGCGCTCGTCAAGGCCGCCGAAAGTGGCGACGCCGCCACGGTCAGACCCGCCTTCGGCGAAGTCGGCAAAACCTGTAAGGCCTGCCACGACCAGTTCAAATCCCGGAACTGACCGGGGCGAGACCCGCCGGGGCGGCGGATTTTTCCCCGCGCACAGCCCCGAAACAGAACCGGGAGGAGCGGCATTTCGCTTCTCCCGGATTTTTTTCGTCTGTAGAAAAAACCGGATTCCGGGCGCGCTTGCCCGTCATACCGCCCGCCCGTCCGCCGCCCGGGCCGATATATGCAGCGGGGCGCAACGCGCATTCAGGGAAATTGTCCGGGCCGCCCGTATCGGACGGTGTACACGCCGATATACTGCGCGGGTTCGCCCGGCCATTCGCTATATTCAGTCACGATCATATTCGCCAGGATCATTCATGGACTCTCCCGCGCCCGCCCTGTTCAACCCCCTGCAACCAGGCCGCCTCGCCCTGCCCACCCGCATCATCATGCCGCCGCCCGCCCGCCGCGCCAGTGCGGAAGGCGATACCGATGACCCCTTCCTGGAATAATCGCCATAGCGGGCCGCGACATCACTGGCGCGGCCCGTCCGAAACCGATGCCGAAAAAGATCATCATCATCGCGGGTCCGCACGGCGCGGGGAAAACCACCTTCGCGCACGCCTTTCTTCCCGGGGAAGCCGCCTGTCCGCGCTTCATCAACGCCGACATGATCGCCGCCGGACTATCGCCGTTCGCGCCGCAAGAGGCCGCCGTCAAGGCGGCCCGCCTGATGCTGGAAGAAGTCCACGCCAACGCCCAACGCGGCGCATCCTTCGCGTTCGAGACCACGCTATCCGGCCTCAGCTACCTGCACCTCATCCGGCAATGGCAAAAAGCGGGCTACCGGGTCTGTCTCTACTTCCTCGCCCTGTCCAGCGCCGATGCCGCCGTCGCCCGTGTTGCGGAACGGGCGCGGCAGGGCGGACACGCCATTCCCGAAGAAATCATCCGGCGGCGCTTCGCGTCGGGTCTGCGCAACTTCGAGCGTCATTACCGGGGATACGTTGACGCCTGGATAACGTTCGACAATCTGAGCGACCCGCCGCGCTTTCTGGAACTGGGGGAAAATCCGACGCGATTCATCATCCACCGCTGGTCGGCAACGGCCTGGCAATACCGGCTCGTCTCGACATGCACGTATGCGCCGCCCTGGCGGCCCAAGACGCACACCGACCTTGCCGCCGCCAGCGACGCCGCCATGCAAAAATCATTCGCCGCCCTGCTGCGGGCGGCACAAGCGGCGCGCCAAACCGCCATCCAGACGGACACCGCCATCATCGTGGCGAGAAAAAACGGAAAATTCGTTCGCGTCACGGCGCGCAGGCTGGAAAAACAACGCGAAAGCATTACGGGCACATGAGCGTTCCGCCCGTTTCCGCCCTGATTGCCGCCATTGCCACCCCGCCCGGACGCGGCGGCGTCGGCATTATCCGCCTTTCGGGCGCCGGGGCGGCTTCCCTCGCCGCCGCGCTCATCGGCAAGACGCCCGAACCCCGCCGCGCCACCCTTGCCAGCTTCAAGGCCGCTGACGGCAGCGCCATCGACAACGGCCTTGCGCTCCACTTTCCCGCCCCCGCCTCCTTCACCGGCGAGGACGTATTGGAATTGCACGGCCACGGCGGCCCGGCCGTCATGAACCTGCTGCTCGCCCGCTGCCTGGAACTCGGCGCCCGCCTGGCCGAACCGGGCGAATTCACCCGCCGCGCCTTTCTCAACGGCAAGCTCGATCTCGCCCAGGCCGAGGCCGTCGCCGACCTCATCGACGCCAGCACCGCCGCCGCCGCGAAAAGCGCCGTGCGCTCACTGCAAGGCGAATTCTCCCGCGCCATCCGCGCATTGGTCGCGGAACTGACCGATCTGCGCACACTCGTCGAAGCCACGCTCGATTTTCCCGAAGAAGAAATCGACTTCCTGAAGCAGGCCGATGCTTTTGGACGCATTGCCCGCCTCGACGAACACCTTCTGGAAGTGCGCGCCAGGGCAAAACAGGGCAAACTCCTCCAGGCCGGTCTCTCCGTCGTTCTCATCGGCCAGCCCAACGTCGGCAAATCCTCGCTCCTGAACCGTCTTGCGGGCGACGACATCGCCATCGTCGCGCCCATTCCCGGCACCACCCGCGACGCGCTCAAATCCGCCATCCAGCTACGCGGCATTCCGCTCCACATCGTCGACACCGCCGGTTTGCGCGACCCCGGAGACGAAATCGAGAAAATCGGCATTGCCCGTACCTGGAAAGCCATCCAGGAGGCCGATCTTGCCCTTTTGCTGCTCGACGCCCGCGCCGGTCTGAGCGGCGACGATCTGGCCATCCTGGGCAGACTCCCCGAGAAACTTCCGCGCTTCATCGTCCGCAACAAAATCGACCTCATCGGCGAATCCCCGCGAAGGCACACGCAAGCCGTGGCGGGCGCGGAAACCGCGACCCTCTCCCTTTCCGCCAAGACCGGGCAGGGCATGGGCTTGCTGGAAACCGCCCTGCTGGAGAGCGCCGGTTGGCAAGAGGCCGAGGACACGTTTACCGCCCGCGCCCGTCACTTGCAGGCCATCGAAACCGCTTCGGAACACCTGGGCGTCGCCCGGCGCGAACTCGAAACCGCCTCTCCGGCGCTGGAGCTTTTCGCCGAAAACCTGCGGCTGGCGCAACATGCCCTGTCGGAAATCACCGGCGAATTCACTGCGGACGATTTGCTGGGGGTGATTTTCGGGCGCTTCTGCATCGGGAAATAACAGGCTTTCCCCTTCTTCCCGGCGTTCAGTGCCGATGTCGCGGAATCTGAGCCGCATGCCGGGCGGCGGGGAGGTGTACGGCCTATCAAGACCGTACCATATGCCGATTGTGTTGGCAGAGGCTACAAACATGGAATCCACCAAGCGGAACCACACTCACAATCGGGGCCGCATGCGCAAGGGCCAACTTGGCAATCCGAATCCGGTTGCGGGCTTTCAGGCATTTGTGAGTCGTTATCACCGCAATCCAGAAGCACGACAGATGTCATGTCTGGAGACTCTGGAATGTATTCCGTCCCGATCGGGCATATCCCATCAGGATTCGTTTCCATTGGGTTCGCCACAACATTCGACAGAACCGTTTCCGAACCGGAAGACGTCCCAGAGCCGGAAGACGTCCCCGAATCGGAAGCCGTCCCAGAGCCGGAAGATGTTCCTGAACTGGAAGACGCCTCTGAATCGGAAGCCATTCCCGAGCCGGAAACCGTCCCCAGATTTCCGGCAGAGTCTCCAGAAGGCGAGGGCGTTTCCTCCGATTCAGATGCGGATGGGTCCAAGGGAAGCGACGTCTCGACAGGCGTTTCTTCAAGCGGTGAACCGGGCGCGACAATACCGTCAAGGATCATTGGCGCGAGCGTGGAAACACTTTTCAAAGCGCCCCAAAGCGGGTCAACCACGCTGACAATCTTGTTTAGGACGCTGTTTAGCAAGCTCTCCATTAGCTCGCCGAGCCAGTTGCCGGCGTCGGAAGCCGGGCTTTCCCGGGAGGCGGGCGGGGCTTCTTCCAGAGGAGGCTCGGTCGGCGCATTGCTGTTCAGGAAGTCAACGCTGCCGACGGGATTTTCCTCCGCGCCAGGCGCTTGCCAATCCGATATTTCAGGGTGAGGACGGTAATTTATCCCCGCCGCGTGCAGGCCGTGAGATGTCACGGTGTGGCAATTGTTGCTGAGTTCGTCATATCTGCCTTGGCCGTTCATTTCAAGAACCGCGTCGGTGATCTTTTGCCAGACATCGGACAGGTCTTGTCCCTTTGCCACGAGTAATGACAGGTTAGGTTCATCACCCTTCTTGGGCCAATCCTCATGGTCATCGTTATAAGGTTCCACGGTTATATGGAGTCTTCCATTGTAGTTATTGGGGCCGCCGCGGGCGGCCCATTGATTTCCGTTCATGTCTGTATAGACAATGAGCGTGTGATAGAAAAGACCAATCCCCATTGGCTGGTAGCGGATTTCAATCGTTTCTGGTGGTTGCGGGAGAATAGGGAAACTCCCGTCTTCCGGGAAAGTCGTTCCGGGCGGGAAAGCGTCTGGCGTCGTTTCTTGTGGCATGGTCGTGTGCTCCGTGTGAAGTTAAAATGCCCTGAGGTTGGCTATTGCGAATATTTCGTCTATCCGCTCTGATTCAGGGCTGCGTCCAAGGAAGATTTGGATCCTCCAATCGTAATAGCGGAACCTGTGAAGTGGTTTTGTCCACTTCATGGGATATTTCATTTTATAACTGCCAGAGAGACGATAAGTATTGTGCCTAGCACGGACTATTTTTTCCCCCTTGGGGCCGTACACTGTTTCCCTCATATATTCCTTGAGTCCTTTATAATCAGCTACTTTAAACCCGTTTTTCAACAGAATCTCTTTGGCTGATTCAAAATCGTCCCCGATTTTGATATATTTTTCAGCCAGATGTGTGAGTTTGACTTGTTCATCAGGAACTCGGTTATTTTCGTATTCCGCTATAACAAACGCGACCATTTCGTTGCGCATGTCCATGCCGGGGGTTATATCGGGATTATCGGGTATCTCGTCCTTGGCCGCGCAATGGCCTGCCGTCAGGGCGAGCAAGGCGGCAATGAATATCGCAGCCTTGAAACCATTCCGGGCGGGGAAAGGGGGTTTGGCGCTTCTTGTGGCATAGTCGTATACTCCATGAAGTTAAAATGCCCTGAGTTTGGCTATTGCGGATATTCTATCTATCCGCTCCGATTCAGGACTGCGTCCAAGGAAGATCTGGATACTCCAATCGTAATAGCGAAACTTGTGAAGTGGTTTTGTCCACTTCATGGGATATTTCATTTGATAACTGCCAGAGAGACGATAAGTATTATGCCTGGCACGAACTATTTTTTCCCCCTTGGGGCCAAACACTGTTTCCCTCATATATTCCTTGAGTCCTTTATAATCGGTTATTCCAAACCCGTTTTTCAACAGAATCTCTTTGGCCGATTCAAAATCATCTCCGATCTTGATATATTTTTCGAGCAGATGGGTGAGGTCGAATTTCATGGTACCCTCACGATTTCCGCGTTCCGCTATAACAACCGCGACCATCTCGTTGCGCATGTCCATGCCGGGTTCTATATCGGGATTATCGGACGCCTCGTCCTTGGCCGCGCAATGGCCTGCCGTCAGGGCGAGCAAGGCGGCAAGGAGTATCGCAACCCAGGCTTGCCGTCCTGTGTTACCAATATCGTTTGCAATGCCAAGCATGATCTTTCCCTCCTCGGAACCTTTGCTTGATTCGTCATCGATAGGCGATATACCCCTTGACTCCGCGCCTTACCTGCCAAGGCTCTCGTCGATGATGCTTGGAACGTATCCTGGAGGCGTTTTGCGGTCATGTCAATAACAAGGCCGTTTTTTGTGGATTCAAAGAGACGCCGATTAAATGTCATTGCAAGGCTTGATGCGCCGCGGCTATTCATGTCGCCCACTGGGTTGCCGCGCTTCGCTCGCAATGACGAGGGTGAGGCAGTGTCCGCATTTCCCGCCGCGTCCTTTACACCCGTCATTGCGAGAAGCGCGTAGCGACGCGGAAATCCATACGGCGTGTATTCAAGCGGCGTGCAGGGGGGATTTGTTCCGCACGCTGACATCGACTATTCCAACCGTCCGATGGATAACGTGGGAGGGGTACGGCCAGCTTTGCTGACCGCCCCTATCCTAATGCGCGAGTATCGGTACAGACGATCCGGACACCGTCACGATCACCACCAGCCGCCGCCGAAGCCGGTATCCGTATAGCCAACATCGGTGTAACCGAAGTCGTAACTGGTATCGGTATAGCCAACATCGGTGTAACCGAAGTCGTAGCTGGTATCGGTATAGCCAACATCGGTGTAACCGAAGTCGTAGCTGGTATCGGTATAACCAACATCGGTGTAGTCGAAGTCGTAGCTGGTATCGGTATAACCAACATCGGTGTAGTCGGTACCGTAGTCGATATTAGTGTAGCCAACATCGGTGTAATCGGTACCGTAGTCGATATTGGTGTAGCCAACATCGGTGTAATCGGCGCCGCCGACGTCGTCCACGAACTCGTAGCCCTGGTCAGCATCCCATACGCCGGAATTGTCCACAAAACCCGTGTCATCCCATATGATCGTATCAGACGCGGGGTCGCCCGCAGAATCGGAAGCGCCCGAACCTTCATCCGAAAAATACGGCTCATCGAATGCGGGGTTCGATAGCTCCTCTTCCAGGATATCGTCGAAATCCCATGTATCATCGGACGCCCCTTCCGGCAATGGGCTGGGAGGCTGCCATGCATCCGTTTGCGAACCGCCCTCGCCACTCCACGGATAGCCGCCATCTTCATAAATGGCGCGATCTTCTCCGTCTATATAGAAAGGACGCCCGTCTTTATCCTCCAGCACCAGATAGCCTTGCTCGTTATAGACTAGCGCGTGGTTTTCATCGATTGGAACGCTAGCCTCTATTATGACTGGATTGCCGTCCTTATCGTGAGCCGATATCTGGTTGACATCCAAAGGATAGCCGCCATCTTCATACAAGGCCCGCCCTTCTTCGTTTATGGAGAAAAGACGGCCGTCTTTGTCTTTCAACATCTGCTCGCCTTGCTCATTCAAGACTGGATCGAGATTTTCATCGCGCAAGAAGGCAGCTTCTATTATGATGTAATTGCCATCCTTGTCGCGGGTCAGTATCTGATCCGTTGAATTTTCAATGACAAGCTTGTCCTTGTCCTCCGGAGCGGGTTCCGGCCCGGCCA
>JAIRMC010000067.1 GCA_031258965.1 Azoarcus sp. | reverse complement strand
GAATCCGGCGTTGAGCGGGGCGCGGTTATCGGCGAGCAGTTTGTCGAGGTTCGACATTGTGCGTTCAAGCGCGGCCATCGAGCGTTGGGCGCTGTCGAACGCGCTTTTGCCTTGGCCGTCGAGCAGGCTGTTGCCCGTGTGCAGCAACTGTGCGGCCTCGGCAAGCACGATGTTCGCCTGTGTACTGGCCTTCGCAAGCTGGCCCAGGCTCTGGCGCACGCCGTCGCGGTCGGCGGCGAGCGCGGCGGTGGCGTGTTCGAGGTTTTCCAGGCTGCGGTGGATGTGGGTGAGATTGCGATCCGAGAGCAACCCCTGTAGCTGGGTCAGCACGGCGTTGGCATTGAAGATCACATCCTCGCCGCTGTTGAGCAGTTTGCTGAACGAGGACGGCTCGGTGGGGATGATCGGAATCTCGCCGGGCTTGGGGTGCAGGGGCGCGCCGCTGCCGTCGCTCAGGCGGATCGTCGACAGGCCGGTGATGCTGGCCGTGTGCAGGCGGGCGCGGGTGTTGGCGTAGACCGGCGCGTTGGCGTCCACATGGATGCGCGCCCTTATCCGGTTCGGGTTTTCGGGGTCGAGCCGCAAATCGTCGACCGCGCCGATCCGGAAACCCTTGAATTCGACCGTGCTGCCCTTGGAAAGACCGGAGATGGCTTCGTCGAACAGAATGTCGTAGGACTCGTAGCGGTCATCGCCCGCCCCGCTCATCCACAGGGCGAACGCCAGCGCGGCGCCGGCCGTGAAGACGGTGAAAAGGCCGATCAGCAAGTGATGTGCACGGGTTTCCATGGCGAGGCTCTCTCCTTCACGGCGCGCGGGGATGCGCCGCCATCATGGCCGCGCGGCCTCGCGGGCCGTGGAAATATTCGCGTATCCAGGCATCGTCCGTGGCGGCGACCGCCGCCAGCGTGTCGTTGACCAGGACGCGCTTGTTCGCCAGCACCGCGATACGGTCGGCGATGGTGTAAAGCGTATCGAGATCGTGCGTGACAAGAAAGACTGTCAGCCCGAGCGCATCGCGCAAGGTCAGGATCAGCCGGTCGAAAGCCGCCGCGCCGATGGGGTCGAGTCCGGCGGTCGGCTCGTCGAGAAAGAGAATATCGGGGTCGAGCGCCAATGCGCGGGCAAGCGCCGCGCGCTTGACCATGCCGCCGGATAGCTCGGCGGGCAGCTTGTTGGCCGCGTCCGGCGGCAGACCGGCGAGCGCGATCTTGAGCGCGGCCAGTTGCGCGGCTTCCGGCGGCGGCAGCCGCGCATGTTCGATCAGCGGCAGCGCGACGTTTTCCGCCACCGTGAGCGAAGAAAACAGCGCCCCTTGCTGGAACAGTACGCCGATGCGCCGCGCCAGCGCCACCCGCCGCCCGGCGGGCAAGGCGTGCAAATCTTGCCCGAATAGGCGCACCGCGCCCGCCGCGGGCCGGTTGAGGCCGATGATCGTGCGCAGCAGCACGGATTTCCCCGTGCCCGAACCGCCGACGACGGCGAGCACTTCCCCGCGCCGCACCGTCATGTCCAGGCCCTCATGCACCACTTGTGCGCCGAATTGGTTGCGGATGCCGCGCGCCTCGATGATGTTTTCCGCCGTCCGCGCCGCGCTCGCCAGCCCCGCGTTCACCCGGCCCTCTCCATGCGAAACAAGGCGGCCGCGACGGCGGCGGTCGCGTTCATCGTAAAACCAACCGGTTGCTGGCGGCAGGCACGCGGGTTTTCCTGTCCAATCGAAAAAAAGCGCCCGAAAAGCGCCGTCCGGGGGAAGATGCAAAGTCGATGGGCACGGCGAACCGGAACGCCGCTTGCGCGGCATGGCGACGCTCCGGACATGTTCCGGGAACGAAGATTACCGCATGTAGCGGGCTTTTCGGAAGATGCGGCAACGATAGCCCGGAACCCGCCCAGGCCGCTTCGAAACCCGCACGGGCCACTTCGGAACCCGCCCGAGTCACTTCGGAACCCGCCCGGGCCACTTCGGAACTCGCCCGAGCCACTTCAGAACTCGCCCGAGCCACTTCAGAACTCGCCCGAGCCACTGCGGAACTCGCCCGAGCCACTTCGGAACTCGCCCGTGCCACTTCGGAACTCGCCCGGGCCACTTCGGAACTCGCCCGGGCCACTTCGGAACTCGCCCGGGCCACTTCGGAACTCGCCTGCTTATTCCTTCGGTTTTGGCCGGCGCGGCCCGCCGGGGAAGCGATCCTTCAACTCCGTGTAGAGCGTTTTCGCGCCCTCGACATTGGCCTTTGCCGCCTCCCGAAGACTGTTGTAGAACGCCAGGGCGGACTGGAACGCCTCATTGCCCGCGGCCATGGACGTGTCGTCGAGCAGTTGCGTGACGCGCTGGAGTTGATTGAGCACCCCCAAAAGCGCGCGCGCCCCGGCAAGGTCGATGTCGAATTCGGACATGTTTATGTAGGCTGGCGTCAGGTCGGGGTTTTTGTGCGCCAGTTCGTTGGTTTTCTCCACAAAGGCGAGGCTTTTGTCGCCCATTTTCAGCATGGATTGCCGCTCCCGCGCGGAGAGCGTGACGGCGTAGGGCTGGATTTGCTGGAGGATGGCGTTGGTTTGCGCACTGATCTGCGCCAGCGTCTCCGCCGGGATGACGGCGCGATGTCGATTGTCCATGGAATGCTCCTTCCGTATGAAAAATACCGTTGGTAAAGCGCGGGGATGATAAGAGAATTCATCGCCGCCGTGTGGCGATACCTTGCAAATATTTTTCCGGGCAAGAACGAACGGCGGCGCGCCGAAGATTGCCGCCGCGCAGGGGCATGGAGGTGGACGCTATCGACGTTGGGCCGTTATTCAATCGAACAACCACGGCCAACATTGTTCGCCCGCTTCGATCTTCGTGATGTAAACGTCACGGACTCGCCCGATGTCTTGCATGTTGTTGCAGACCTCGTCCGGTTCGACATCTGGATAACGGGGCGGGTCACTGTTGGCGCGGACGCGCTCCCACTGAGATTCGCACGCCGCGCGGGCGGTTGCCGCGTCCAGGCTCTTGAGATATTGGCGCGTCTCCCGTCCTCGTTGCAGGGTGAGGCATCCACGCGCTTCGCTCATGCTCGCGTCCATTCTCAGCGCCACAAGTTGCGCAATGGCGACCGGGGCGGCGGGGCTGCGGTTGATTGCCAGGCCGGTCCAGCCGTCGCCATCGCATTCGGCCCAATTCTTTTGGTTTTTGGCCGAATGAATGACGCAGGTAAGAGACGCCATTGCGGCATCGCTTGATGTTTCGACATAAAGCGATTCCAGCCGCGCCTGTTCGGGCGGTATCCCCGCACAACCGGACAGCACGGCAAGCAAGCTGAAAACGGCCGGTAGTTTCATCATCGTACCTGTATGAGCCGGACACCGGAGCGCCATATCCTGAGTTGCACAACGTGTAAAATTTCACGCCGGAATAATGCTATGTAGGCTTCGCGGCCAAGTCAAGATCGCATCCGTTTGTTTTCGTCGATTCTTGGCGCGGCGATCCGGCCGGCGGCGATGCCGGCAAGGCGTGCAAATCCAGCCCTGCGTTCACCAGCGCATTTCCATGCAGAACAAGGCCGCGATGGCATCGGCCACGATCACCGTGAAAATCGATTGCACCACGGCGGAAGTCGTGTGCTCGCCCACCGATTGCGCGCTGCCGCTGACCCGGAAACCTTCCAGGCAGCCGATCGCGGCGATCAGGAAAGCGAAAATCGGCGCTTTGCCCAGGCCGATGAAAAGGTGGCGCGGCCCGATGTCGCTGACCAGCATCGAGAGGAACATCCCCGGCGGAATGTCGAGTTCCAGCGCGCACACGACGATGCCGCCCGCGATGCCGCTGGCCATGGCGATGAAGGCAAGGATGGGCAAGGCCAACATCATCGCCAGCACGCGCGGCAGTACCAGGATCTCCACGGGGTCCAGCCCAAGCACGCGGATGGCGTCGACCTCCTCGTTGACGCGCATCGCGCCGATCTGGGCCGCGAAGGCGCTTGCCGTGCGCCCCGCCACCAGGATGGCGGCGAGCAATACCCCGAATTCGCGCAGGAAAGAATACGAAACCAGGCTGACGGTGTAGATCGTCGCCCCGAAATCCGCCAGCACGGTCGCGCCGAGGAAGGCCACCACCGCTCCGATCAGGAAGGTGAGCAGCGCCACGATGGGCACGGCGTCGAAACCCGCGTGTTCCAGATTGGCGACCGTCGCGGTGACGCGCCAGCGCCGGGGCCGCCATATCGTGCGCATCAATCCTTCGAGAATGAGGCCGACGAAGCCGAGCAGGGCGATCGCATGGTTCCGGAACGCGATGACCGCCTTGCCGATATGGATGAGCACATCGCCAAAACGATAGTGTTCGGGCGGCGGCGCACGGGGACCGGTGAGCGCCGCCGCGACCGCCTCCAGCAATTCGCGCTGGCCGGGCGCGAGGCGGGCCGCCGCAAGCTGGCTTTTCAGGCGTTCGACGCCAATCAGTTCGCACAACAGCCCCGCGCCCGCCGTGTCCAGCGCCGCGAGCGCGGAAAAATCCAGCCGCGCATCCGCCATGCCGCCGGTTTGCGCCCGCAACCCGGCAACGCGGGCCGCGAGGCCGTTGTAATGGGCGAGCGTCCATTGGCCGCTGATACATAAGCACGGTATATCTTCCACGCGGCGCAGTTCGGCATTGCCGGCGGCGGCGGACGTGTTCATGCGTGGCATGGCAACGCTCCGGTCATGTTCCGGGAGCGAAGATTACCGCATGTGCCGGGTTTTACGGAAGGCGAAGGTTTTATTTGCCGCCGCGGGGCGGGCGGACGATACGCGATTCTCGGGAAGTATCCGCCCAAAGGGGGGAAAGGCATGGGCCGCCGCGGGCAGGCTGCGGCCGGTTTTCCACATGCTAGAATCGCGCGGTTTCTTTCTGGAACGCTCATGGACGTCGTGATTCTCGCCGCCGGGCAAGGCAAACGCATGTGCTCCGCGCTGCCCAAGGTTCTGCAACCGCTCGCTGGCAAGCCTTTACTGGCGCATGTCCTGGCGAGCGCCCGCGCGCTCGATCCGCGGCGGATTTGCGTGGTGTATGGGCACGGCGGCGAGGCGGTGCGCGCCCGGTTCGACGCGCCCGATATTGTCTGGGTGGCGCAAAGCGCCCAGCTTGGCACCGGCCACGCCGTGCAGCAGGCCTTGCCGTATCTGGGCGGCGAGCGGACGCTGGTGCTTTATGGCGATGTGCCTTTGATCGCCGCGCCCACGCTGGCGGGGCTGGCGGCCGCGGCAGGGCGGGATCGCCTGGCCCTGCTCACGGTGACGCTGGATGATCCGTCCGGCTATGGCCGCATCCTGCGCGATGCCGAGGGCCGCGTGACGCGCATCGTCGAGGAGAAGGACGCGACCGGGGCGCAGCGCCGTGTACGTGAGATCAATACCGGCATTCTCGTCGCGCCGACGGCGAAGTTGCGCGACTGGCTGGCCCGTGTCGGCAACAACAATGCCCAGGGCGAGTATTACCTGACCGACATCGTGGGTCTCGCGGTCGAGGCGGGCGTCGAGGTTGTTACCGCCGCGCCCGGCGCTGTCGACGAGACGCTGGGCGTCAACAGCAAGGCGCAGCTTGCCGCCATCGAACGGGTCTATCAGGCGCGCGCCGCGCGCAGGCTGCTGGACGGCGGGGCGACGCTTGCCGATCCGGCGCGGTTCGACGTGCGCGGCGAACTCGTGTGCGGGCGCGATGTGGAAATCGACGTCAATTGTGTGTTCGAGGGCCGGGTCGAACTGGGCGATGGCGTTGTTGTCGGCGCCCATTGCGTGTTGCGCGATGTCCGGGTCGGCGCGGGGTCGCGCGTGGCGCCGTTTTCGCATCTCGACGGCGCGGCGCTGGGCGAGGCGTGCGTGGTCGGCCCATATGCCCGCATCCGGCCGGGAACGGTGCTCGGCGACGGCGTGCATGTGGGCAATTTCGTCGAGGTCAAGAACAGCAAGGTCGCCGAGGGGTCCAAGGCGAACCATCTGGCTTATGTGGGGGATGCGGATGTCGGCGCGCGGGTCAATATCGGCGCGGGCGTCATCACGTGTAATTACGATGGCGCCAATAAATATCGCACCGAGATCGGCGACGATGTCTTTATTGGCTCCGACACGCAATTGGTGGCGCCCGTGCGGGTTGGACGGGGCGCGACGCTTGGCGCGGGCACGACGCTGACCCGCGACGCGCCGCCCGGACAACTTACGGTTTCCCGCGTCCGGCAGCAGAGTTACGCGGGCTGGACGCGGCCAGAAAAAAAGCGCTGATCCGGTTTTCGTCCGCGTCGCTCCCAGGAGAATTCGCATGTGCGGCATCGTTACTGCCATTGCCACTCGCAACGTCGTTCCCGTTTTGCTTGAAGGTTTGCGAAGGTTGGAATATCGCGGCTACGACTCGGCGGGGCTGGCCGTGGCGGGCGCGGCAGGGACGGCGGGCGGCGAACTCGTGCGCCTGCGGGCTTGCGGGCGCGTCGCCGAACTGGCGGCAAAGGCGGAAGCGCGGCGCTTGTCGGCTTCACTGGGCATTGCCCATACGCGCTGGGCAACCCATGGCGAGCCGTCGGAGTGCAACGCGCATCCGCATGTGTCGGAAGGCGTGGCCGTGGTGCATAACGGCATCATCGAGAATTTCGAGGCGCTCAGGGCCGCTTTGCGGGCACAGGGCTATGTGTTCGTTTCCGATACCGATACCGAGGTTGTCGCGCACCTGATCCACGCCAAGCTGCGCGAGACGGACGATCTGCTCGAAGCCGTGCGCCTGGCCGCGGCCGAGCTGCAAGGCGCTTACGCGCTCGGGGTGATTTCAGCTTCCGATCCGTCGCGGGCGGTGGCGGCGCGGCGCGGCTCGCCCCTGCTGCTGGGCATCGGCGACGATGGCTGTTATGCCGCTTCCGATGCCGCGGCGCTCCTCCAGGTGACGCGCAAGGTCGTGTATTTGGAAGAAGGCGATCTCGCCGAGTTGCGCCGCGACGGCTACCGCGTCGTGCGCGCCGACGGCGGCGCGGCGCAACGCGCGGTGCATGTTTCCAGCCTCGCCGCCGACGCGGTGGAATTGGGGCCGTACCGCCATTTCATGCAGAAGGAGATCTTCGAGCAGCCGGAGGCGCTCGCCAATACGCTCGGGCGGGCGGCGGGCGGCGTCGCGGCCTCGCCACGGCTTTTCGGCGCGGAGGCGGAGGGCATTTTCGCCGGCGTGCGCCGGGTGCAGATTCTCGCCTGTGGCACCAGCTACCATGCGGGGCTGGTGGCGCGGTACTGGCTGGAGGCGTTGGCGGGTCTGCCTTGCGCGGTGGACATCGCCAGCGAATATCGCTACCGCAGGCCGGTGGCCAGCGACGATACATTGGTGGTGGCGGTGTCGCAGTCCGGCGAAACCGCCGATACGCTGGCCGCGCTCAAATACGCGCGGTCATTGGGCATGGCGCGCACGCTGGCGATTTGCAATGTGCCGGAATCGGCCATCGTGCGCGAGGCGGCGCTGCGCTTCATTACCCGCGCCGGCCCCGAGATCGGCGTGGCTTCGACCAAGGCATTCACGACCCAGCTCGCGGCGTTCGCGCTGCTCACCCTGATGTTGGCGCGGCTCGGCGGAAAGCTCGCGCCCGATGGGGAGGCGCGCCATCTGGCGGCGCTGTGCCATTTGCCGGCCGCAGTGCGGAAAGTGCTTGAACTCGAACCCGAGATCGCGCAGTGGGCGCGGCGTTTCGCGGACAAGGAACACGCGCTGTTTCTCGGGCGCGGTCAACATTGGCCGATTGCCATGGAAGGTGCACTCAAGCTCAAGGAAATTTCGTATATTCACGCCGAAGCGTATGCCGCGGGTGAACTCAAGCACGGGCCGCTCGCGCTGGTCGACAGGCGCATGCCGGTCATCGCGGTGTCGCCCGCCGACGAGCTGCTGGAGAAGCTCAAATCCAATTTGCAGGAAGTCCGCGCCCGCGGCGGCGAGCTTTATGTGTTTGCCGACGCGGACGGCGAGATCGGCGGCGCCGAAAACGTGCATATCCTGCGCATGCCTGAGCACTATGGCATGTTGTCGCCGGTGTTGCACGTCGTGCCGCTGCAATTGCTTGCCTATCATGTGGCGCTGGTGCGGGGGACGGATGTCGATAAACCGCGCAATCTCGCCAAGAGCGTGACCGTTGAGTAATTTGCGCGGGGAACCGCGCTGGAGTGCACGGATGGCGGCGCTAGGCGATAATGGCGGCCCGCGTCAGAACGGACATGGCTAATGAAGTGTGTTGATGATTACCGCCTGCGGCTTGGCTCCCACGAACTGGTTCCTATCGTGGTAGGCGGCATGGGGGTCGATATTTCGACCTCCGCGTTGGCGCTGGAGATCGCGCGCTTGGGCGGTATCGGCCACATTTCCGACGCGATGGTGCACACCGTCACCGACCGGCGCTATCGCACGCACTACGTCAAGGATCGGCTGAAAAAATACAAGTTCAACGTCGATAACCTCCACGACAAATCGGCGGCGCAGTTCGATCTCGGCCTGCTCGCGGAGGCAACCCATTTGCACGTCGGCAAGACTATGGAGGCCAAGCGCGGCCCTGGCCTGGTCTTTGTGAACTGCATGGAAAAGCTGACGATGAACAATCCGCGCGAAACCTTGCGGGTCAGGCTGTGCACGGCGATGGACGCGGGTATCGACGGCATCACGCTGGCCGCGGGGCTGCATTTGGGGTCGTTCGCGTTGATCCAGGATCATCCGAGGTTCCGGGATGTCAAGCTCGGCATCATCGTCTCGTCGCTGCGCGCCCTCCAGCTTTTCCTGAAGAAAAACGCGCGCAGCGGGCGGCTGCCCGACTACATCGTGGTCGAAGGGCCGCTTGCCGGGGGGCATCTCGGCTTCGCCGCGGACTGGGCGAAGTACGACCTCGTGACCATCCTGGCGGAAATCCGCGACTGGCTGCGCGCCGAACACCTCGATATTCCGCTGATTCCCGCCGGCGGCATTTTCACCGGCGGCAATGCGGCGGGCTTTCTCGAACAGGGCGCGGCGGCGGTACAGGTGGCGACCCGGTTTACCGTCACCCGCGAGTGCGGTCTGCCCGACGAGGTGAAGCAGGCCTATTTCCGGGCGACCGAAGATCAGATCGAGGTCAATAACATCTCACCGACAGGCTATCCGATGCGTATGCTCAAGAGCTGTCCGGCCGTTGGCAGCGCCGTGCGGCCCAACTGCGAGGCTTTCGGTTATCTGCTCGACGGTTCCGGGCATTGCCAGTATGCTGAAGCTTGGGAGCGCGAGCGCTCGGGGCTGGCGGAGGGACAAAAGGTCAAGGTGTGGGACAAAACCTGCTTATGTACCCATATGCGGAACTTCGATTGTTGGACATGCGGGCACTACACATGGCGGCTCAAGGAAACCAGCCTCCAGGATGCGGACGGCAACTATCATTTGCTCAGTGCCGAGCATGTGTTTCACGATTACCAGTACAGCACTGGCGGCAAGATTGAATTGCCGGTTGCAGGTTGAGCGCAATAAAGCAATCCGGCGAGAAAAGCGGGCAGATACAGGAATACGGCGATGCCAACTTCGCTTATTGATGGTTCCATGGAGGTCATGTCGGGCAGCGGTGCGAATCGCGCGGGGGAATCCACGGTTCCGGTGGAAAAGGCGGTGCTGTTCGCCGATATGACCGGCAGCACGAAACTGTTCGAGTCGCGGGGCAATACCGTGGCGGCACAAGTGGTTACCCGCTGTACCCAGATGTTGGGCAGTCATTTCACCCGCATGGGCGGGCGTATCGTCAAATATTTGGGCGACGGTTTGCTGGTGTTGTTCGAGGCCAGCGAAATGGCTGTCGATGCCGCCGCCCGTACCCGCGACGTGCTCTACGATTTCAACCTTGAACAGCTTGGCCGCGAGCGCACGCAACTGGGCCTCAAGGTGGGCATGGAGCACGGGGCGGTCATCGAGCGGCATGGCGATTGTTATGGGGACGCCGTCAATATCGCCGCCCGGCTTGGCGAACGCGCCGAATCCAACGAGATTCTCCTCGGCGAAGCCCTGTATGCCCGCCTGCCCGAAATGAAGCGCGCGCTCTGCACGAGCATCGACCGCATCGCCATCAAGGGCAAGACCAATCTGCTCAAGGTCTGGCGTTACGACTGGCGGCTGAGCGCCGAAACCACGATCACCTCGCCGCTCAGCCTGCTTAGTGAGCGCGTCAATATGTCCATACTGCAAAGGGCCGATCTCGAGGTGCGCGGCGGCAGCCATGTGCAGTTGCTGTCTACGGACGGCGCGCTCCTCATTGGCCGCGCCGAGAGTTGCGGCCTGATCATCGACGACCGGCGGGTCTCAAGGCGGCATGCCCGCATCGAGTGGGTCGGCGGACAATGCACGCTGACCGATTTCAGCAGCAACGGCACTTGGGTGAGGTTCGGCCGCGAGGCCGAGCCGGTGATCCTCAAGCGCGACAACTGCGTGTTGCACGGATACGGCGTCATCGGCCTGGGCGCGGCGCCCGAGGACACTACTGCCTCGTCGATTGGTTTTCATATTCTCAGCGACGGATTATGAGGCGGCGCCCATCAGCCTTGCCGCCCGCGTTTTCAGGGCTGCACGCCCCGCGTCGGCGCGGACGCATTGTGTGGGTTTGTTAACTCGGCGAAGAATTGTGTCAATTCGGCGCTCATCGGCAAATTCATGTTGGCGCCGGACGGCGGGATGGGGCGCATGAACCAGCGCTCGTACAGTTCCCTGATCTGCCCGGAAACGATGATGCGCGTGAGCGCCTTGTTGACAGCGGCTTTCAGCTGGCTGGCTTCCTTGCGCATCATGATCGCGTAATGTTCACTGTTCAGGGACGGGCCGACGATTTCGTAGGCGTTGGGGTCGCGCGCGTTGGCAATCATTCCCACCAGCAGGGTATCGTCTATGACGTAGGCCGCGGCGCGGCCAATCCTGACCATCAGAAAAGAATCCGAATGCGTTTTGCCCTGCAAGACCGTGATGTTGCTGTGCTTGATATCCAGCTTTTCCGCGATGATCCGTTCGGCGGTCGTGCCCGCCGTGAAAACGATGGTTTTATTGGCCAGGCCGCGCAAGTCCCGGATGTGGTAAGCCTTTCGCGTGAGCAGGCGGACATTGGAAATGAAATAGGGGATGGAAAAGTCGACCCGTTTCTCGCGTTCCGGCGTGATGGTCGTGGAGCCGCATTCCAGGTCGATGACGCCGTTTTGCAACATGGGAATGCGGTCCGAGGCGAGGACCGGCTGATAGGCGATCTTCAATTTCGGCAACCGGAATTCTTTTTTGATGGCGTCGACGACTATGTCGCACAGTTCCTTGGCGTAGCCTGTCGGCTGGCGCGTGGAATTCTGGTAGGAAAACGGTATGCTGGAGAAGCGGTATCCGATGACGATCACACCGCGCATTTTGATCTTTTCCAGGGTTTCCGCCGGTTCTCGTACTGTGTCCGCCGCATCAATGGACAGATCATTGTTCTCCGCAATGGCCGTCTCCGGCGGCAGGAAACAAAGGGCTGCGGCGAGGGCAAATAGCGCCGCGGCGGTTCGCGCGTTCATGCCGGATCGCCCCATTTGAAGATGAAGGAATCGCTCATGCCGCGATGGTTGATGGCGATTTCCTCGAAGCCGTCCGCAACATTGCGAAAGACATGGATGAGCGCCGGGTCGAAATGCTTGCCATCGCCGTCCAGGATGATGGATTTCGCCATGTCCAGCGGCATGGGGTCTTTATAAGGGCGCGCGGAAATGAGCGCGTCGTAGACGTCGGCAATGGCCATCATCCTGCCTTGCAGCGGGATGTTTTCGCCGGCAAGGTTGTTTGGATAGCCCGATCCATCCCATTTTTCGTGGTGATAGCCCGCGAAACACTTGGCATGCTCCAGGAAGCTGTGCGCCTGCGTTTCATGCTCGATTATTTCAATGGCTTCCACGCCGCGGTTGACGTGTGTTTTCATGATGTCGAATTCGTCTTTCGTCAGCTTGCCGGGTTTGTTCAGGATCGCGTCGCTGATGGCGATTTTGCCGACATCGTGAAGTTGCGCCGATGGAATCAGGAATCTCAAATCCCAAAGCGAGATTTCGTCGTTGTAAATGCCGTCTTTCAGCATTTGCTTGACGAGAAGGTTCAAATACTGCTGCGTGCGCCAGATGTGACCGCCAGTTTTTTCGTCCCGGAATTCGACCAGTTCCGCGATGACGTTCAGGATGCCGAATTGCATGTTGAGGATTTGATCGGTTTTTTCTTCGACCATTTTCGTCAGGTTTTTGTTGTAGTCCTCTAGGTGTTTTTCTTGCGAGGCGATCAGAAGGTGATTGTCGATCCGCTTCAACAGCAGGGCGGCGGAAAACGGTTTGGTGACGTAATCTATGGCGCCTAGCGAAAGCCCTTCCAGTTCGCTTCCTTCGTCGTTCCGGGATGTCAGGAAAATGACCGGTATACGGTGCAGGCGTTCGTCGGCCTTCAGTTTCCTGATGGCCTCGTAACCGCTCATTTCCGGCATTTCGATGTCGAGAAGAATAAGGTCGGGCGTTACTTTTTTCAGCAACTCGAACAATACCCTGGCCGAGGGCATGACGTAGGTGTTGTAATGCTCTTCGAGCATGTTTCGGGCAATCTTCAGGTTGGTCACGTTGTCGTCGACGACCGCGATTGTCTGCCGCGTTGTTGTATCGGTATTCATTGTTGTTCCTCTATAGAGGGGGAACGGGTTGCTTGCCGCCGTTGGGCGAGGCGCTCGCGTATCGCCACGAATTCCATCTGGTCGACTTGCTCGCGCAGCCAGGCGATCAATTCCACTTGCGTTTCATATTCGAAGCTTTCGAGCGCGTTCATGACTTCTTCCATGATGCTGATCCTGAAGTCCGCGGCAGCTTCTTCCATTTGGGTCAAAAGGGCTTCGTCCGGCGCGGGGCGGCTTTCCCTGCCGCCGCCGTTTTGGTCGACGCGGCTGGACAGGGCGGCGAGACGGGTCAGGAGCGCTTCGGCGGCTTGGATGAAAAGCGGGTTGTTACGGCGCACGAAATCCAGGTTCCCAGCCCTGGCGGCATATTCCAGTTCTTCGGCCTTCTTGCCGATGTCGCGGGCTTCGACGCCGTAACTGCTGCCCTTGACGCCATGGATGATTATTGCGTAATCGTTGAGCGCGTCCTCATTGATATTGCGGATCTTGTCGAGCAGGCGCGCCGTATTCGTTGAATACGATTGTATGACCGAGAGGTAAACGTCTTCGTCTCCGTTGAAACGCTTGAGTCCCATCGCCCAATCAAGGCCGTCGATTCGTGAAACCGCGCTACCGGGGCGATTCGCCCTGGCGGTATTTCCCGCAATTCCGGCGGTATCTTGGGCAGGCACAGTATGTGTTTCTTGCCCGCTTTCGAGTTCCTTGTGCCGAACCCATTGGCGGAGGACGGCATCCATTCTCAACATGTCTATCGGCTTGGTCAGGAATGCCTGGAAGCCGTGTTTCAGGAAGAGTTCTTCGTTGCCGATGACGGCGTTGGCGGTCAGGGCGATGATGGGGACGGTTTGGGCGTAGTCGCTGCCGATCTCTTCCCGGATGATGCGCGTGGCCTCCATGCCGTCCATTTCCGGCATCATGTGGTCCATGAATATGGCATCGTACCTGATCTCCGCCGCGCGTATGAGATCGATGGCCTCGAAGCCGCTGGCGACGCAATCTATTTGCATGCCGTAGGGTTTCATGATGCCTTTGGCAACATCGAGGTTGGTTTGTACGTCATCCACCACGAGCACCCTGGCGTAAGGCATTTGTACCCGCACTAGTTCTTTGTAGCGCACGCGCTTGTTCGCGGAATACCGGAAGCCGCGCAAGGCTTCGGCGGTGACAGGCCCGATCGGGACGCTGGAGATGATTTTTTGCCGGATGCGCACCGTGAATGTCGTTCCCTTGCCGTAGACGCTCTCGACGCCAATCGAACCGCCCATCATGTCCACCAGCCGCCGGGTGATGGCAAGTCCCAGTCCCGTGCCTTCTATCGAGCGGTTGCTGCGCATGTCGACTTGGTTATAGTCGGTGAAGAGCTTGGTCATATCTTCTTGGCGGATGCCGATGCCGGTGTCCGCGATGCTGCTGACCAGCCAGATGGCGTCGTCCCCGCCGTTCGCGTCCCGTTCCCAACCGATAGTCCAGTCGATGTAGCCCGCGCGCGTATATTTGCAGGCATTGCTCAGGAGATTGTTGAAGACCTGCTTGATCCGCAATTCGTCGCCGTGCAGCCTGTTCGGCATCGTTTCATCGACGGACAACCTGAAGATAATAGGCTTGTCCGCGATCCGCAGGATATTCAGGCTGCGCGTATCGTTGATCGTGCTGGGCACGTCGTAATCCACCGGGATGAGTTCGAATTTCCCGGATTCGATCTTGGCGATGTCGAGAAGGTCATTGACGATGCCGAGCAGGGTTACGCCGGAATTATGGATTTTCTCCAGATTGTTCAGCGTCTCGGGCGGCAATTCGTTGGTGTTCAGGGCCAATTCGCTCAGACCGATGATGGCGTTGAGCGGTGTGCGCATTTCGTGGCTGGTATTGGCCAGGAAGGTGCTCTTTGCCGCCGAGGCTTCTTCGGCGATGCGCGTCATCTCGCGCAAGGATTCAAAGGGCTTTGCAATGACTCCCGAGGCAAAAAACGCCACGATGCCGCCGATGACGAGAATGATGCCCCCCGAAATGAGCAGCACTTTTTCCGTCTGTCCAACGGATGTGTCCGATACGGGCGCGGAGACGCCCACCGACCAGCCGTCCGAACCGGCGATGGGGCGATAGGCGCAGATGTGTTGCTTGCCGTCCTGCACGTAATACCCGATGCCGGATTCGCCTTTTGTCATGCGCTCGAAAAGTCCGCTTTCGTCGGTATATCGACGCTTTTCCTTTGCCATTTCGACGAGGTTGTGACGTTCCAGCACCGTCTCGAAATACGAATTGGCGACGACGACGCCCGTTTTGTCGAGAATGAAAATGTTGCCGCTGCCGAGAATCCTGAATTCATCCACCAAATCGCTGATGATGAGGCCCGGCAGGGTGGAAATCAGGAGATGTTTGTTTATGGGCGCATAAACCCGAATGAGCAGACCGCCGTCCCTGGCGATTTCCGTGGATGAGACGAGGATTTCCCCATCGTTGGCGCGTCTGCCGAGTTCATTGCCGGCATGCGAAATATTCGGTATGTCGCTCCCGTGAGCCGCGACGATTTTGTGGCTGGGATCGAAGAGCGCCATTGAAACAGTCTGGTAAGACTGTATTTCCTGTTCCAGCAACTGGGCCGCGCGGGATGGGGCGACGATTTCTCCCGTCGAAAAGTTGTACAGCCGATCCGCCACGCTCCGTGTTTCGCGCTTCAGCAATTCCAGCCGTTCCGACGCGAGCTTGCTGGCGATGGTGCTGAGTATTTTCATGTCATCGGCGACGACCGTTTCCATGCCGTCCCGGATCGAGGAAAGCCCCGAGACCAGGCTCAACACGGTGATCGTCACGGTAATGGCGATGATGGTGAGTAGTACTTTTGTCCGGATTTTCAAGATGCCAAACCTCGCCAGCCTTGATGCCGTGGGTGTGTGAGCCGCGACGGGCGCAAATACCGCCGTCGGAGGCCTTTTATCGGCGCGCCGCTTTCCAGGTGGCATCGGCGCGCCCATGCCAATGAATACAGCAATGTATGTTTGCTGTCAGTATTCTTACCAATGCCGGGCGGCGGCGGCGTGATTTGTGGCACAACAAAGGCATAAACGGAATGAAACGCCAGATTTCGCACGCCAGGTGATCGGATGCCCATGGCAGTCAGGAAGGCGGCTTCCCGGCGACGGCAAAGCCGCGTCGTTGCGGGATTGTTCGACGTAGTAGCAAAAACCTGCTTTTTTTCTTGAATCTGGAGTAACCTTGAACCCTGTATGAAGACCCCGCCAAGGTCATGCAATACCGATGAAGTGGATAGTGAGGCGGGATGTGGTCGCCGGGAACCTTTCGCGCTTCAGGACAAAGCAGTTTGTAAAGCTGTTGCTTTGTAGCGGGAATGCCCGGCGTGTGACTGGAAATCGTTGTTCCCTGAGGGGAGGGCGGCGATAATATGGGTCGATTTTTTCTCGAATATCATCATGCGCACAAAACCGATTCTTACTGTCATGCTGGCGCTCGTCCTCGCGGGCTGCGCCAATACTTCCGGCAACGAAAACTCGAATTTCCTTTCGGGCCGCGCGGATTCCCCCGACCCCATGCTTCCGGTGACCCTGCGCGACGCCTCGGACGAGCGCGCGGCGCCCACCCTGTTCCCCGGCAATGACGCCATGATCAACACTCCGTCGGCGCGCGGCTCCATCGCCACGCGGGGGGGGGCGGTGACGCTCAGCTTCGAGCAGGCGCCCGTTACCGAAGTCGTGCATGCCGTGCTCGGCGACTTGCTCAAGCTCGATTATTCCATCCTCACGCCGCTTGCCGGTGAAGTCACCCTGCGCACCCAGAGGCCGGTGGCGCGCGCCGAGGTCATTCCTCTGCTGGAATCCGTGCTCCAGGCCAACGGCATCGCCCTGCGGGCCGATGCTTCCGGCCGCTACCAGATAGGCGCCGCCGATGCCATGAAGGCCGTGCCCCGCCTGCCCGCGTCCAGCAAGGAGTTGCCCGCCAGCGGCGGCAGCCTGCTCGTGCCGCTGCAATACATCGGCGCCGCCGAAATGGCCGACATCCTGCGCCCGATTGCCGGGCAGGACGCCTTGCAACGTGTCGACACCACCCGCAACCTGCTTGTGCTTTCGGGCACGCGCAATGAAATCGACGGCTGGCTCGAAATCATCCGCACTTTCGATGTCGATTTCTTCAAGGGCATGTCCGTGGGACTTTTCCCACTGACCCATACCACGGTGAGCGAAGTTGAAACCGCGCTGCAAGCCTTGATTGGCGCGGGTGGAAAGTCCGCTTCCGCAACCGATCAGGGAGGGGCCGTTCCCGGCGCGCAGCCCGTGCCGGGCGTGCCGCCCGCCGCCATGACGGCCATGGGCGCGGGCCTTGGAGCGAACAAGGCGAAGAGCGAAAGCGGCGGCGCGACGGGGCCGCTCCAGGGGCTTATCCGCATCGTGCCGATCGAACGCCTCAATGCGCTCATGGTCGTCACGCCGCGCGCGCATTACCTTGAACTGGTCAAGACCTGGATCGGACGCCTCGACCGCCCCAATGAAGGCGGCAGCGAATCCCGGTTGTGGATTTACCCGGTGCAGAACGGGTCGGCCGAGCATCTGGCGAACCTGCTCAACGGCCTGTACGGCGATTCTTCCGCGGCGCCGAATCCCTTCTTTCCCGGCGGCGCGGGCGTGGCCAACAGCCTGCCGAATGCTTCCCGGTTCATGAATGGCGCGAATTCCGGCGCCAGCCGCCTCGGCGGCGGCGGGTTTGGGGGCGGTTTCGGGGGCGGCGGTTTCAACCCGTATGGCGCGCAGCCCATGATGGGGGCCAACGGCAACAACGGCGCCGCCATCACCCAGGTGGCGCTCGGGGAGAATGTCCGCGTGGTGGCCGATCCGAACAAGAACGCGCTGCTCATCTATGCCAATCGCCGCGACTATCGCCGCATCGAGGAAGTCCTGCGTCGTCTCGATTCCGCGCCGACACAGGTGCTGATCGAGGCGTCCATCCTTGAAGTCAGCCTGGGCGACGATCTGAAATACGGTCTGCAATGGTATTTCCAGGCCAATTACAACAAGAGCGGCTATACAGGGCAGGGGTCGCTGGGCACGGTGGCAGAGGGGGCACAAGGGCTGGTCGCGCCATCCGCGGAAGGGTTCGTTTATTCGCTCATCAATTCCGCCAGCGATATTCGCGTGGTGCTCAACGCGCTTGCCGAAAAGTCCCTGGTCAACATGTTGTCCAATCCCAATGTGATGGTGCTCGACAACCATACCGCCACGATCCAGGTCGGCGACCAGATGCCGGTGCAGACCGGCGAGACGGTTACGGACGGCGGCACGCGCACCACGTCGATCCAGTATCGTGATACAGGCGTGCTGCTGAGCGTGAAGCCCTCGGTCAACTCCGGCGATATGGTGACGCTGGATGTCGACCAGTCGATTATCGACGTCGGCCCGGCGGATTCCGCCACGGGGCAACGCAGCTTCGATCAGCGCAATATCGTCAGCAAGGTCGCGGTGCGTTCGGGCGAAACCATCGTTCTCGGCGGCCTGATCCGCGACAAGAAAATGCGCACCAAGAGCGGCGTCCCCTTGTTGCAGGATATTCCCCTGGTTGGCGGGTTGTTCCGCTCTACGGGAGAGGAAGCCAAGCGCACCGAACTCCTCGTGATGCTTACCCCGCGCGTGATACGCACCGGGCAGGACGTGCGCCAGATCGGTTCCGAACTGCGCCAGCGCATGAACGGGCTGCAACAACTGCGCGGCGACGCCGCCACGCATGTGCAGCGGCTGGAACAGCCAAGAACCGCCGCTCCCGCCCCGGCCCGCCGAGCCGTGCCCGCCGCCCCGGCGGATCCTTTCGCGCCCGACCGCGAGAACTGATGGCGGGGCGCCCCATATCCGCTACATGCGCCACGCCCCGACGGCCATGCCTCGGGGCGTGGCGCTTTGTCGTGGGGCGCAGGCGTGAAAGGGCCGTTCTTGGTGCACAATGCGCCGATACATGATGAAAACGAGAATATTGTGGCATTCCGTTTGCTGCGATGCGCAATAAAATCCAGGCAAGGCAAAACGGCAGACGCATGGCCGTTGCGCCGGACGAATCGTGGCGGCGGCGGAAGCGGTTCGTGTTTCTTTTCCGGCTGACACAGCCGAACCCCGGCTTGGCCGGATTCCAGTCCATGTACCGCCCGAAGCAGGCGAGGGTCAAACCGGAGCCGGTTCTACGATGACGTTCTGGCAAGAAGAAACCGATATTCCTGTCGTGGACATCATTATTCCCGTGCAGGACGGCCAGGAAGCCGTGCGGCGCTGCCTTGCCGCGCTGTACGCGGCGGTTTGCCGCGCGGTACGCGAGATCATCGTCATCGACGATGCCACGACCGATCCGGCGCTGGCTGAGTGGCTCGACGGAGAAGCCTCGGCAGATCGCATCACTTTGTTGCGCAATGAGGAAAGGCGCGGCTTTGCGGCCTCGGTCAATAGCGGCATGGCCTTGCATACCAGGCGCGATGTCGTGCTGCTCGACGGCGGCGCGGAAGTCGCCAACGACTGGCTCGACCGGCTGGTGGCCTGCGCGCGGGCGCAACCCGGCATCGGCACGGTGATCCCGTTTTCCGATAGCGGCGCGATCAGCGCCTACCCCTTCGACGGATGGGCGGACGGCATGCCGGGCACACTGGGCCTGTCCGCGCTCGATGCCCTGTTTGCCCGCGTCAACGCGGGCCAGTGGATCGAAGTGCCCACGGTCTCAAGACCCTGCATATTCATCCGGCGCGACTGCCTCGACATGGTCGGATACTTCGATGTCGAACGCTTCGCCCGGTGGCGCGGCGAAGAAACCGATTTCTCCCGCCGTGCCATGACGATAGGTTGGCATAACGTGCTTGCCGCCGATGTGTTCGTACATTGCGCCGCCAATGCGGTACCGTGCCCGGAAGAACTCGAAGCGGCGGACGAGGCGGCGCGCGTGCTGGCCGCCCTGTATCCGGACTATGACGCCGATCTGCAAGGTTTCATTCGCGGCAACCCGCTGGCGCGCTTGCGCACGCGGGTGGATCGGGCGCGGGCCGCGCTCGGCGGCTCCGAGTTTGCGGCGGTGATGGATGAACAGGCGAGGATGCGCGCCGCGCACAAGGCTCCGGCGAATTTGCCGCCGCGCCAGCCCTTGCCGGTGGTGCTGCATGTGCTGCATGGCAGGGATGGCGTCGAACGCTGGATACGGGATTACTGCGCGGCGGATTTCGATCACCACAACCTGATACTGCGCGGTCGCGGTTCGCGCAATGCCACCACGACCGATTTGCTGCTCATCGACCCGCGCCAGGGCGCCGCGCCGCTGATGATCTGGACGCTCGCCGAGCCTGTGCGCGGCACGGCCATCGAGCACCCGGAATATGCCGAGATCGTCCGCTGGATTTGCGCCGCGTTCGATGTGCGCGCCCTGATGGTGTCCTCGTTGCTTGGGCACAGCCTCGATCTCTTGCGGCTGGACATGCCGGTGGTGTTCATCGCGCACGATCTCTACCCGTTCTGCCCGGCCCTGACCGCGACCTTCGGCAATCCCTGCACGCATTGCGGCGGCGACGATCTCGCGCGCTGCCTGCGCGAGAATCCGCGAAATGCTTTCTGGCACCTCACCGACACGGGCAAATGGCAAACCCTGCGTGCGGCTTTCGCCTCCCGGCTGACGGCGGACAATGTTCGGATCGTGGCACCGAACGAGGACGTGCATGCGCGTTGGGCGGCGCTTTTCCCGAGCCTGGGCGTGCTGCCATGGACGCATATTCCGCATGGACTGGGCGCCGCTTTCGCGCGCGGGCCTGTGCTGCCGGAACCCGATTTCAGCGCCGAGGCCGTGGCGGCGGCCCAATCGGACACCACGCCCCGTTTGCGGGTATTGGTGCCGGGGCGGCTGTCGCCGCAAAGAGGTTTGTGGCTGTGGCGGCAGATTTTCGACGGCCTGCGCGCTTTCGCCGATGTCCTGTTGTTGGGTTGCGGCGATTTCGGCCTGCCTTTCGCCGACTACACCGGCATCGAGGTCGCGCCCGATTACGATGCGGACGATTTGCCCGCGAGGGTGGCGCAATGGCGGCCGGATTGTGCCCTGCTGCTGTCGGTATTGCCGGAGAGTTTCAGCTACACGCTCGCCGAAATGCAGGCGCTCGCGGTGCCGGTCGTGGCGACGCAGATCGGCTCGTATGTCGAAAGAATAGACAGCGGATGGAACGGCTTCCTGGTCGAACCCGAAGCCGAGGCCGTGATGGACAAGCTCCGCGCTCTCGACCGCGACCGCGACCGGCTCGCCGCCGTGGTGGATGTCTTGCGTTTCAGTCCGGTGCGCACGGCATTCGATATGGTGACAGATTATCATCGCCTATTGCCGGAACTGACCGTTTCCGGCGAAGCCGTCGCGGCGGAAAGTTTCCTTGCCGTACTGGCCAAGCGGCTGCGGGGGCAGGAAGAAATCTCTCGGCTGCGGGATCTTTTGCAAACGCGCGATGAAGAAGCCCGCGCCCGTTCGCTCAACCAACGGCGGCTGGAAACGATGGTGGGCGCGCTGGCGGCGCAGCACGCGGCGCTCCTGAACTCGCTTTCGTGGAAGCTGAGTGCGCCCGTGCGTCGCCTGGAACGCCTGTGGGATTCCCTGCGCGCCCGGTTCTCGCCGCCGCCGAAAAAACTGGAGGTGGTGCGTACACGCAAGGAAAGGCGCAAAGCGTCGCGCCAGGAAGCGGCAGTGCCGATTTTGCTGCGTTCGCGCGCGGCGGCCCGCTACTGGCTGTGCGAGGCCATCGGCGTGCCCGACAACGCCATCATCATCGCGGGCGGCGGCTCCAGGCAATCGCCGCCCGTCTTGCAGAATTTCGTCGCCTTGGCGGATATCGTCACGCGCCACAGCACCCGCGCCTGTTTCGTTTGGTGCGGGCGGCCGGACAAACTGCGCGCCGACGACGCGCTGGCACTCAAATTGCTGCGCGAAGTGCGCGACCTTTTCGTGCTCGACGTGCAGTTGGAAGCGGAAGTATTCGCCGGGGCGGACGTGCTCCTCCTGCCGGAAGAAGTCGTGGGCAAGGCGGGCGGCGCGGGGACGGTTGCCGGTATTCCGCATGTCGAACTGCCGTCGGGCGCGCCCGAGGGCGGCGCCAACGGCGTCATGGCCGCCACGGTCACGCAGTTGTTGCAATATTGTGACGGGACGGATCAAATAAGCACGCCGCAAGACTGAACGGAATTTCACTACGGGGCATATGTCCGGAACGCTTTTGACCGTTACCGCGCCTTCCGGCGCGGGCAAGACAACGCTGGTGCACGGCCTGCTGCGCCGCGATCCCGGTCTGCGCCTGTCGGTTTCCTACACGACCCGCGCGCCGCGCGAAGGCGAGAGAAACGGGCGCGAATATCACTTCATTGATGTCGAAAGTTTCCACAAGATGCGCGAGGCGGGCGGATTCGTCGAATGGGCCGAAGTTCATGGCAATTATTACGGCACATCGCGCGCCTGGCTCGCCGAACAGCTCGAACAGGGCCGCGACACAGTGCTGGAAATCGACTGGCAGGGCGCGCGTCAGGTGCGCGAGGCTTTTTCCGGAGTGGTGAGTGTTTTCGTGCTACCGCCCTCGCTGGCCGAACTCGAAAACCGCCTGCGCGGGCGCGGCACCGACAGCGAGGAAGTCATCGCCCGCCGCCTGCGGGCCGCGCATGGGGAAATGCGCCATATGCGGGAATTCGCCTACGTTATAATCAACGAACACTTACCGACGGCCATCGATGATCTGGCGGCGGTCGTGCGGGCGGCGCGTCTGCGTTACATCAGCCAGCACATGCGTTATCCTCACTACTTCGCTTTTTTCACACAGGATTGAATCATGGCCCGCGTTACCGTTGAAACCTGCCTGAAGAGAATCCCCAACCGGTTCCAGCTTACCCTCGTGGCGGCCTACCGCGCCCGCCAGATCACCATCGGCGGTACGCCACAGATCAAGCTTGACCCCTCCGACCACGACAAACCCACGGTTATCGCGCTCAAGGAAGTCGAAGCGGGCAAGGTCGGGCTGGAGATGCTCAACCGCGGCCAGGCATAGAAACAGGCCGGGGAGATGCACCATGGAAACCGCCCATGCACGCGCCCCGCAAGCTGCCGGTTCCGGGGCCGCCGCCGCGCCCTGTTCCGAAGAGCCTTACTGTCCGCCCTCTCCGCCCCCCCCCACGCCGGACAGCGCCGGGCCGGCTGATCCGCTTTTCGCGCTCCTGAAAGAAAAAATCGCCGTCTACCTCAAGGGCGAAGACATCACTCGCATCGAGGCCGCCTACCATTTTGCCGCCGAGGCGCACGGCGGCCAGACGCGCAAGAGCGGCGAACTGTACATCGTCCATCCGCTCGCGGTCGCCTCCATCGTCGCCGACTGGCACCTCAACGCCCATGCCCTGTGCGCGGCGCTGCTGCACGACGTCGTCGAAGACACCTACATCTCCAAGGCCGAAATCGCCGAACGCTTCGGCCAGACCGCTGCCGACCTCGTCGATGGCCTCTCCAAGCTCGACAAACTCCAGTTCCGTTCCCACGAAGAAGAACAGGCGGCCAATTTCTACAAAATGTTGCTGGCCATGAGCAACGATTTGCAGGTGATCCTGATCAAGCTCGCCGACCGCCTGCACAACATGCGCACCCTTTTCGTGATGCGCCCCGACAAACGCCGCCGCATTGCCAGCGAGACGCTGGAAATCTACGCGCCGATTGCCCGCCGCCTTGGGGTGGACGGCGTTTTCCAGGAATTGGAAGATTTATCTTTCGTCAACAAATACCCGTGGCGACATCGCGTTCTCGCCCGCGCCGTCGCCGCCGAGCGGGGCAATCGCCGCCGCCTGCTCGCCCAGCTCCAGACCGGGATCGAAGAGCGCCTGCCGCAATGGGGCGTCGAAGCCGAGGTGCAGGGGCGCGAAAAGCGCCTCTACAGCATCTACCGCAAAATGATGGAAAGAATCGTCGAGGCCCGCCATAACCACGCCCTGGCCGAAGCGCGCCACAATTACACCGCGGGCGAGAAGCGCCGCGCCTTCTCCCATGTGTATGACATCCATGGCTTTCGCCTCATCGTCCCCGACGTTTCTACCTGCTATCTCGCGCTTGGCGCCCTGCACTCGATCTACCAGCCTTATCCCGACCGTTTCAAGGACTACATCGCCATCCCGCGCGAAAACGGTTACCGCAGCCTGCACACGACCCTGATCGGCCCCGGCGGCGTGCTTGCCGAAGTGCAGATCCGCACCCGCGAAATGCATCGCATCGCCGAGTCGGGCGTCGCGGCGCATTGGCTCTATAAAGAGTACGACAAGAACATCAACGAACTGCAACAGCAGACCCATGCCTGGCTGCAATCCCTGCTCGACTTGCAGATGAACTCGGGCGGGGCGAGCGAGTTTCTCGAACAGGTCAAGGTCAACCTGTTTCCCGGGGAAGTTTTCGTCATCTCGCCCAAGGGGCGCATTTTCACCCTGCCGCGCGGCTCCACCCCGGTCGATTTCGCCTATGCCGTACATACCGACGTCGGCCATCGCTGCGTCGGCTGCCGGATCAATTCCGATCACCGGCCACTCAACACCGAACTGCAAAGCGGCGACCAGGTCGAGATCATCACATCGGCTTACCCAAGCCCCAACCCAGCTTGGCTTTCCTACGTGCGCACCGGGCGGGCAAGGGCCAGGATCCGCCACTTCCTCAAGAACAAGCAGCAAGACGAAGCCGTGAGTCTGGGCGAGCGCCTGCTCAACCTCGCCTTGCGCCCGCACGGCTTCGCGGTCGACAAGATCGCGCCCGCCGCCTGGGATCGTTTCCTGCGCGACCGCGGCGTCGCCAGCATCCGCGACATCTACGCGGACATCGGCCTGGGCAACCGCATGCCGGTGGCGGTGGCGCGCCGCCTGCTGCTGGCCCAGGAGCGCGTGGGCGGCGCCGCCAGGGGCGAAAGCGTTGCCATGCCGCGGCTCAAGATCCACGGCGGTGAAGGCGGCGTCATGCACCTGGCGCGCTGCTGCCAGCCGATACCGGGCGACGCCGTGATCGGCGTCATCCGTCGCGGACATGGGCTGGAAATCCATTTGCAGGATTGTCCCGTCGCCATCCGCATGCGCGCCAACCTCGGACGCTGGGTGGATGCCGACTGGGAGCCGGACGAAACCCGGCTTTTCGACGTGACGATCCGCATCCTCTGCCGTCCGGGGCACGGTATGCTCGTGCGCATCGCCAACGCCATCGCCGCCGACGACTGCAATATCCAAAGCGCGGTCATGGATCAGGGGGAAGCGCCCCACGTCGTCCTACACATGACCTTGCAGGTGCGCGACCGCTTCCATCTTGCCAAAGTCATGCGCCGCGTGCGGCAGGTACCGGAAGTCGCGCGCATCGCGCGCGAGAAACCGGGCGCTTGACGGATCGACGCGCGGGCAGGCGCCGCGATCATCCCTGGAAAAAGCCCGCCCGTTAGTCTTTTTCGGGCGCTTCCGGACGTGCGAGGATCGGGAATACCCCGTAGACGCGCCCATCCGGGCGCAAGACGAAATGTCTTGATGTCAAGAATTTTTACACATTCCCGGCGGAATGGGTTTGTATCTACGCAAAATTACAAATAATCAACGACCTATATTTTGTCTGCGGAAAATCAATGCCGTGCGTCCTCCATATTCGCCGGAGAAATGACGAATTTAAATGTTTCAATGCTATTAAAGTTATTTAAGAACGGCATATTTCACTGATTTTATTGCGGTTTACCGAAATCCTGCTGTGGTTTACCGACATTCCGGAATGCCGGAATGTCGGTTTTTCTAGCGTTTTCCTGGCAGGGGCGCGCCGGATCATTAAAAAACCTTATTAATCATCAAGATGTTCATGTGGCACGAGAATTGCTGTCGTAAGCGTGGCAGTAGCGCACGCATGGTGCGAAATTGGCGTACTACTGAATTTCCACAACCTACAAAAGAGGAACACAAAAATGAAACGTCTTTCCAAACTTGCTGCCGCCATGGCGCTGGGATTGGGTTTTGTCGGTTTGGCCCAAGCGGGTAACGAACCGAGTTACACTCTGCTGACTGGCACTTATCGCTTCGATACGGATTCGACTTGGTCAAGCGTCGGCACCCCCACCGGCTTCTATTTTGACAAGGCATTCCAGCATGATTTCCATTTCAATTTTATCAATGATGCCAATTCCGCCATCTCCCTCGATCTGGCGACGGAGGGGCTTGCCGATTGGTCGGTATTTTTGACCAACGCCCGGACGGGCGAGACGCTCGCGCAGATCGATAATCCGACTGGCACATTCGATGTCGCTACTCTGGGCGCTGGCGCCTACAGCCTTTCGGTTGCCGGCACGCCGATCACTGTGGGCCAACAAGGCCACTTCGACATCGTCATCAAGTCTTCCTCCGTGACCGCCGTGCCCGAGCCTGAAACCTACGCCATGCTGCTTGCTGGCCTGGGCCTCGTGGGCGCCGTGGCCCGCCGTCGCATGAAAGCCTGAAACATCACAGCCCTGAAAGGCTGTCGCCAACGGAAAACGGCGGCTCGCATGAGCCGCCGTTTTTTCGCCTGGCGCGACGTGTTTTGCCAAAACGCCGCCGCCCGGCATGGGGCGGTCACTGACGCATCCGCGCCAGGTCATTCCGGCGCTGTACGGTGGTTTTGCCCACGTTTCAATATCGACGCCACGCGATGGCTTTGTCATTGCAAGCAAGGCGCCGCCGCCAGTGCCGCGTATGGCACGCCATGGCGTATTGGCGGCTCTGCAAGACCACGATTGTTTCGCCTGGAACAATCCGGGATGCCATTTCCGCGAAATTTTGAGATCATAGCCGCCGCTCGCGGCGTGCGCCCTGCGCCCGGCTGACATTTCAACGCAATGGACAATCCGCTCATCCCATGCTTGCCCCGATAGAACATCGCATCGCCGAAGAACTCGGCGTCTCGCCGCGCCAAGTCAGCGCCGCCGTACAACTGCTCGACGACGGCGCGACCGTCCCCTTCGTCGCCCGCTACCGCAAAGAAGCCACTGGCGGCCT
>JAIRMC010000063.1 GCA_031258965.1 Azoarcus sp. | reverse complement strand
ACAGGGCGCCACCGGCGCGATGGGTTCGCCGGTCATCGGTGCGTGGAACGTGAAAGAGAACCGGGAATGCTGAGGCCGGAGGGGGCCAGTCGACAAAGTTGTTCGAGAATTTCAGGGAGGAAATAGCGGATGTCTTACATCGACAAGTTGAATGCGTTCAGAAATGGCACGGCCCCTTTGGCGTTCGATTGCATTACAGACCGGGAGAGGTTCGTCGATGCGCTGGTAAAGAGGCATGAAACGCCCTCCCTGATAGATCAGGATCAAACTCCGATGTGCGGCCCGGCGGCGTTCATGTACTGCATTGCGCGGGAGAATCCAGACGCCTACGGGGAATACGTGCTCGATCTGGCGATGACCGGCGAGGGGCGTATTGGCAACCTGACGGTCACGCCGGGCGGCGACTGCCGCAAGGCCGCACTGAAGAATAAAGAGATCGACCCGGTCGACTGGGTGGCGCTGGCGAGCCTGCGCGATGCCTCCAACAGCCTTTGGGACATGGAAAGCCCCGGTTCAAGCGCCGCCGGCATTACCTCAAGCGCCACGATGGCAGGCTGGTTCCAGCAAACCGGCTGGTTCAAGAGTGGCGTCATTGACACGGGCAATACCCTCTTCACGGAAGACCTCAAGAATTTGCTGGAAATCAACCTGCATCAGTCCGGGGCCTATATCTGCATGCTGATAAACGCTGGCATTATCGATCCGCCGGGCAGCTCCGGCATCAGTAAAATCGGCAAGAAGAACGCGCCCAAGTCACTCTGGAACGGGGCGACGCACTGGATTGTGCTGGGCAACGACACCCCCGCCTTCGGAACGGGATGTCTGGACAAGGACATCCGGATTACCGTGCCGGGCAAGCCCACCGAGTACCCGCTCTCGCCGGGCGACGAGGCGTTGCTGAAAGGCGATCTGTATTTCAAAGCCTATAGCTGGGGAAAGATCAGGGAAGTGACAGTGCGCTACGCCGATCTGACGGTGGAGCAATTTCTGCGCTACTATTACGGCTATGTAGTCGCCGCTAAATAAATAGGGGGAAGCATGAAACGCGCCTTCTTGCCATATCTGTTTGCGCTGCTGGCTATCCTGACGGAAGCGCCAGCGTTCGCGGCATCAACGGAACAAAATATTCCGGAATTGAAAACAGTATTTTCTTCGGAAATAATGGCTCCGTATCGTGGAATAAGGGAACTATTTTTTTCGGAAGATGGCACCACTTTTCTGCTCGGGAGCCAATATAATGGTGCCA
The DNA here is from genome assembly GCA_031258965.1 of Azoarcus sp. Classification (GTDB taxonomy): domain Bacteria; phylum Pseudomonadota; class Gammaproteobacteria; order Burkholderiales; family Rhodocyclaceae; genus WRNU01. Next base: position 8,404 of record JAIRMC010000063.1, on the reverse strand, counting down.
TGCTTTTCCAGACATCTGGTTTTCCCATGCTCGAAAAATATCATGTCTGCGGCAATCAACCCGCATGCAAAGACAAAGCCACCATTTACGGCTTGGGCTACATAGACGCAAATACCTGGTACATCGCCGCAGAGGCCTGGCCCTATATGGAAAATGGTCAGCCCGGCACGCCTGACGGAAAAATCGTCATCCGCATTCGCACCATTTATCCGCCACAGGAAGCCGCATCGTATTCATTCCCTTCCGATTCGTGCGAGAGGACAGTTAATGAGCGTTATGTTTTTGCAAACAAAGACCACATCGCTTGCAGCGGTCTGATGATAAATTGGCACACGGGCGAAAAGTATAAAGTCAAAAGTACAGTGCCAGTATTTGGCATTGTTCTGACAAAAGACAGTCGTGTAATAACCTTTGGAAGAACCAGCCATCTGTTTTATTTCAGTAATTATTACATAATGGACAACCCCCTTACCGGAGAACCCGTCTGGGTGGACTCCCTTGACGACCCCACCGACCGTTACCGCGTCGTTCGCTCATGGTGGGGTTGCACGCTCGTCAGCGTCCCCGATAAAAAGGAAATTGGTTCTTGCGGCACTTTGCCGCTTTTCGGTGACGACAATTTCCACATAGCCTTTTCCGCCTCACAAAAACTGTTGGCGGCCGTCATAGCCGACAAGGCGCGCGTGTTTCAAATCGAGCCGTTCAAACAATTATCGGAGTTTCCCATCTTCAAAAAAGTCGGTGCAATCGTGATTTCCGAAAACGCCTGGGTCGCCGCCGACGACGGTAACGGCTTGCTTCGCGTCTGGAATAGCCGCGGAAAGGCCGTCGGTCAATACGCTTTCGGGGAGAAAAAGTATTTGCGCGATGGTTTGGCAACACCGCCTTTCGCCTTTCAACCGGGCGGCAACAAGCTCGCCGTGGTGCAGGTTTCGGGGGTACGGGTGTTCGAGCTTCCCGCGCCGAGCGCCGAGCGCTGACTTCGTACTTTTTAGAACCTGTTCAAAGTCCTTTAAGCAAAATGCCCAGGAAGGGCAAATGGATAAATTGCGAGCTGGTGTTACGCGGGCGCTCGCGGTTTTTCCACAATCGCCTGCTTTTCTCCAACCAGGCGAAGCGGCGCTCGACGACCCAGCGCTTGGGGATGAGCTGGAAGATATGTCAGTCACTACGCTTGGCAAGTTGTATCGTCACATGCTCGCCCAGTATCTCGCGCACCTCTTGCGCAAAGGGAGCGCCTGTCATTGGCAGCCGCTGCGCAGCAGGTACAGCACTGCACGGCTTTGACAGGTTCCGAGGCGGGCGGCGCGGTCTTAGCGGCTTTTTATCATCGTCCCGACGCCGTGATCCGTCAGGATTTCCAATAACAGGCAGTGTTCCACGCGCCCGTCGATGATGTGCACCGATTGCACACCGTTGCGCGCGGCATCAAGCGCGGAGGCGATCTTGGGCAGCATGCCGCCGGACAGCGTGCCATCAGCGACCAGATCGTCGATCTGGCGCGGGGTGAGTCCGGTGAGGAGCGTGCCCGCCTTGTCGAGCACGCCGGGCGTGTTGGTGAGCAGCACGAGCTTCTCTGCCTTGAGGATTTCGGCGAGTTTCCCGGCGACTACATCGGCGTTGATGTTGTAAGTCTCGCCGCTCTCGCCGACGCCGATGGGGGCGATGACCGGGATGAAGTCGCCCTGGTCGAGCAGGGCAATCGGGCTGGGGTCGATCTTGGTGATTTCGCCGACCTGGCCGATGTCGACCAGATCGCCCAAGGGCGCATCCTTCTTCTGGATCAACAGCTTCCTGGCGCGGATGAAGCTCGCGTCCTTGCCGGTCAGGCCGATGGCCTTGCCGCCATGCTGGTTGATGAGATTGACGATCTCCTTGTTGACCTGGCCGCCGAGCACCATTTCGACCACGTCCATGGTTTCGGCGTCCGTCACCCGCATGCCCTGCACGAATTCGCCCTTCTTGCCGACCCGCGACAGCAGGCTCTCGATTTGCGGCCCGCCGCCGTGCACGACCACCGGATTGAGGCCGACGAGTTTCAACAGCACCACGTCGCGGGCAAAGCAATCCTTGAGGTGCGGATCAGTCATGGCGTTGCCGCCATATTTGATGACGATGGTTTTGTCGGAGAAGCGGCGGATGTAGGGTAGGGCTTCGGCCAGGATTTCGGCTTTGAGCGCGGGGGCGGCGGTGGAAGAGGAGGCGGGCATGGAGATCCAGTGCGGTTGTGCCGGGGCGCGCGTCCGGGCCGGGGAAGGGGACAGGCCCGGACGCGGTTGGCCGATTTTATTCGATGACAAGCCGGGTTGCTTGCGACTCGGCTTTCTTCGGCAGGCTCAGTTCGAGCACGCCGTCGACGAATTTCGCGCTGGCCCTGGCTTCGTCGATGTCCTCGCCGAGTTGGAAACTGCGCGAAACCTTGCCATAGTAACGCTCGGTGCGCAGAACCCGTTCGCCGTCCTTGAGTTCCTTGTCCACCTTGCGTTCGGCGCCGATCGAGACCACTGGGCCGTCGATGTGGACGTGGATGTCTTCCTTGCGGATACCGGGCAGTTCGGCATGGACTTCATAGCCGTCGGCGTTTTCCTTGACATCGACGCGCATTTGCGGGGCTTCGGCGGCCCCGGAATTGCCGATGTCGACCGGGCGCACGAAAAAGCCGCGGAAAAAGTCGTCGATGGGATGATGTGTCAGGCTGCTCATGTTCAGGTCTCCTTATCTTGTCAGCGGGCTGGCCGGCGAACCGGCTTCTGCTTCAATATGGGTATGCCCGTGCGGGTTTCAAGTCATGGCGGCGCATGGGCGTGAAGGGAGAGGGGAATGACAGGGAATAAGGGCGAATCGCCATTGTTCGCGCCGCTGGGAGGCGAGCCGAAAACCTGCCCGCGTTGCGGCGCGCGTTTCCATTGTGGTGCGCACACGGGAAAATGCTGGTGTGCCGCCTTGCCCCCCTTGTTGCCCGTGCCCGCGCCGGGCGAGGCTGGGTGCTATTGCCCCGACTGCTTGGCGGGGGTCTTGGAAAATGGCCAGGGAGGTTTTTGAAAACGAACGGGGACGTTTTTCAATCCGTCGTTGTTTTGCACAACGCGCGGTGTTCGATCGATTGTCCTAAATGCTTCCATGATGGCGGGCGCGTCGGGTCAAATCGGCGTCATTGTGGGCAAGGTGAGGCAAGTCCGGTTTCAATAATCTCCCAATTCCCGTTTCCGTGGGAGTTCCGGATTCCTCCCGGCGGTTTTCGTCAGTGCGGCGCGCGCACGACGAGGTTGTCGCGGTGGATGAGTTCCGGCGTGTCGATGTAGCCAAGAGCAGCTTCGATTTCGGCACTCGGCTTTCGCAGGATGCGGCGGCATTCGCTGGCGCCGTAGTTGACCAGCCCGCGCGCGATTTCCTCGCCGCGCTCGTCCAGGCAGGCGACGGCTTCGCCTCGCCTGAAATCGCCCCGCGCTTCGCGCGCGCCCACCGGCAGCAGGCTGCCGCCGCCGCGCAGGGCGGCAACCGCTCCGGCGTCGATGACGAGTGCGCCCGCCAGTTGCAGATGGTCGGCGAGCCATTGCTTGCGCGCCGCCAATCTTGAGTTGCTGGCATGGAGCAGGGTGCCGACGGTTTCCCCGGCGATGAGCCGGGGCAGCACATCCGCTTCGCGCCCGCTGGCGATGCAGGTGTGCGCGCCGCTGCGCGCCGCGCGCCGCGCGGCCAGGACCGTGGTCAGCATGCCGCCCTTGCTGATGCCCGTGCCCGCGCCGCCCGCCATGGCCTCAAAACGACGGTCTCCGGCTTCGCCTTCTTCGAGCAGCGCGGCGTTGGCGTCGCGTCGCGGGTCTGCCGTGTATAGGCCCTGCTGGTCGGTGAGGATGATGAGGACGTCGGCGTCGATCAGGTTGGCAACCAGCGCGCCGAGGGTGTCGTTGTCGCCGAACTTGATTTCGTCGGTGACGACGGTGTCGTTCTCGTTGATGATCGGGACGACGCCGAGTTCGAGCAGCGTGACGACGGTCGAGCGTGCGTTGAGATAGCGGTTGCGGTCGGCAAGGTCGTCGTGCGTGAGCAGGATTTGCGCGGTGGCGAGGCCGTGGCGCGCGAAGGTGTCCTCGTAGGTTTTCACCAATCCCATCTGCCCGACGGCTGCCGCTGCCTGAAGGCGGTGCATTTCACTCGGACGTTTCTTCCAGCCCAGTTTCCGCATGCCCGCGGCGATGGCCCCCGAGGAAACCAGCGCAATTTCGCGCCCGTCCCGGCGCAGGGCGGCTATCTGGCGCGCCCAATCGTCGATGGCGGCGCGATCCAGCCCCGCGCCGTTGTCGGTAATGAGCGCCGAACCGATTTTGATGACCAAGCGGCGGGCGTCGCAAAGGCGTTTTCTCATGGTCGTTCAGCGTGCCTCGTCGCCGTCGATGTCGGCATCGAAATCGCCGCCTTCCTGGGACATTTCCTGCCATGCGCGGGTTTCGGCGGCGCGCAGGGCTTCGAGGGCGGCAAGCCGCTCCTGCTCGGCGGCATGCTTCAGGGCGCGTTCGGTTTCGATGCGCTCGCGCTCGCCGTCGAGAAAATCCTGGACCGCGAAAACCAGGGCTTCGCATCCTTCGCCCTTGATGGCGGAAATCTCGAAGACACGTTCGACGGGAACATCGCAACCGTCGAGGAAAGCCCGGACGCGGGCGGCGCGCTCGTCCGGCGCGATGAGATCGAGTTTGTTGAGCACCAGCCAGCGCGGCTTGGCGAAGAGGGTTTCGTCGTATTTGCGCAGTTCGGCAACGATGGTTTCGACATCGCGCGCCGGGTCTGCGCCGGGGTCGAAAGGCGCGAGGTCGACGAGATGCAGCAATAGATGGGTGCGTTGCAGGTGGCGCAGGAACTGGTGGCCGAGACCGGCGCCTTCCGCCGCGCCTTCGATCAGGCCGGGGATGTCGGCGATTACAAAGCTGCGCTGTTCAGCGGTGCGAACCACGCCGAGGTTTGGCGCCAGCGTGGTAAAGGGATAATCCGCCACTTTGGGCCGCGCGGCGGAAACCGCGCGGATGAAGGTTGATTTGCCTGCGTTGGGCAGCCCGAGCAGCCCCACGTCGGCCAGCGACTTGAGTTCGAGGTGGAGCCTGCGGCGCTCGCCTTCCTGCCCGAGCGTGCGCTGACGCGGGGCGCGGTTGGTGCTCGACTTGAAGTGGATGTTGCCAAGCCCCCCGCGCCCGCCGCTGGCGAGCAGGACTTTTTTGCCGTCCTCGTCGAGATCGGCGAGCAGTTCGTCGTTGTCGCTGTCGCTGATGACGGTGCCGACCGGGAAACGCAGGACGATGTCTTCGCCCCCCTTGCCGTAGCAGTCGCGGCTGCCGCCGTTCTCGCCCCGCTCGGCGTAGAAGATGCGGGTGTAGCGGTAGTCGATCAAGGTGTTGATGTTGCGGTCGGCCAGTGCATGCACGCTGCCGCCGCGTCCGCCGTCGCCGCCGCTCGGGCCGCCGCGCGGCACGTATTTTTCGCGCCGGAACGTGGCCGCGCCGTCGCCGCCGTCACCGGCGATGACTTCGATCCGGGCTTCGTCGAAAAATTTCATCGCAAAATCCTGGGGGCGATGCGTGGCTGCAAACAAAAAAGCCCTGGCGCACAGGACAGGGCTTGGGCTGGAACCGCGCGCCGATGGGTCAGGCGGCGGCAGGCGTCTCCGCTTCGGGGATCACCGTGACCGTGCGATGGTTCTTGGGGCCTTTGACAAGGAATTTGACCGTGCCGTCGGCAAGCGCGAACAATGTGTGATCCTTGCCGATGCCGACATTGTCGCCGGGATGGAACTGGGTGCCGCGCTGGCGCACCAGAATGTTGCCCGCCGCGACGAACTGGCCGCCGTAACGCTTGACGCCGAGGCGTTTGGATTCCGAATCGCGGCCATTGCGTGAACTGCCGCCTGCTTTTTTGTGTGCCATGCTGGATGGTCTCCGGTATCAGGCCGAAACGGCGTCGACGACGAGCGCGTCGATACGAATTTCGGTGTAGTTCTGGCGATGCCCCTGGTGCTTCTGGTAGTGCTTGCGCCGACGCATCTTGAAAATCTTGATTTTGTCGTGTCGACCGTGTGCGAGCACGGACGCCGTGACGGCGGCCCCGGCAACCACTGGCGCGCCGATTTTGACCGACTCGCCCTCGCCAACCAGTAAAACCTGATCGAGCGTGATCTGGGAACCCACGTCGGCCGGTATCTGTTCTACCTTGATCTTTTCGCCGACGCAGACGCGATATTGCTTGCCGCCGGTTTTTATCACCGCGTACATGGTGTTGCTCCATAAACATTGCTTGTTTGAAGAACCCACGATTTTATTGTCAGTAGCGCAAAGAGTCAACGACGCCTCCAATAAGGCCGAGGAATGCCCATTTACTGGGAAAATCCCCGTGTAATTATGTAACACATTGATTTGGCTGAAGATTTCATTTTGGAGCCAAAAGGCATAAACCTTTTTAAAATCAATGGATTGTCTTGTTCGTGAGATTGTTTGAGCAATTTCGGCCATAACGCTATACCTGCCTCATGGCTGTTGTTATCATGCATCAACAAGTTGTTCATGTTTGCTTTTTCCCATGCGTGTCTCCGTCGAAACCTGTGTCGCCCGTCATATCGGCGATCGCAAGGACCAGCAGGATCGGGTCGCCGTCCTGACCCATCCCTCGCATCCAGGCGCATTGCTTGTTGCGTTGGCCGACGGCATGGGGGGGCGCAACGGCGGCGGCGCGGCGGCGGATCAGGTTGTCGTGGCGGCGCACCGGAGCCTTGAAGCCTTTACGCCCGCCACGGATCAGCCCGAGCAAGTGTTGGACGCCGCCATCCGTTCCGCGCATGGGGCAATCCGCATGAGCCAATTCACCGGCGAGCAAGACCCCCACAGCACCGTTGCCATGTACATACTTTACCGTGGCAAGGCGTATTGGGCGCATTGCGGCGACTCCCGCGTCTACCATTTCCGCGACCGCCAGTTGCTGGCGCGCACGCGCGATCATTCATTGGTCGGGGAATTGCAGCGGCGCGGCAAACTGTCGGAAGAAGAAGCATTGCGGCATCCGCAACGCAATGTCCTCGCCGCCTGCCTGGGCGGCGACCGCCCCCCGCGCATCGAACACGGCGAATGTGGGGATGTGGCGCTTGGAGATCGTTTTCTGCTCTGCACGGACGGACTCTGGCACTATTTCGGCGACAGTGAACTTGCCGCCACGCTTGCCGATTTCCCTGCGGTCGAAGCGGCGCGACGCCTGCTCGGTCTTGCCCGCCAGCGCGCCGGAGACCATGGCGACAATATCGCTTTCGCCATCATCGGATTTGTCGCGGTCAAGGGCTGAATCCGGCCCCGCTCCGGGAGGCGGGAACCGCGGACGCCGCGGGTGTCCTTACGGTCGTCTTGCCGCCTGTACCGCGAGCTTCTGCGAATCCCGGCGCGCCTGCTTGGAATGCGGCGCTTCCGTCCTTTCAAAACGGTAGAACAGGTTCGGTTCGGAGACGATGTAGATCGTGCCCTGCGCATCGACAGTGACGCCTTCGGCCTGGGGGATCGTGCGTTCGAGGCCGTGCCAGCCGCGCCAGAGGGGCATCAGGCTGATGAGTTCTCCGGCCTTGCTGTATTCGGCGAGGATGCGGGATTCATCGCTGAGGATGAGCAGGTGGCCGCTTTGGTCGTGCAGGGAGAGGGAGGAGAGGTCGCGCAGGAAGCGCCCCGGATCGACCTCGGGCCGCCATTCGTGGATTTGCAGGTTCATGGGCGCGCCAGGGCGGGTCTCGGGCAAGAGTCCCTCGATGTGGAAAACGCGCGGCGGCGATTTTTCCTTGGCCACGAAAAGCAGGTTCCGGCCGCCATTCCAACTGACGCCCTCGAAGCCGAGATTGCCGTTGAGCAGGATTCCGAGGCCCAGCCAGGGGGCGTCGGCGACATCGATGCGCGTCGTCTCCGGGCGGATCGGTATCCAGTAGATGCGCTGACGCCGTTCGTCGATCAGGAAGAATTCGTCGTCCCGCACATGGGTGAGTCCCTCCAGGTCTTCCACGCCGGTGACCGGAATGCGCCGCAGGATGCGCCCCCCGGTCGTGAGTTCCAGGATTTCCGCCGGGTGGTTGATGGCGAGGTAGAGCGTGTGCGTCCTGTCGTCGTAGGTCAGGCCCGAGGCGTTGTGCGAGACGCCCTCGATGGGGTGCGCATCGATGGTTGCCCGGTAATCGGGCAGCCAGAGGCTTTTGCTCCGCCAGACATCTTCCTGACGGAGCGTCCCGGCCCAGTGCCAGGCGAGCGCGGGCAGTTTCAGATGCCAGGCGGCGGCGAGGAGGGCGGCAAGGAGGGCGAGCGCGGGCAGTAGCAGCCAACGCCGCCGAACGGTTACAGGATGCCAGGGTGAAAGCGATGCCATGAGCGGTGCGGGCAGGGCCGGTTCCGGATGAAAC
>JAIRMC010000062.1 GCA_031258965.1 Azoarcus sp. | reverse complement strand
AAGACAAGTGTTGCGTCCGAGCAAGACAAGTGTTGCGTCCGAGCAAGACAAGTGTTGCGTCCGAGCAAGACAAGTGTTGCGTCCGAGCAAGACAAGTGTTGCGTCCGTCCGGGACTTGTCCCGGACGGACGCAACATGCGGCTCTGATATCGCGGGCACTCATTTTGTTTGTCCAGGCAGTGGTGTGACGGCTTTACACAGCAGCAATCCGGACGGCGTATGGATTGCCACGTCGGTTCACTCCTCGCAATGACGGATGTTGGCGTTGCCCTTCACAATGGCGGGGATTGGCATCGCCCCTTGTCACGGGCGGGTTTTCAAGACTCGGTCACGTAAGTTCCCGGCGCAGGGGCCAATTGCGGATATTGCTTGCTGGCTGCCGGTCTGGCTTCCACTAGGTTGCCGACACGCGGCCTGAGCCATTCCACCCAGTCCGGCCACCACGACCCTTGCTGCTCGCTTGCCGTGCTTCGCCAATGTTCGGCGGTGTCGGAACGGCGCGGCTCGCCGATCCAGTAACGGCGCTTGGGCGGGTTTACTACCGGATTGACGATGCCGAAGATGTGGCCGGAACTGGAGAGCACATAACGCTTGGGGCCGTTGACGATGTTGTTGATGCGGAAGGTCTGCGCCCAGGGCGCAATGTGGTCGTCCTCTGCCGATACGGCGTAGAGCGGTTGGGTAATGCGGGCAAGGTCGAGCGGCTCGCCCGCCACGGTGAGGGCATCACGGTGAATCAGGCGGTTGTGGAGGTAAAGTTCGCGCAGGTACCACAGGTGCATCGCGCAGGGCAGACGGGTGCAGTCCATGTTCCAGAACAGGACGTCGAACGGCGTCAGTGGCTCGCCGTACAGCCAGCCATGGACGACGTAGGTCCAGATCAGGCTGTTCGAGCGCAGTAGCCGGAAGGAGGCCGCCATTTCCTTGCCGTCGAAATACCCTTTGCGCGCCATGTTGTCGCCAAGGTAGCGGATGGTCGGGGGATCGATGAAGACTTCGATGTCGCCCGGTTTGCTGAAGTCGACGAGCGTGGTGAAAAGGGTGAAATCGGCGACAGGGACTTCTTCGGGCTTGAAGTGCCGGTTCGCCCAGGCCATGTACATCGTCAGCGCCGTGCCGCCAATGCAGTAGCCTACCGCGTGCACTTTGGGCGCGCCGCTGAAGTTGCGCGCGACGTCGATGATCGCCTGTATCCCGTTGAGCAGGTAATCGTCGAAGGTTGTATTGCGCATCGACTCGTCCGGGTTCTTCCAACTGGTGATGTATACGTCCAGCCCCTGGTCGAGCAGGAAGCGCACCATGCTTTTCTTTTCGTTGAGATCGAGAATGTAGAACTTGTTGATCCACGGCGTGACGATCACCACCGGCTCGGCATGCACCTTGGGCTGGGTCGGGGTGTAGTGGATGACTTCGACAAGCTGGTTGCGGAATATCACCGCGCCCGGCGTGGTGGCGAGATTGACGCCAACCTTGAAGCCGTCGAGTGGCGTCATCCGCACCGTGCCCGCCCGCAGATCTTCAAGGAAATTCTGGAACCCGGCGACAAGGCTCTCCCCGCGAGTCTCGGCGGCTTTCCGCAAAGCGACCGGATTGGTCAGCAAGAAATTGGTCGGCGCTACCGCATTGAGCCATTTCCGCCACCAAAACGCCGCCTTGCGCCGTTCTTTGCCGCTAAGCCCCGGTGTGTCGTAGAGCATGTCCTGCATGTTGTGGGTGAAGGCGAGATACCACTCTTTTATCAAGTCCCAGGAAGCGGATTGCCTCCAGACCGGATCGGCAAAGCGGACGTCGTCGGGATGCGGCAGGATGGGGTCTACGCTTTCGCGCCCCGTCAGCCGGGTCAGGGTGTGGAGATACAGTTTCCATAAGTCGGACGACAAGCGCGCAATCCGCTCGGTAAACTCTTGTGGATGCAGCATCCACGCTAACTGCGCGTGGATGATGGGCGCCCCCATGCCGATGGGGTCGACAGACCCTTCGATGCCCTCATGCAGCTTGTGCATGGTTTCTTTCAAGACTAGCCCGGGGTCGAAAACCCCGTCATGCCGTGCGGTATGGTCGCGCGCTTGCCCGCTCTCTCCGGTCGTGCTGCTTCTGGTCATGGCTCTCTCCCTTTTGTCCGTGTGACCAAGTGGCACATGCAGGGTTTAACTTTGATCAAAGTCCCCCCCGCCCTGCCCTGCTACCGTTGCGGGGTGCATTGTCATGGCAGGCACGACACACGCTTTCCGCCGCTTCGGCATACAACTTTTACGGCCCTGGGCATGATAACGTCCGCAATAACAGTCGTCATAATGCTTTTTACACACTCCCGATACGGATTGGAGAAAAAATATCCCCTGGCGGAATTCGCGCCATTGCCGCACATTAAGCACAAACTATCGAAATTCTGTCGCTATAATCAGCTAGCTAACTACAAGAGGGAACCACGCCATGTTCAAGCACATCCTTGTACCAATCGACGGGTCGCCTTTGTCCGATACCGCCGTTACCCGCGCCATTGCTTTCGCCAAGGAAATCGAGGCCCGCATCACTTTTTTTTACTCGCAACCCGATTTCCCGATGCCCATCTATGGCGAGGGCGCGCTGATCGACCCTACCACCCCGGAGCAGTTCGCCCAATCCGCGCAACAGGAAGCCCAACGCATTCTGGATCGCGCCAAGGCGGCGGCAGAGGTGGAGGGAATCACCGCCAGCACGGACACACAGGTCAACGAAGTCCCTTATGAGGCGATCGTCAATGCCACCGATCGACATGGCTGCGATCTGATTTTCATGGCCTCGCATGGGCGCCGCGGCATTGCCGGTTTGCTGCTAGGCAGCGAGACGCAAAAAGTGCTCACGCACAGCAAAACCCCGGTGCTTGTTTACCGCTGAAACGCTTGCTGCTTCTTTCGTTTCCGCCGTTTCCACTTTCTGACACAAAAACGGCCCGGTTGACCGGGCCGTTTTTGTGTCAGGCAGAGGTTACGCCTTGGCGCCCCTTTCGCGCTGCTGCGCTGCACACTGCTGCGCGGCCCTGCGCTCATCTTCCGCAATGCGATTCGTAAAATAGCGAATGCAAAAAGCAGCTATGACAATCACGCCCAAGATGGTAATCAGGCTGAGCATGCCAAACGACGTCGAAAAAAGTTCTAGTGCCATGGTGGAGCACCTCCTTCAGCAGTTTAAGAATTGAACGGCTCAAGCAATATCTCCGTTTCCATCGGGAGATTGGCAATTCCGTCCATGCGCCAACTTCGGGGGTTGTTTTTCAACTCACGCTCGCTTTTCAGGCTGTCTTCCAGCCGGAAACTCCAACGGCCAGCACGCAACGGAGCGATTTCTCCCGAATACACGCCGTCCGACCCTTTCTGTAGCAATACTTGCTGATCAGATCCACTATGGGTCGGATGGACAATGGTCAAATAAAGCGTTGCGGGCAGATCTTCTTCCCGCTCAATGGACAATTCGACGCTGATTGCGCCATCGCGCACCCGCGCGCGCGCCGACAGGCCCATTTCCCGCGCATACTCAAGACGGTCGACGACTTGCACGATGCTCTGACCCTCTTTGTAATAGTCGTCGGATACGAGACCATCCCAACTGCGGTGGGCAAGGATCAGCGTTACGATTCCCGCCACTACGGCGATTGCAGGTAATGCGATCAGGAACCACGGCCAGCCTTGCCGATGCCAAGGTTCATCACGCACGCCCGTTATTTGCGAATCCATCAATTCTTTCCTGTTTCAAAATCAGCCGGGGAAAAAGAAGGTCGCTTTTTCCCGCCGTCTCACGCTGGGATCGTCTTCGGCAGAAACCTCGAAAAATATCCTGTTCGCGCCCTGTTCGCCCGCGTCCAACGGCACATGCACCCGCAAGGTAACTTCATGGGATTGCGCCGCCTCCACCTCGACCCGGCGTTCGCCGGGAATTTGCGCCTCGCGCAGACCTTCCACTCCGACAGTGAAGACCCGTGGCTGTTCGGTCATGTTCATGATGTGCAACATGTACACGTTTTCGATCAGCCCGCCGGGAATTTCTTGCCCAAGCGAAGCCCGGTCACGAATGACATCGACCCGCAGCGGTATCCGCGTGGCCAGCCCCCATATGAAGGCGCTGCCGATAAGGAGCAATACTGCGCCATAAACCAGGGTGCGCAGACGCAATATGTGGTGGAAGATTTCCGACCTTCCCCAACCCCGCTTGAGGGCGGTCTCGGTCGAATAGCGCACCAGTCCGCGCGGCGCGCCTACCTTGTCCATGATCTGGTCGCAGGCATCGACGCAGGCCGCACAGCCAATGCATTCATATTGCAGGCCATTTCGGATGTCGACGCCGGTCGGGCAGACCTGAACGCAAATTCCACAGTCGATGCAATCGCCCTTGCCCGCCGCCGCCTCGCCTTTGCGGTGCACGCCGCGCGGCTCGCCGCGCGCTTCGTCGTAGGTGATCACCAGTGTATCGGGATCGAACATCACCGACTGGAAGCGAGCATACGGGCACATGAACTTGCACACCTGCTCACGCATGAAACCGGCAAACACAAACGTGAATGTGCCGTAAAACAGAATCCAGAATGTTTCCCATGACCCGAAATCCAGGGTGAACACCGAGCCAAGCAATTCATCGAGCGGCGAAAAATAGGCGACAAAGGTGAAGCCCGTCCATAGCGCCAACGCGGCCCACGCCATGTATTTGGCCGTTTTGATGAGGAATTTGCGCCTGTCCATCGGCGAGGCATCAAGTTTTGCCCGCTTGAGATGCTCACCTTCGATTTTTTGCTCGATCCATAAGAAAATCTCGGTGTACACCGTCTGCGGACAGGCGTAACCACACCACAATCGCCCAGCGATCGCGGTGAAAAAGAACAATGAATACGCGGAAATAATCAGCAGAATCGCCAGGAAGAACACATCCTGCGGCCAGAAAACCCAACCGAAAATGTAAAACTTCCGTTCGACCAGATGCAGCAGCACCGCTTGGCGATCATTCCAGGTCAGCCAGGGCAGGCCGTAGAAAATGATCTGGGTAAACACGACCAACGCCCATCGCCATCTGGTAAAAAAACCTCTGGTCGAACGGACATAAATCTTTTTGTGGGCTGTATACAATCCGCCGTTTTCTTTCTTTCCCCGTGCTGGAACAGGAATCGAAGAGGATGCAGGGGAAGATGTATCGGAGATAGTATCACTCATTGGAATAGCCCTCCTCTCGGCAGAGTACCGGGATATTCCGCCCGGCAGGGGGAAAAGACGGCCCCGGACAGTTTCGCATCCGGGGCCATCTTCCCTGTTTTATTTCTTGTTGTTCAGGCTATACACATACGCCGCGAGGATGTGTACCTTGGCATCGCCAAGAAAATCCTTCCAAGCAGGCATGGTGTTGGTCACGCTGTCCGGGCCAGCATTGCGGCCTCTGGTAACGCCGTCGATGATGGCTTCTTCCGAGTTGCTGTACAGCCATATGCCATCGGTGAGATCGGGGGCGCCCAGTACGGCGAATGCCTCGCCCATGGATCTCGCACCCTTGCCCTCCGGCCCATGGCAGACAGTGCAGTTGGTGGCGAAAACATCCCTGCCACGAGCAGCACGGGCCGCATCCGAACCCAGACCGGCGATCAAACGCACATAGTTGGCTACATCCCTGGTCTGCTCACTGTTGAGCGTGCCGCCAAAGGCTGTCATCACCCCGGCGCGGCCACCTTCGATGCTGGTCTTGATGGTCGCCGGATCGCCGCCATACAGCCAGTCGCTATCGGTCAGGTCGGGGAAGCCGTAGCTCTTGCCCTTGGCGCCCCTGGCCGCCGAACCATGGCACTGCGAACAATAGGTCAGGAACAGGCGCTTGCCCGCCGCGACCGCCGCAGGATCCGCCGACAAGGCAGCCAGATCCGTCCCCAGATACTTCTCGAAGATCGGGCCATACTGCTTGTTGGCGCTCCTGATTTCCTTCGCATACTCGGCGCGCAGGCCGCGATCCTTGGCTGGATCAGCCGGATCGCTGTGCCGGGAACCGAAACCCGGGAACAGGTAGAGATAGAAGATTGAAAAAATGACGGTCGCCCAAAACAGGTACAACCACCAGCGCGGCAGCGGGTTGTTGTATTCCCTCAGGTTTTCGTCCCAGACGTGCGCCTGCAATTTGGGTTCTCCAGCGCCCTGCGACGTCATGTTCGTGACCAACACGACGAGACAGAACAGCAGGCCAAAAGCAACGAGGCCCGTCACGTATAAGTTCCAGAAACCGCTGATAAAGTCAGCCATTTGTCATTCCTTCCTTGTCAGCCGGACTTGCCGGTATATCGTCATCGGCCAGAGGCAACTGCGCCGCCTCGTCGAACCCTGTCTTCGCATGTTTGCTGTATGCCCAATAGCAGATGGCTACGAAGCACAGCAGGCTCAATACGATGACGATGGTTCTCAGGTTATTGACAACTTCAACCATGGCGGCGCAATCCCGTCTTACCTTACGTTACGAAGCGCCAAGCCCAACCCCTGGAGGTAGGCAACCACGGCGTCAAGTTCGGTCTTGCCGACAACCGCCGCCGGTGCATCGGCGATCTCGCTATCGGTGTAAGGCACGCCGACCAAGCGCAACGCCTTCATGCGCGCCCCGATGTCAGCCGCCTGAAGCGGGCGGTCGAGCCACGGGAACGCCGGCATGTTCGACTCCGGTACGACGTCGCGCGGATTGAGAAGGTGCACGCGCTGCCATTCATCCGTGTAACGGGCGCCGACGCGGGCCAGATCCGGCCCTGTCCGCTTTGAACCCCACTGGAATGGATGGTCGTAGATGAACTCGCCCGCCACCGAGTAATGACCATAACGCTCGGTCTCGGAACGGAAGGGACGAATCATCTGCGAATGACAGTTGTAGCAGCCTTCACGGATGTAGATGTCTCGGCCAGCGAGGCGGAGCGCGTCGTAGGGCTTTACGTCGAGCGCATTGCCCTTGTCGTCTACCGCCGTCGTCGTCGATGTCTGAAAGAACAGCGGAACGATTTCCACCAATCCCCCCACGCTGACTGCGAGCAGAGTGAGGACGATCATAAGGAATACGTTGCGTTCAATCGCGTCGTGTTTTGATTGAGCCATGTCTGAATCTCCGACTTAAGCGTGGGCGGCAGCGGGAGCCACCACCGGAGCGTTATAGGCTTTTGCGCCAGCGATGGTCTTGAGCATGTTGTAGAACATGACCAGCATGCCGACGAGGAAGAGCGTGCCGCCCACCAGACGGATGGTCCAGAACGGGTAGGTCGCTTTCACGCCTTCGACGAACTCGTAGCTGAGCGTGCCGTCCGGGCTGGTCGCGCGCCACATCAGACCTTGCATCACGCCCGCGATCCACATCGAGGCGATGTAGAGCACGATGCCGACGGTGGCTATCCAGAAGTGCGTATTGACCAGCTTGGTGCTGTACATCTCGGTCTTGCCATACAGGCGCGGCAACAGGAAGTAGATCGCGCCGATCGAGATCAGCGCCACCCAGCCCAGCGCGCCCGAGTGCACGTGGCCGACCGTCCAGTCGGTGTAGTGAGACAGCGCATTGACGCTCTTCACCGACATCATCGGCCCCTCGAAGGTCGACATGCCGTAGAACGACAGCGAGGTGATCATGAACTTCAGGATCGGGTCGGTGCGCAGTTTGTGCCACGCGCCCGAAAGCGTCATGATGCCGTTGATCATGCCACCCCAGGACGGGGCCAGCAGGATGAGCGAGAAAAGCATGCCGACGGACTGCGCCCAGTCGGGCAGCGCGGTGTAATGCAGATGGTGCGGCCCCGCCCACATGTAGGTGAAGATGAGCGCCCAGAAGTGCACTACCGACAGACGGTACGAGTAGATGGGCCGATCCGCCTGCTTGGGCACGAAGTAGTACATCATGCCCAGGAAGCCCGCGGTCAGGAAGAAGCCCACTGCGTTGTGGCCATACCACCACTGCACCATGGCGTCCTGCACACCGGCGTAGGCAGAGTAGGACTTGAGCAGCGATACCGGGATTTCCGCGCTATTGACGATGTGCAACAGGGCCACGGCGATGATGAAAGCGCCGTAGAACCAGTTCGCCACATAGATGTGACTGACCTTGCGCGTGGCGATGGTGCCGAAGAACACGACTGCGTAGGCCACCCAGACAACGGCGATGGCGATGTCGATCGGCCATTCGAGTTCGGCGTATTCCTTGCCTGTGGTGATACCGAGGGGAAGGGTGAGAGCCGCCGCGACGATGATGAGTTGCCAGCCCCAGAAGACGAAGGAAGCCAGCCCCGGCGCGAACAGCCTGGTATGACAGGTTCGCTGTACGACATAGAAGGATGTTGCGAACAAGGCGCAACCGCCGAACGCGAAGATTACCGCGTTTGTGTGTAACGGACGCAACCTGCCGAAATGCAGGTATTCCAGTACGTTCAGATCGGGCCATACGAGCTGTGCCGCGACGATCACGCCGACAAGCATGCCCACTATGCCCCACACCACCGTCATGATGGCGAACTGACGCACGACTTTGTAGTTATAAGTCGCTTGCGATTGCATATGAGTCACCTCTTAGTTGACAAAACCCCTCTCGACACCACAACGCCAACAACCGTGAGAAACCCCACCGTTGCCGTCGGGCGAAGGATACCTTTGGGCGGGATATACAATTTGATACAGATCAAGTTGCGGTTGTGAATTGTATTGCAGTCCGCGAGCCAGCGAAACCCCGTCAATTTGCGACAACACGATAAAAAATAAAATGCGGCGGCGCACAAATGGATTTGCGGCAGTGCACAAATCCATTTCGACAATACATCACGCACTTTGGGGCAAAACGTAAACAAAAAAAGGGTGCGCATGGCACGCACCCCCAACCCCAACAGAGAGACATCAAACCCTCACGGCAACCGAGCGTTTCTCCCTCGACTCCGGCCACCGCGCAAAACTGGGGCTAGTATGCCGCGTTTTCGTTGTATTCCATTGACCTGGATCAAAGTTGCCGACAATTCACGAACAAGTTTCGTTGCGAATCAATTTTGTTCGGCCTCTGGCGTTGCCTCGCCCCCCTTTCCCTCTTGCCGGAATTCGTCCCGGTCGTCAAGCAGAATCCGATATGCCGGGCCTTCGAGATCGTCGTACTGCCCAGTGCGCAACGACCACCAAAACAGCGCGCCGATTATAAAAACCAGCACAATCGAGAGCGGAATCAACAAATAAAGACTTTCCATTCCTGGCTCACTCCCGGCGGCGCTGCAAGCGCAACGCATTGAGAACAACCAACAGCGAACTGCCGGCCATGCCGACGCCTGCCATCAGGGGCGTCACCCAGCCGGTCATCGCCAACGGCACGGCGGAAAAATTGTATGCGAACGACCACCACAAATTCTGCCGGATGATGCGCAATGTCTTGCGCGCCACCCCGGCCCCTTCGGCAAGCCGGGCGAGGTCTTCGCCAAGCAGCACGATGTCGGCCTGGTTGCGCGCGAGGTCGGTGCCGCTGCCCACTGCCACCGAGACATGTGCCTGCGCCAACACCGGCGCGTCGTTTACCCCGTCGCCGACCATCGCCACCACCTTGGCCGGATCGTTTTGCAAGCCCGTGATGAACGTCAATTTGTCCTGCGGCGTCATGCCACCGCGCGCATCGGCGATACCCAGCTCGCGCCCCGCCGCCGCCGCCGCCGCCGGCGCATCACCCGACAGGATCGTCGCCGGAATTCCCGCCGCGTCAAGCTGGCAGATTAGATCGGTCGCCGCCGGACGCAAGGTATCGGCCAAGCGGAACAGCCCGAGCCAGCTCCGTTCATCGGCCAGGGCCACCACTGTGCCCGCTTTTGCCTCCAGCGCGGCAGTCTCGGCGGGCAATGGCTGCCCCAACCGCGC
This sequence comes from Azoarcus sp., assembly GCA_031258965.1. Classification (GTDB taxonomy): domain Bacteria; phylum Pseudomonadota; class Gammaproteobacteria; order Burkholderiales; family Rhodocyclaceae; genus WRNU01. Next base: position 42,532 of record JAIRMC010000062.1, on the reverse strand, counting down.
GGCGACGAAATCCGGGCGGCCGATCCACACCGCCCCGGCATCGTAGCGCCCGGACATCCCCTGTCCGGTTTCCGCAAGCACGCCGCTGACCGCGACCGGCGGCTTGCCGTCCGCCGCCGCGCGCAAACCAAGCGCGACCGGATGCTCCGATCCCTGCTCCAGCGCCGCGCCGAGCGCACACAGCGCATCGGCGTCCATCCCGCCGAGCGGAAGCACTTCTTCCACTGTCATCCGCCCCATGGTCAGCGTGCCGGTCTTGTCGAACACATAATGATTGACGCGCGCCAGCGTTTCTATCGCGTACCCGCGCGTCACTAGCACCCCCATGCGCGCCAACGCGTCGGTCGCCACCGTGAGCGCGGTCGGCGTCGCCAGGGACAGGGCGCAAGGGCAGGCCACCACCAGCACCGACACGAACACCCACAAGGCCCGCGACGGTTCGACGAAATACCACGCAACCCCGGCCACTGTCGCCAGCGCCAGCAAGGCCACGACGAAACGCGCCGCTAGCCGGTCGGAAAGCGTCGCCAGTCGCGGCTTCTCGCTCGCGGCCCGCTCCATTAGGCGGCGGATCGCCGCCAACCGTGTGCCGTCGCCCACCTGCTCGACCCGCAGCACGAGCGGACTGGAAACATTGATGCTGCCGCCAGTGAGCGGCGCGCCCGCCGCCTTGGGCACGGGGCGGCTCTCACCTGTCAGCAGCGCCTCATTGGCCTCGCTCACGCCTTCGACCACGACCCCATCGACCGGCGCCACCTCTCCCGGACGTACCCGCACATGATCTCCCGGCGCGAGTTGCGACACCGGCACACGCTCGCTGCCGGGGCGCGGCCAGTCCGGCAGGCGTTCGCTGAACGCGGGCAACACTTTGCCCAACTCCTCGATGCCGCGCACCGCCCGCTGCCGCGCCAGCATTTCAAGATAGCGCCCGCCAAGCAGGAAAAACACGAACATCGTCACCGAATCGAAATAAACCACCGGCCCATGCGTCAGAGTCGCCCACAGGCTCGCCAGGAACGCGCTGCCGACGCCGAGCGCGACCGGCACATCCATCCCCAGGCGGCGCAGGCGGATGTCGCGCCAAGCGCGCTGGAAAAACGGCGCCGCCGAATACAGCACTACCGGCAGGGTCAGGATCAAACTCGCCCAGCGCAGCAGGAGTTCCATATCCGCGGTCATGTCGCCATCGCCCGCCATGTAGGCCGGGAAGGCGTACATCATCACCTGCATCATGCCGAAACCGGCGACGAAGACCCGCCACAACATCGAACGCCGCTCGCGGTCGGCCACCTGCTCGGCGCGCGCGGCATCGTAAGGATAAGCGCGATAGCCAATGGCCTGGATCGCCGCCAGAATGCCGGAGAGCTTGATCTGGCGCTCATCCCATCGCACGCGGGCGCGCCGGGTGGCGTAATTGATCTGCACCGCCGAAACCCCCGGCTGGCGGGCAACATGCTGTTCATTGAGCCACACGCAAGCGGCGCAGGTAATGCCTTCGAGGATCAGCGAAGCCTCGCGCTCATGCTCGCCCACCGGGCGCACGAAACCCTGCTGGAACTCGGGATGATCGAAAAGCCCCAGGTCGCGCAACTCATCCGGCATCGCCTCGGCGCGTTTTTCGGGCATGGCGTCGCGGTGGCGATAATAGCCGGACAAGCCATTGCCGACGATTGCCTGCGCCACTGCCTCGCAACCCGCGCAGCACATGCGGCGCTCCACCCCTTCCACGACCACCCGGTAATCCGTCCCCGACGGCACCGGCAAACCGCAGTGGTAACAGGCTGGTTCGGTAGCGGTGGATGCCGTGGAAAGCGGGGAATTCGGACTCATGGCCTGGACACGCATTCGGAACTGGCAGCGACGAACATTGGACGCGCCAAAGAAAACAGGCCACACAAACTGTGCGGCCTGTTGGAATCAGGTAAGCCGGAAGGGGGAAAACCTCGAACGCACCGCAAAAAGGCCAGCGCTCCCAACCCGCCCCGGAGCGTCCGAAGTGTATACCTGCTCACGTATACGGGCAAGTTAGCGCGCGCCGCCGCAATGCGCGCCCATCTGGACAGGAAAAACTGCAAGCAGGCAACACGGGCAGGCCGCGAGACTTCGTCGAACAACTGGCGCGCCGCTTGCCGGATTACGAGGAGGGAACCATGACCATAGCCGAAGAACTAGAACGGATCGGGCTGGGAAAGGAGCTGGAACAAGGCCGCTCGGAAGGACTTGAGGGGGGACGCCGTAGCGCATCCCTGGAAATTGCCCGGGCGATGCTGGCTTGTGGTGTCGATTTTGAGATCGTGCTCAAAACCACTGGATTGCGCGGGGAGGATCTGGTGCAGATGCGTCAGTAACCGGGCGGCTGTTCAGGGATCAGACATGCCTGAAGCCATCCGGTTTTGCGGGTGCGCCGCCGGGCGGGTGCACCCATCACGCCCAGCCCCGCCAGCAGCATCGCCCACATTTCCGGCTCCGGCACGCTCGTCGCGCTGTAGGTGATGCCGCCCCACGCATGCGCCGCCAGTCCGCTGTCGGCGGCGGTGGGTCAGGGATTCGAACCCTGGAACGGTTACCCGTTGCTGGTTTTCAAGACCAGTGCAATCGACCTCTCTGCCAACCCACCGTTTCCGTGCCACGCTACAACATCCCCAGGCTATCGCGGCAGCACGCTCGTGCCCATCAAGAACTCGTCCACTGCTCTTGCGCATTGCCGTCCTTCGCGGATGGCCCACACGACCAGCGACTGGCCGCGCCGCATATCTCCGGCGGCAAAGACTTTGGGGACGCTGGTCGCGTAGCCGCCCGTGGCTTCGGTGGTGGCCTTGGCGTTGCCGCGCGGGTCTTTTGCCACGCCGAAAGCGTCGAGTACGCCCGCCACGGGGCTGGTGAAGCCCATCGCCAGGAAGACTCTTTCGGCGGGGAAGATTTCTTCCGAGCCGGGGATTTCGCTCATGCGATTGCCGTTCCAGTCCAGCCGCACGGTTTTTACACCCGTGAGCTTGCCGTTCTTGCCGATGAATTCCTGGGTGGCAATTGCGTATTCGCGCCGCGTTTCGCCTTCGAGGTGCGAGGAGGATGTGCGCAGTTTGTTCGGCCAGTACGGCCAGGTGAGCGCCTTGTTTTCCTGTTCGGGCGGGCGCGGCATGAGTTCGAACTGGGTGACGGTTTTCGCGCCGTGGCGGTAGCTGGTGCCCACGCAGTCGGCGCCGGTATCGCCGCCGCCAATGACAACGACGTTGCAATCCGCCGCCGGGATCGGGTTGGACGCCTCGCCCGCGACCTGACGGTTTTGCGGGATGAGGAATTCGAGCGCGAAATGCACGCCGACAAGTTCGCGCCCCGGCACGGGCAGGTCGCGCGGCGTCTCCGAGCCGCCCGCCAACACGATGGCGTCGAACCCGGCGAGCAGGCTGTCGGCGGCAAGGGTTTCTTTTGCATCGCTGGAGATGCCCGCTGGCAGGGCTTTTGCGCCGACGAGAACGCCGGTGCGGAATGTCACCCCTTCGGCTTCCATTTGCGCCACGCGACGGTCGATGATGCTTTTATCGAGCTTGAAGTCGGGAATGCCGTAACGCAAAAGACCGCCGACGTAGTTGTTTTTCTCGAATACAGTGACGTCGTGACCGGCCCGCGCAAGCTGTTGCGCCGCCGCCAAACCCGCCGGGCCGCCGCCGACCACGGCCACTTTCTTGCCGGTTTTCGCCGCCGACGGTTGCGGATGCACCCAACCTTCGCTCCAGGCTTTGTCGATGATGGCCTGTTCAATGGATTTGATGCCGACCGCCTCGGCGTTGTAGCCCAGGGTGCAAGCGGCCTCGCAAGGCGAAGGGCAGACGCGGCCCGTAAACTCGGGGAAGTTGTTGGTCGAATGCAGCACGGTGATCGCGCGCTGCCATTGTCCACGAAAGACGAGGTCGTTCCAGTCGGGAATGATGTTGTTGACAGGACAGGCGTTGTTGCAAAACGGAATGCCACAGTCCATGCAGCGCGCGCCCTGTATCTGCGCCTTGTCGTCGGCGAGGCGGAGCGTGAATTCCTTGTAGTTGCGGATACGTTCGGCAACGGGCAGGTATTCCTGCGCTTGGCGGGGAAATTCAAGAAAGCCGGTGGGTTTGCCCATTTTATGCAACCTCCCGTTGCTGCTGACGCCGCGCGGCAATTTCGCCGAGCGCGCGGCGATATTCGTTAGGCATGACCTTGACGAAGCGGCCCCGCCACCCTTCCCAGTTTTCGAGGATGTGGCGGGCGCGCTCACTGCCCGTGAAGCGCACATGGCGTCCGATCAGGCCCTTGAGGATGACTTCGTCCCGCATCGACAGATGGTCGATGTCGGCGCGTCCGGCGGCGGCGAGTTCGTCGGCGGCGGCGGACATCGTACCGTCAGGGGCAGGCAAGGGTTCGAGGGTGACTTGCGACAGGTTGCACAGCCCTTTGAAGTCGCCAGTGGTGTCGAGCACGTAGGCGACGCCGCCCGACATGCCCGCCGCGAAGTTGCGTCCGGTCTGGCCGAGGACGACGACCGTGCCGCCGGTCATGTATTCGCAGCCGTGGTCGCCAACGCCTTCGATCACCGCCGTCGCGCCGGAGTTGCGCACCGCGAAACGCTCGCCCGCGACGCCCGCGAAATATGCTTCACCTTCGGTGGCGCCGTAGAGCACGGTGTTGCCGATGATGATGTTGTTGCCGCTCGCGCCCTGAAAGTCGGCGTGCGGCCGCACGATGACGCGCCCGCCTGAAAGCCCCTTGCCGACGTAGTCGTTGCCCTCGCCGATAAGTTCGAGGGTGACGCCGCGCGCAAGGAAGGCGGCGAACGATTGCCCCGCCGTGCCGGTGAGGCGGATGCGAACGCTGTCCTCGGGCAGTCCGGCTCGTCCGTGCCGGGCGGCAACCGCGCCGGAGAGCATCGCGCCGACGGTGCGGTGGATGTTTTTCACCGACACGTCGATTTCGACTTTTTCGCCGTGCGCCAGCGCGGGCGCGGCGCGTTCGAGAATCTGGTTGTCGAGCGCCTTGGCAAGGCCGTGATCCTGGGTTTCTCGATGCAGCCGCGCCACGCCGGAGGGAGCATCGGGCCGGTAAAAAATGCGGCTGTAGTCGAGACCGCGCGCTTTCCAGTGCGCGATGCCTTTTTTCATGTCGATGAGATCAGAGCGCCCAATGAGATCGTCGAACTTGCGGATGCCAAGCTGTGCCATGAGTTCGCGGACTTCTTCAGCGACGAAGAAGAAGTAGTTGACGACGTGCTCGGGCTGGCCGGAAAAGCGGCGGCGCAACACCGGATCTTGTGTGGCGACGCCGACCGGACAGGTGTTGAGGTGGCATTTGCGCATCATTACGCAGCCCTCGACGACCAGCGGCGCGGTGGAAAAGCCGAATTCATCGGCGCCAAGCAGCGCGCCGATCACAACGTCGCGGCCCGTTTTCATCTGGCCGTCGACCTGAAGCCTCACCCGCCCGCGCAAGCGGTTGATGACCAAGGTTTGCTGTGTTTCAGCAAGACCCAGCTCCCAGGGCGAACCGGCGTGCTTGATTGACGAGAGAGGCGACGCGCCCGTACCGCCGTCATGGCCGGAGATCACGATGTGGTCGGCCTTGGCTTTCGCCACCCCGGCGGCGACGGTGCCAACGCCGATCTCGGAGACGAGTTTGACCGAAATGTCCGCCCGCGAATTGACGTTCTTCAGGTCGTGGATAAGCTGCGCCAGGTCTTCGATGGAATAGATGTCGTGATGCGGCGGCGGGGAAATCAGGATGACGCCCGGCACCGAGTGGCGTAAAAAGCCGATGTATTCGGAGACTTTGTGTCCCGGCAACTGGCCGCCCTCGCCGGGTTTGGCCCCTTGGGCCATTTTGATCTGTATCTGGTCGGCATTGGCCAGGTATTCGGCGGTGACGCCGAAACGGCCAGAGGCCACCTGCTTGATCGAGGAGCGCAGGGAATCGCCGACGAGGAGATCGATGTCGCGCTCGACGCGCGATTCGCCGATCAGTTGTGACAGTTTCATAACGCGCGCGACGGGCCTGAAACGGCGCGGGTCTTCGCCGCCCTCGCCAGTGTTGGAGCGGCCGCCAATGCGGTTCATGGCAAGCGCGAGCGTGGTGTGGGCCTCGGTGGAGATCGAACCGAGCGACATGGCCCCGGTGGCAAAGCGTTTGACGATTTCGCGCGCCGGTTCTACTTCGTCGAGCGGAACCGGCGCCCCGGCGGGCTTCAGCTCAAACAGACCGCGCAGGGTCATGTGGCGGCGGCCCTGGTCATTGATGATGTTCGCGTATTCCTTGTAGCTGTCGTATTTACCGGCGCGCGTCGAGTGCTGGAGTTTGGCGATGGCGTCCGGCGTCCACATGTGCTCGTCGCCCCGGATGCGGAAAGCGTATTCGCCGCCAGGGTCGAGCATGTCGACGAGCACGGGATCCGCACTGAACGCCTTGCGGTGCAGGCGAATCGTCTCTTCCATGACCTCGAAGAGACCGATGCCTTCCACCTGGCTGGATGTGCCGTTGAAGTAGCGATCGACAAAAGCCCGCCGCAGGCCGACAGCCTCGAAGATCTGCGCGCCAGTATAGGACATGTAAGTGGAGATGCCCATTTTGGACATTACCTTGCGCAAACCCTTGCCCACTGCCTTGACGAAGTTGTGGATGTATTCCTCGCCTTTTTCGGGGCTGCCCGCGATTTGTTGCAGGGTTTCGAGCGTGACATAGGGGTGTACCGCCTCCGCGCCAAAACCGGCGAGCACCGCGAAATGGTGCGTCTCGCGCACGCTGCCGGTTTCGACCACCAATCCGGCCCGCGTGCGCAGCCCGCGCGCGACGAGGTGTTGATGGATCGCCGACAGCGCCAGCAGGACGGGAATCGCTACCGCCCCGGCGCTAATCTTGCGGTCGGAGACGATCAGGATGTTGTTGCCTTGCAGCACCGCGCTTTCGGCCTCGGCGCAGAGCGAGGCCAGACGCGCTTCGACGCCTTCCCGACCCCAGGCGACCGGGTAACAGATGTCCAGTTCCGCCGAACGGAATTTTTCGTGCGTGTAGCGGGCGATGTTGCGAATCTTCGCCATGTCGCCGAAATCGAGCACCGGCTGCGTGACCTCCAGGCGGAAGGGCGGATTGATTTCGTTGATTTCGAGCAGATTGGGCTTCGGCCCGATGAAGGAAACCAGCGACATCACCAGTTGCTCGCGGATCGGGTCGATCGGCGGGTTGGTGACTTGCGCAAAAAGCTGGCGGAAGTAGTTGAAAAGTGGTTTTTCCTTGTTCGAGAGCACCGCCAGCGGCGAGTCGTTGCCCATCGAGCCGGTGCTTTCCTCGCCGCTGCGACCCATCGGCTCTAGGATGAACTTGAGGTCTTCCTGCGTGAAGCCGAACGCCTGCTGGCGGTCGAGCAGGCTCGCGGCATGGACGGCGGGCGCGGGCGCGGGCGCGTCCAGCCCGTCGAGCTTGATGTTGATCTTGGAGAGCCAGTCGGCGTAGGGGCGCGCGCGCGCGAGGGAATCCTTGATTTCCTTGTCGTCGATGATGCGGCCCTGGTCGAGGTCGATCAGGAACATCTTCCCCGGTTGCAGACGCCATTTCCGGATGATCCGGCTCTCGGGAATCGGCAGAACGCCCGATTCGGAAGCCATCACCACGAGGTCGTCGTCGGTGACGAGATAGCGCGCCGGGCGCAGCCCGTTGCGGTCGAGCGTCGCGCCAATCTGGCGGCCATCGGTAAAGGCCACGGCGGCAGGGCCGTCCCACGGTTCCATCATCGCGGCATGGTATTCGTAGAAGGCGCGGCGGCGCTCGTCCATCTGGGCATGCGACTCCCAGGCTTCCGGGATCATCATCATCACCGCGTGCGCCATCGAATAGCCGCTCATCACCAAGAGTTCGAGGGCATTGTCGAAAGAAGCGGAGTCGGACTGGCCGGGGTAGATCAACGGCCATATCTTGGCGAGATCGTTGCCGAGCAGGGGCGAGGAGACGCCTTTTTCGCGCGCGCGCATCCAATTGTAGTTGCCACGTACGGTATTGATTTCGCCATTGTGGGCGATGTAGCGAAACGGCTGCGCGAGATCCCATCTCGGGAAGGTGTTGGTCGAGAAACGCTGGTGTACGAGCGCCAGCGCCGAGGCCGCGCGCGGGTCGGCGAGGTCGCGGTAATAGACGCCCACCTGCGGGGCCAGCAGCAAGCCCTTGTAGCCGACGGTGCGCGCCGAAAAGGACGCCGCGTAATACGCCCGCCCGTGTTTGAGATCGAGCGCGCCGATGGCGTTGGCCGCACGGCGGCGGGCCACGTAAAGCTTGCGCTCGAGTGCTTCGGTGACCATCACATCTGGACCGCGCCCGACGAAAAGCTGACGGATGACGGGTTCGGTGGCTTTTACCGCGGGCGACATGGGCATATCGCGGTTGACCGGCACGTCGCGCCAGCCCAGGACGATCTGGCCTTCGGCGCGGGCAGCGCGTTCGAGTTCTTCCTCACAGGCCAGGCGAGTGGCGGCCTCTTGCGGCAGAAAGACCATGGCGACACCGTATTCGCCCGGCGGCGGCAGCGTCACGCCCTGGCGCGCCATGTCCTCGCGGTAGAGCGCGTCCGGAATCTGGATCAGGATTCCCGCGCCATCGCCTTGCAGGGGATCGGCCCCGACCGCGCCGCGATGGTCGAGGTTCTCCAGAATTTCCAGACCCTGCCGAATGATGTCGTGAGACTTCCTGCCCTTGATGTGGGCGATGAAGCCCACGCCGCATGCGTCACGTTCGTTCGCCGGGTCGTATAGTCCCTGCTTCTGGGGGAAATCCATCTTGCTCATCCTCGAAACAACTTTTACCGGATCGCCTGCGGGTACAGTCCGGACGGGCACCACCGCCTGTCACCACCCCCGTCGGCGCGCGCCGCGCGGACACAAAAAAGTCGGGCACACGAAAACCCGGCCTCGGCAAGCAGGCCCGGCTCCCGGAGTCGCCCGAACGGGAGGGGCGAATATACCCCCGTTACCCGCGTGGTTCAAGAGTTTGCGGCGCGGCGAATCTATGACCAACAACTAAAATCCGCCTGCGCCGCAAAGCCGTCGATGTTCTTTTTCCGCGTAGCGGTCGGTCATTCCGGCAATGTAGTCGGCGATTGCACGCGGTTTGCCATCGGCGGCGCGCGCTTGGTGGCGCGGCGGCAACTGGCCCGGTTCCGCCATGTAGGCCGCGAAAAGCTCGGCGACGATGCGCCGCGCGCCGTTGATGGTTTGCAGCACTTGTTCGTGACGATAGAGTTTGTCGCGCAAAAAGGCTTTCAGTTCGCGCAGTTTCAGAGACAGATCCTCGGAGTAGGCCGCCAGCACCGGGGCGCGATGTACGTCGTCGAGTGTCTCGACGCCCGCCGAGGCGATATTCGCGCGCGTGGCGGCGATGAGATCGAGCGCCATGGCATTAATCATGCGGCGGATGGTTTCGTGTATCAGACGACGCCCTTCCAGCCCCGGCCATTGCGCTTCGGCCTCACGGCGGCATTGCGCGAAGATCGCCACGGTATCGAGCTGTTCGAGCGTGATGAGTTCCGAGCGCAAGCCGTCGTCGACATCGTGGTTGTTATAGGCGATTTCGTCGGCGAGGTTGACGATCTGGGCTTCGAGCGAGGGGCGCGCGCCGTCGATGAAACGTCGGCCAATTTCGCCAAGCAGGCGGGCATTCGCCGGTGAACAATGTTTGAGGATGCCTTCCCGCGTTTCGTACATCAGGTTGAGGCCGTCGAACCCGGCGTAACGTTCTTCAAGCAGATCGACGATGCGTAGCGATTGCAGATTGTGCTCGAAGCCGCCATGCGCTTTCATGCAGTCATCAAGCACGTCCTGCCCGGCGTGGCCGAAAGGCGTGTGCCCAAGATCGTGCGCGAGCGCCACGGCTTCGGCAAGGTCTTCATTGAGCCGCAAGGCGCGCGCCATGCTGCGCGACAGTTGCGCTACTTCCAGACTGTGGGTCAGACGGGTGCGGAACAGGTCGCCTTCATGGTTGATGAAGACCTGCGTCTTGTATTCGAGACGGCGGAATGCCGTCGAGTGGATGATGCGGTCGCGGTCGCGCTGGAACTGGCCCCGCCCTCGCGGCGCGGGTTCGGCATGGCGACGGCCACGCGAGACAACTTCAGTGACGGCATGAGCAGCAAGCGGCTCCATGATGTTTTCCCGGAAGATTTCGCACATTTTATTCGCTCCTCGCAACGCGGCGCGCCGGGGCGCGGCGGGGAAGAGACTGGCGACGAAAAAATCCCGCGCGGCTCAAAGCCGCTCGGGACTTTTCCCATGGACGACGGCAAGCCGCACCCCGGGCTTCCAGATCAGCAACGCCGACTTGCAGGAGGTGAGGGATGGGTTATGTCTGGCGTTACGGAAGGCGGTAGTTATCCTGCGTCATGAGGTCGACGCCGCACTGGAGATTTTCCACCCAGTCGATGAAGCGGTTGACCATGGCCTTGCCCACGAAACGCGCGCCGTGCTGAGGCACGATCTGCTGGATGTCGAGCTGGCGCGCCATCTGCGCCCAGTAGCGACAGATCTTGTTGGAAATCATGTAACGCCGGTGGAAACCGGCCATGAAGTCGATATGCGCGTCGAAATCGGCTACGGGCTTGCTGGCATCGGCGTAGTCCAGCAGCGAAACCCCCAGGTCGCCCGAGAACAGAATCTTGGAAATCGGATCATAAATCTGGAAATTGCCTTCCGAATGCAGGAAATGCGCCGGAATGGCCTTGAGCTTGCAATTGCCGAGCGGCACCGCCATGCCTTCGTCGGGAATGCCGATGATACGGTCGGTGTAATTGCGGCCCGTGGTGAAGTGTGGCAGAAAGCGCGTCCACAGCTTGGAAATCAGCACCCGGCAATTCGTCGTTACCATCCATTTGTTGGCCGATGCGATGATGTCGGGGTCTTGGTGAGAGGCAAAGATGTAATCTAGGTCGCGCGAATAAAAATATCGCGCCATACTCATCAACAGACCGTTGTAGGTCATGTTGCCCCCGGGTTCAAGCAGGGCGCCATGCTCGCCATCGACAACTAGGAACTGGTTGCACTGCACAGCATGATCCGCAGTTTCATCGACAAGATCATAGAACGCCAGACAAACATGCTTGCCATCATTGAAAAGCTCAACCGCCATGGTATTCAGATGTCCCTAGAAAGATGTATGTCCGCACTCGCGGGAACAAACAAGTTCGCACTCTACCGCAGAAGCGTTCCCCCCGTCACCCCGGCATTCTCTAAATTCATAGAACTTGACTTTTTTCACATTTTCCCAACGGTTTCCAAGGGCTTTCCAAAGGTTCCAGGCCGCTCATGACCACTCCACTTTCTGACATCCCCCCCGGCCCGGACGCTACAACACCCGGCAACGCCCACCCGCGACGCCGTTTGCACGCACGCAGCGGCCAGCGCCGCATATTACCTTGGCTGTCGCCGCGCAGTTGGCGAAAACGCTTGTTGTTGGTGGGCGCGGCCTTGCTCGCGGGAACGATTTCGATCCTGTTCGCCATCGGCGCCGACCATGCCATCGCTATTCATCACGGGCTGATCGCCGCCGCGCCCTGGGCCGCGCTTTTCATCGCTCCCGCCGGATTCGCCGCGCTGGCCTGGCTGACCGCGCGGTTCTTCCCCGGCACGGAAGGCAGCGGCATTCCACAGGCTATCGCGGCCCTGCTGGCCGAGAACCCCGGTGTGCGCGGGCAATTTTTATCGCTCCGCCTCGCCATCTCCAAGGTGTTCCTGACGCTTGGAGGCCTTCTCGTCGGTGCCTCCATTGGCCGCGAAGGCCCGTCGGTGCAGGTCGGCGCTTCCGCCATGCACATGCTCGCCGGTCATCGCTTCGGCCACATCGCGGCGAGCCGCGACCTGATCGCCGCGGGCGCGGGCGCGGGCATCGCCGCCGCATTCAACACGCCGCTCGGCGGCATCATGTTCGCCATCGAGGAAATGTGCCGTTATCGCGCATTTCGTGGTAATAGCACAACACTTATCGCGGTCATTTTTGCCGGTCTGATGTCGCTGGCGATACTCGGCAGCTATACCTATTTTGGCCGCACCGCGGCGGGCATCGGACTCGACTGGCCCGGCGGCGCGTGGCCGGTGCTGGCGGCGGGTGTATTCGGCGGTCTTTTCGGCGGCGGTTTCGCCCGCCTGCTGATTGCATCTTCGCGCGGCCTGCCCGGCGCCGCCGGAAAATTCAGCCAGCGGCGGCCCGTCGCTTTCGCCGCGGCCTGCGGATTCGGCACCGCCCTGCTTGGACTGGCGAGCGGCGGCCTCATCTACGGCACGGGTTACGCTGAAACGCGCGCCGCGCTCGAAGGCAGCGCGCGCCTGCCGCTGTATTTCATGCTTATCAAAATGGCAGCGATCTGGCTGGCTTTCGCCGCGCGCATCCCCGGCGGCATGTTCGCTCCGGCGCTCGCCGTCGGCGCGGGACTGGGCACGATCATCGCAACACTGCTGCCGGAGATGCCCGCCGAGGACTATGCCGCCTTCCTCGTCCTCGGCATGGTGGGTTTCCTGGCGGCGATGACGCAATCGCCCATCACCGCCTTCGTCATCGTCATGGAAATGACCGACAACCACCAGATGTTGCTCCCCCTCATGGCCGCTGCCGCCATGGCTTACGGTATTTCCAGGTCGGTCTGCCGCATGCCGCTCTACCACGCGCTGGCGATGCCCGCGCTTTACCGCGCCGAGCGCAAGCAGCGCGCGCGGGATGCCGCCATGGCTGGCGATCACGCAATACGATAATCCAGGTCGAACCCCGCGCCCTCGTCGAGACCAAGCGCCCCGGCCAGCCACGGCAGCGCGGCCCGCAGGCGTTCTGGCAACACCCACGGTGGATTCACGATGTAAAGGCCGCTGCCGGACATGCCGAAGCCCGTCTTGGGCGCGCGGCGTACGCGCAGACGCACGTCCAGCCAGCTTTCCGCCCCGAGTTTCGCCAGCCGCCCGGGAAGCAGCCGGGATTCCGGGCGCGCCAGCAACGGATACCAAAGCACATAGCAACCCGTGGCGAACCGGCACAGGGCCGCGTCGAGCACATCAACCACATGCCGGTAATCGCTTTTGACCTCGTAGGAAGGGTCGATGAGCGTCACGGCGCGGCGGCCCGGCGGCGGCAGCAAGGCGACCAGTCCCGCAAAGCCATCGCCGCCACGGATGTGGACACGGGATGCCCGGCTGGAGAAAATCCGCTGTAGCGCTTGCAAATCCACCGGATGCCGCTCGAACAGATGCAGGCTGTCGCGCCCGCGCGCGAAGCTCATCGCCAGCGCGGGCGAGCCGGGGTAAAACAACAGCCGTTCGCCCGGATTGAACTGGCGCACCGCATCCAAGTAAGCCGCTATCGCTCCGGGCGGATCGGGCCGCGTCCAAAGCCGTCCGATCCCTTCCGCGAATTCTGCCGTCTTGCCCGTCTCCTCGCTCTCCAGCGCGTAACAACCCGCGCCCGCGTGAGTGTCGATGTACGTCCACGGCTTCTCTTTTTTGTTGTAGTAGGCGAGCAGTTCGGCAAGTACGAAATGCTTGAGGACATCGGCGTGATTGCCAACATGGAAAGCGTGACGGTAACTGAGCATGAGAACGGACGCGCGCAAGGGCATTGCATGCTACCACCACGCACAATGCGCCGCTTTCCGCCGGGGCAATCGCACAAATGCCAGCGTGTACGAGTGGGGCATTCATGCGATTGCCCTGAAGTCGATGCGCGCCATTCGTGCCTTGTGCGGGAATGGGCTAGAATCATAGCTTTTCATCCGCCGCGAGAGCCTCGGACGGCAGCCCCCCTCACAGGAGAAATTCATGACCATCAAGGTTGCCATCAACGGCTTCGGACGCATTGGCCGCTGTACTTTCCGCGCCATCCATGAACAAGGCCTGCAAGACGAATTCGATGTCGTCGCCATCAACGGCTCGGGCGGCCTCGCCACTAATGCCCATCTGCTCAAATACGACACCACGCACGGACGTTTTGGCGTGCCGGTCGAAACCGAAGGCGATGATTTCCTGATCGTCGATGGCAAGAAGATTCCTTTCCACTCTACCAAGAACCCCAGCGACATCGACTGGGCAAAGCACGGCGTCGATCTGCTGCTCGAATGCACCGGCGCTTATACCAGCAAGGAAAAGGCGCAAGCACTGCTGGCGCAGGGAGCAAAAAAGGTGCTCATCTCCGCACCCGGCGGCGATGATGTGGATGCCACCGTGGTTTATGGCGTCAATGAGGGCGTGCTCGCTTCCACGATGACGGTCGTCTCCAACGCCTCTTGCACAACCAATTGCCTGGCTCCCGTGGCCAAGGCGCTGTCCGAGGCTGTCGGCATCGAACAGGGTTTGATGACCACGATCCACGCCTATACCAACGATCAGGTAACGGTCGATGTGCGCCACAAGGATTTGCGCCGGGCGCGGGCCGCCGCGGCCAACATCATCCCGACCAAGACCGGCGCGGCCAAGGCCGTGGGCTTGGTGTTGCCGCAATTGAAAGGCCGTTTCGACGGTTTCTCGCTGCGGGTGCCGACGATCAACGTCTCACTGGTGGATTTGACTTTCACCCCCGGACGCGCCACAACGAAGGAAGAAATCAACGCGCTGCTGAGCGCCGCCGCCGCTGGCCCACTGAAAGGCATCCTGGCGGTGAATAACGACCCGCTCGTGTCTTCCGACTTTAACCATACGACGGTTTCTTCCACATTCGACGCCACCCAAACCCGCGTACTGTCAGACGAAAACGGCAAGACGCTCGTCAAAGTCCTGGCATGGTACGACAACGAATGGGGTTACTCCTGCCGAATGCTGGATACGGCGCGGGCGTGGGTCAAAGCCACGTAAAAGGCGGCAAAAACAGCGTAAGCACGGCCCTGTCTTGGGCAGACCATGCGTCCGCCGCCTTCCCGGCAACGCCCCGCGCGGAAATGCAATCCAAACGTCTGCCCGTGTGCGAATTCCCGGCGGTATCGTCCAGAAAGCCTATAATCTCCGCGGCTGGATCGCAGCCACCTTTCCGGCACTTTCGATACCCTCGGCTTTCCGGTCTCCGACAACGCAATTCGACATCCATCGCAAGTGAAACTGCGTCACACCAAGCTCAGCATTCCCGCGCACGATGCGTGGTTGATCGCCCGCATGGCCCATGCTCCCAACGTGCGCGGATTGATCCTGATACTACAAACCTGCACGCTTCCCTATCACGAACACAAGCTGGAAACGTCCGTGGCCCTCGCGCTGCAAAAGGCCGGTTACGCCACACTGGCGCTCAACCTGCTGACCCGCGAGGAATGGAACGACACGGATACCTATTACAACGTCGCCGAGCTAAGCGAGCGCGTGCTGGCCGTGCTCGAATGGATTCGCTATCAGCCCCGGCTGGTCACGTTGCCGCTAGGCATGCTGGCATCCCACACTGCCGCCGCCGCCGCCATCCGCGTCGCCGCTCGTCTCCCCGGACGCATTGCCGCACTGGGCATTCTTGCGGGCCGCCCCGATCTGGCTGGCGCGGCCCCCTTGCGCAGCTTGAAAACGCCGACTTGTTTCATCATCGGCAAAAGCGACCCGCGCACGGAAATCCTGCGCCAAGCTTTCGAGCTGATTACGGCAGTGCGCGAGTGGCGGACAAGCAGCGGCGGCGATCCCGAACAAATGACCGCCGTCATGCTTGCCGCCTGCGCGGACATCGTTTCCGGCTGGATGCGCGCCCAGCTACCATCGCCCGCCGAGGATAAAGACCCTTTGTTCCCGCCACTTGCTTCCGCACTCTTTTTCGCCGACACAGCGCCGTTTCCACGTCCACACGAAAAATAAGGCGCAAACCACCGCCGGATTTGAAACAAACTGCCCTACAGCCAGGCAGCACGAAAAACGGCTGTCACAATTCATTTGCGACAGTACCGGATAATTCTGAAAACCTCGGCGGAAAAGCTGTAGTACTCTATGCGGATTCGTCCGCATAGCGTTTTTCATGCGCGAGCGGTTGTCTGGAATGGCATGAAGAAACTGTATATTCGCACCTTCGGGTGCCAGATGAACGAGTACGACTCCGACAAAATGGCATGCGTGCTCGCTGCACAAGAGCCTTTGGCGCTCACCGATAAACCCGAGGAAGCGGACATTATTTTGTTCAATACCTGTTCAGTGCGCGAGAAAGCGCAGGAACGGGTATTCCACGATCTGGGCCGGGTGCGCCGGATCAAGGCGGAGCGGCCCGGACTCATCATCGGTGTCGGCGGCTGCGTGGCGAGCCAGGAAGGCGAGGCCATCGTGCGACGCGCGCCTTATGTGGACGTTGTGTTCGGGCCGCAGACGCTGCACCGGCTGCCGCAGCTCATCGCGCGGCGCAGGGAAAGCGGGCGGCCTCAGGTGGACATTTCCTTCCCCGAGGTGGAGAAGTTCGACGCCTTGCCGCAAGCGCGCGTCGAAGGCGCGTCGGCTTTCGTTTCGGTCATGGAGGGGTGTTCCAAATATTGCACGTTCTGCGTGGTGCCTTATACGCGCGGCGAGGAAGTCTCGCGCCCGCTCGATGACGTGCTTGCGGAGGTGACGGCGCTGGCGGCGCAAAGGGTGCGGGAGGTAACGCTGCTCGGGCAGAACGTGAATGCTTGGCGCGGCGAACTGGAAAAGGGCTGCGGCGAGACGGGCGACTTTGCCCTATTGCTGGAATGCGTGCACGGCATTGCCGGTATCGGGCGCGTCCGCTTCACGAGTTCGCATCCGCGCGAGATGACGCCGAGGCTGATCGAGGCCTACGCCCGCCTGCCCAATCTGGCGCCGCAATTGCATTTGCCGGTGCAGTCGGGTTCGGACAGGGTGCTGGCGGCAATGAAGCGCGGTTATACGGTGCTGGAGTTCAAGTCCATCGTGCGGCGGTTGCGCGCGGCCCGGCCCGGTTTGTCCCTGAGTTCGGATTTCATCGTTGGTTTTCCGGGCGAAACCGCCGAGGATTTCGAGAAAACGATGAAGCTGATCGACGAGATCGGCTTCGATGGCGCGTTCAGTTTTGTCTACAGCACGCGGCCCGGCACGCCTGCGGCGGAGATGGATGATCCTGTGACGCGGGAAACCAAACTTGGCTGGCTGGCGCGGCTGCAAAAACGCATCGACGAACAGGCGCAGGCCATCAGCCAGTCGATGGTCGGCGACGTCGAGCGCATCCTGGTCGAAGGTGTTGCAAAGAAGAATGATGCCGATCTGTACGGGCGTACCGCCAATAACCGGGTGGTGAACTTCCCCGTTCCGGCGCATGTGCGCGAGCGCCTGATGGGCCAGTTCGCCGATGTGAGGATTACCGCCGCCATGCCGCACAGCCTGCGCGGTGAAATCGTGGTTGGTGAAATCTGAGGGAGAATCTTGACGGCAATGTCTCTGGAACTGTCGTTTGAACCGGCGGACAACGCGCGGCTGGTCCGTTTGTGTGGGGCTTTCGACGAAAACCTGCGCCAGATCGAAAACGCTTTCGACATCGCCATTGTCCGCCGGGGCGCGCATTTCACCCTGCGAGGCCGCAACGCGCGGCGGGGCGAGATGGCATTGCGCCATTTTTACGCCAGGGCCGACCGAGATCTGCCGCGCGAGGATATCCAGCTCGGACTGGTGGAAGTCGCCAACCGGGACGAAGCGCCCGCCGACGCGCCGGTGCTGGTTACGCGGCGCAGCGAACTACACGGGCGCACGCAACATCAGATCGACTATCTGAAGAATATCCAGGAGCACGACATCACTTTCGGCATCGGCCCGGCGGGTACGGGCAAGACTTATCTCGCGGTGGCGAGCGCCGTCGATGCTTTCGAGCGCGACCTGGTGGAACGCATCATCCTTACCCGCCCGGCGGTGGAGGCGGGTGAACGTCTGGGCTTCCTGCCCGGCGATCTGGCACAGAAAGTCGATCCTTATTTGCGGCCACTCTACGATGCGCTCTATGATCTGATGGGCTTCGACCGTGTCGGCAAGCTTTTCGAACGCGGCGCCATCGAGGTCGCGCCGCTCGCCTTCATGCGCGGGCGCACGCTCAACAATGCCTTCATCATTCTCGACGAAGCCCAGAACACCACGCCCGAGCAGATGAAGATGTTCCTGACCCGCATCGGCTTCGGCGCGAAGGTGGTGGTCACGGGCGATCTGACCCAGGTCGATCTGCCGCGCGGCAACCGCAGCGGGCTGGCGGAAGCGCGCGCCCTGCTCGGGCGGGTGCGGGGGCTGGCATTTACCGAATTCGGCAAGGAAGACGTGGTGCGACATCCATTGGTGGCGCACATCGTCGAGGCTTACGCCAGAAAACGCGACGCGCCGGAAGCGGCGGCTCATAAAGACGAGGAGGAAGACAAAGGCCATGACGACGAAGCTGACGAATAAACCCAGGATAACCGCGATGGGCAGCGATGGCAAAGGCAGCCGGGTACGCGCCGAGCGGCTCGAAATCGACCTCGGAGGCGGACGCCGTTTAGTGTTGTCGTTCCCGGAAAATGGCTGGAGCGATCTCGAAATAGAGGCCGATGTGTCCGGCGACGAAGCGGCGGTGCCGATCATCAACGTGCAGCCAGGCGCCTGCAATGTCATCAGCCTGCGGGTTGATGTGCATCACGACCTGCTTCCCGTCGAAACCGCCGATTTGCCGGGAACGCCGCCGATGCTGAACCTTGCCGTGCAAAAGGCGCTTGATGGCGAAGATCGCCTCAACGCGCCCAAGAAGCATCAGATCCGGCGATGGGCGCAGGCGGCGCTGTTGCGCGATGTGGAAGCCAGCGTGCGGCTGGTCGGCGAGACGGAGGGGCGCGAACTGAACAAGAATTATCGCGGCCAGGACTACGCCACCAATGTATTGACATTCTTCTATGACAGCGAGACGGGCGACGATGCGACAATACACGGCGATCTCGTACTCTGCGTGCCGGTGGTGACGCGCGAAGCCAGTACGCAGGGCAAGCCGCTCGATGCCCACTTCGCCCACCTCGTCGTACATGGCATGCTGCACCTGCAAGGGTTCGACCACAAGGAGAAGGACGATGCCGAGAACATGGAGGCGCGCGAGCGGGACATCCTGCGTTCGCTCGGTTATGCCGATCCTTACGCCTGAGCGGCGCGGCGTTCGTACAATGATGCCATGAACGATTCCGGTTTTGCCGCCGACAAGCCCTCCCTGCTGGAACGCCTGTCGGCGCTACTCGCCCCGGAGCCGGAAGATCGCGCTGAACTCGTCGCTCTCCTGCGCGCCGCCCATGGACGTGAATTGCTGGATGCCGATATTCTGGCGATCATCGAAGGCGCGCTGCAAATCTCCGACATGCGGGTGCGCGACATCATGGTGCCGCGTTCGCAAATGGACGTGCTCCAAATCGACGATTCCATGGAGACCATCGCCGCTTTTGCCGTAAAGACCGCGCATTCGCGCTTTCCGGTCGTCTGCGACGGCAAGGATAATGTTGTTGGCATTATGCTCGCCAAGGATCTGCTGCGATACTTTGCTGGGCGGGAATTCAAACTGCGCGAAACACTGCGCCCGGCGGTATTCATCCCGGAATCCAAACCACTTGACGTGCTGTTGCGCGAGTTTCGCCTGAGCCGTAATCACATGGCAATCGTGGTCGATGAATACGGCGGCGTCGCCGGACTCGTGACCATCGAAGACGTACTTGAACAGATCGTCGGCGAAATCGAAGACGAATACGACTACGATGACGATGACGACATCCTGCCCGATCAGACTGGACGCTGCCGGGTAAAAGCGACGACCACAATAGGCGACTTCAATGATGCATTCGCCACCGCGTTCAACGATGAAGGCGTGGATACCATCGGCGGCTTCCTGATCCGCCATCTCGGACGGCTGCCGCGCCGCGATGAGGCGATTACCATTGACGGCCTGTGCTTTCGCGTGCTGCGCGCCGACGGACGGCGCATCTATACGCTGCTCGTCGACCACGGCCCCGCATCACCGGAGGCGGAAGCCGAGGCGGCTTCCGCATGATATTTGCTGTCCTTGCCGGTGCGCTTTCGGTAGCGGCTTTCGCACCCCTGGCTTGGTTTCCCCTCGCGTTTGTCAGCCTTGCCATACTGGCGGCACTGCTGGAGCAGGCCTCATCGGCGCGAGCAGGCTTCGGACTTGGCTTCGCCTGGGGACTCGGGGCGTTCGGCGCCGGGGTATCGTGGCTCTACATCGCGCTCGAACGCTATGGCGGCATGAATCCACTGCTGGCGGCTTTCGCCATCTTCCTTTTCTGCACCTACCTTGCGCTCTACCCGGCCATCGCGGGAGCGATTTACGCGCGCTGGCGCGCTGGCGGCGCGGCGCGGCGGGCGCTGTTGTTCGCCGCCGCATGGCTTCTGGCCGAATGGCTGCGCGGCACACTTTTCACCGGGTTTCCGTGGCTCTCCATCGGCTATACCCAGACACCGCCCAGTCCGCTGGCGGGGTATTTCGCTGTGCTCGGCGTATACGGCGTCGGCGGCTTGACGGCCTTTGCCGCCGCCCTCGCGGCATTCTGCGCGGCGGTACCCGCCAGCGCACGCAAAAAGGCGGCCCAGCTTTTCGCCGCGCCGGTCGCGCTCATTTTCATGACGGGATGGGGGCTGTCGCGGCATGCCTGGGTCGCGCCCGAAGGCGAGCCGCTGGCGGTTTCGCTGGTACAGCCCAACATCGAGCAATCGCTCAAATGGGATCCGGCGAGCTTCGCCGAAGTCCTGCGCGTCAACGCCGATCTCGTAAACGTGGCGCGCGGCGAGGTCATCGTCCTGCCAGAAACCGCGCTGCCCACGCTGGATTGGCTGCCCAAGGGCTATCTCGACGCGCTGACCGCTACCCTCGTCCAGCGCGGCGCAACCCTGCTGACCGGCGCGTTCGTCCAGGAAGCCGGACAATACCGCAACAGCGCGATCACCCTGGGCGCGGGCGGCGGACAACGCTACACAAAACGCCATCTCGTCCCTTTCGGCGAATATTCGCCACCGCTTTTCGGATGGTTCTACGGCCTGGCGAACATTCCGATGTCACAGCAACTTCCGGGCGAATGGGCGCAGTCACCCTTCACGCTTCATGGACGGCATATCGCCGTCAACATATGTTACGAGGATATTTTCGGTTCCGAGCTGATCTCCAGCCTGCCGCAAGCCGGACTCATGCTCAATCTCTCGAACCTGGCCTGGTACGGCGACTCCCACGCACAGCCGCAGCACCTGCAAATCGCCAGAGTTCGCGCGATGGAAAACGGTCGCCCCATGCTGCGCGCCACCAACACCGGCATGACCGCCCTGGCGCTGCCCGACGGCTCCGTGCCTACAGTGCTACCTGCTTTCACGCGCGGTGTGCTGGAGACGCGTGTTACCGCTTACCGAGGCAGCACACCTTACGCACGCCGGGGGGATGCGCCCGCGCTCGCGGGCGCTTTGATTATCCTGACCGTTCTCATCCTGATGCGCGGACGCCGTCTCACTCCCGGCTTGTCCTGAAACGTTTCAGGACACAGCCGGATTCAGGCTGTAAATGCCGGTAAGGCTGGCTTCGGCCAGGATGTGCCCCTGCAAGGCGGCGCGGACGTCCGCGCCGCTGAAGCGCCCCTTGACCGGCAGGCGCTCCACGTCAACCGCATAAAGCGTAAATACGTAGCGATGGGGAATTTCGTCGTTCCACGGCGGGCAAGGCCCGTCGTAACCGTAGTAATCGCCGCGCATGTCATAGTCGTTGGCGAACCAGTTGGTGTAATCGTTGATGCCGCGCCGCGCGCCGCGCGGCGCAGAGGGGCCGGATTTGCCGCGCGGCGTGACTTCGCGCGAAAACTCGCCAGCGGCGATTTCCCGTAAATCGGCAGGTAAGTCCACCAGCGCCCAATGGAAAAAAACGGCCCGTTCCAGACTGGCGGGCACGCTACGTCCCTCTTGATTGACGTCGTCGTCCTTGCTTGGCGCGTCCGGATCGTGACAGATCACGACAAAGCTTTTCACGCCTTCGGGAACCTCGCTCCAGGCAAGGTGGGGATTACGATTATTGCCCAGGCTAACGTGGTGGACGGCATCATGGATGCCGAAGGCGAATTCGCCTGGGATTTTTTGTCCCTCGGCGAAACTGTTGCTGGTGAGTTTCATGCAGGTTCTCCATTTCACGGCCCTGAATGCCACGATTCCACCACGAGTGGCGGAATCGTGAGGCAAGATGGCATTTTATTGTGCCCGCCAGTGGCTGGATGTGCAACAAGCTTCACCTCTGGCGAAACCGCTGCTGAAACGGTTCGAAAGAGGAAAACGCTTTCCGCCCCCCTCAAGTGGCCGTGGCGGTTGCCCGCGCACGGGTCGTTGGCTCCATGGGCGCTTTCCCGTTTGCCTCAATGAATTGAGCGCACAACTGCGACGAGAGAACGACCAGCGCCTTCAGTGCTTCGGGATCGGACTGGGCAAGTTGCGCCAGACGCGCGATCCGGTTCAGCAATTCCGAAGAGATGACCGGAACCGAGAGCGAAGGCGTGGGAGGCGGCGCGATGGAAACTACCTGGGCGGAAGGCTGTGCCTCCGGAGCGGGTTCCGCCCGTGCCACGGTAGCTGGCACGGGGTGGGGCACAGCCGCGTGACCTGCCGGACGGGCAGACGCTGCGACGGGCTGTTCGGCCAACCCGGCGACCGCCTCGGCAGGGGGTCTGGGTTTGGGCTTGACGGCTGCGGGTTGCGCCGCATGGGCTTCGGCTGCTTTTCGGGGAGCGGCCTTGGGCGCGCCATCGTCGTCCCCTCCCCGGACGCGGGCGCTTTCGTGCAGCGGCGCCACTGGCGTGATTTCCGGCTCTGCCGCCTGGGCGTTATCGGGCAGATCCAGCGGCGGACGCCGCGGAACACAATCTTCGTCAAGCAAACGGGCAATGTGGGCGAATACCTCGAAGCGGGTAAACGGCTTCTTCATGAAATCGTCGGCGCCGATGTGCGCGCCAAAGAACTGCGCCTTGGCCTGTTCGTTGCCGCTCATCATGACAATGGGAATGTCCCGCGTGCGGGCATTCTTGCGCAAGGCGCGCAGGGCCGCGAAACCATTGATACCGGGCATGACGATATCGAGGAAAATCATGTCCGGCTTCTGGGTGAGGGCGACTTCCATGCCCATTTTCGCGTCGAGCGCACCCAAGAACACACAGTGTGCCGATTCAAGGAACCGCTTCATCGCCGTGAGGATTGTCGGGGAATCGTCGATCACGAGAACCCGCGTCTCCTCTCTAGGGTTAACGCGCGGGCGCAAGCGGCGATCTTCCAGTTCTTCCTCGATTACCGAGGGCTGGGATTTCCTGCGGAAGAAGGAAAAAATCTGACCAAAGAAGCTCACAATGCTACCCCCTGGAAAACAAGGCAATTCCCGAAATTATTATTGATGCGCACAACATTCGGCGGAACCCACATAGATGAATCGCATCCGGATGCACAACCAAATCATAAAAATATGCTAGAAATTATATCTACCCTGCGTCGGGTTTTCAATTCAACAACTATTATTTTTTCGCTCGCATTTTCTGTCGACACGTTGGCCGACTGCGTAAATATAGCACGATTTCAACAGGAGTACACTATTAAAAAAAATACATATATATTTTATAAGATATTGTTTATATTTAAATAACCCTTGCGCGCCACACAGCGGCTGCCAACGTGTCGGCGCATCCGCCGGATGGCGTGGAAAGCTTTCCATCCAGGTTCGCGTCAACGGTATTTATACCTTATGCCGCCGCTTCCTTTCCCCCCGGCGCAATCCGTGCAAATGGCTGCCCCGAGGCTGGCGACCAAGCGATTTTTGCATTTGCGCGAACCGGCGAGGCTACCGAAACCAAGGCAATCTGGACGCTTGCGATGACGATTGATTCACCCGGAGTGTCCTTCGGGAACGTATGATGGCAATCTCCAAAAGCGCCGCCAACATCTCCACTGGAAACGTTCATGAACACTTGGGAAACAGTGGTCGAAAAGCCGATCCTGATTTTACAGACAGGCAGCGCCTCCCGCGCGATACAGCGCCGGTACGGCGACTACGACCGTATGTTCGTCCGCGCGGGCGGGCTGGAAAAACTGGACGCGCGGCATCTGGTGCGGCGTGTGCACGCGGAGCGGGGCGAGCGCCCCGAAAGGCCCCATGTTTACGCCGGGGCGCTGGTGACGGGATCGGATGCAATGGTGACAGACCGCCTGCCATGGAGCGAGGCGGCAGCCGGGTGGTTGTGCGACGCGCTGGATGCGGGTTTACCGGTCCTCGGGGTGTGTTACGGCCATCAGCTCCTCGCGCACGCACTAGGCGGCGTGGTCGAGGATCATCCGGCGGGGTTGGAACTGGGGACGCGGGAAATCTCGCTGTATCCACGCGCCGGACAGGAACCACTGCTAGACGGCATGCCCCGGCGTTACGCAGTAAATCTGTTCCACGCGCAGACCGTGGCAAGTCTGCCGAAAGGCGCGGAAGCGCTGGCGGGATCGGCGCACGACCCCCATCAAATCCTGCGCTACGCGCCAATGGTGTGGAGCACGCAGTTCCATCCTGAATTCGACGGTGAAATCATGGCGGCCCTCTTGGAGAAAGAAAGAGCCTTGGGCAATCCGGCGGCACGACACGCCGAGGCGGCGGATGCGCCCCACGCCCTCGCAATGCTGAGGCGGTTCGTCGAGCGGATTCCAGGGCTCACGAACCCCGGAGGCGAGGCATCCGGGCAACAATAAAAACCCGCCTTTCCTGCCGTGGCGGCAAATTTTTTCAATATGGGTTATCGAGAGGTAGGCAAGCGGCGGTTCTTGGCGTAATATCCTCCGAGCACCTTCTACAACACCATCATCATGAGGAATCTCCAATGAAAAAAATGTTTGTTGCCGTCACGATTGCCGCCGGGTTCCTGTCCATGCCCGCCCTGGCCTCCGAAGATCTTGCCAAGGCCAAGGGCTGTACGGCCTGCCACAAGGTCGACGCCAAACTGATCGGCCCCGCCTATAAAGAAGTCGCCGCCAAGTATGCCGGTCAGGCCGACGCGGTCGACAAACTCGCGGGTAAGGTCATCAACGGCGGTTCAGGTGTATGGGGGCCGGTTCCGATGACGCCCAACAAAGTAACGCCTGATGAAGCGAAAACACTGGTGAAGTGGGTGCTCTCGCTGAAATGACCAAGGGCGGGGAAGAATAGCGCGACGATAAGGGCGGCTTGATGCCGCTCTTATCGTATAGATGTTTAATCTAGGCACAATCCCGCCCGCTGACTGGATGGAAGGATGCCCTATGGAACATAGTTTTACGCGGCAATGCGGTGTTCACAATGACAAAAAGGAGCGCTCGCGGGCGGCGGATATAATCAAGGAGATTTTTCGTCCTCCCCTCTGTCCCTACGCGGGACGGTTTCCGGGTCGGCGATGATGGGGCGGTAGATTTCCACCCGGTCGCCCGGCTTGAGGATGGTATCAAGTTTGGCGAGTTTGCCGAAAATGCCGGTTTTCTGACTTTCCAGGTCAATATGGGGAAACTGCCGCAGGATGCCGGAGCGTTCGATGGCTTCCCGCAAGGTGGCGGACTCTGGCACGTCGAGGTTCATCCAGATTTGCTGGCCGGGTTCAGAATAAGCAAGGGCGATCTGCATGGTTTTCCCCTGACGGGTTCAGGCGGCGTTTTTCCGTGTATCCAGCAGACGTTTGCCCGCCAGCAGAAACCCGAGCACGGCAAACGCGCCGGGGGGCAGGATCATGAGGAGCGCCCCGCCGTTTTCGTGCGCACGGATTTCCAGAAAGGCGAAGCTCGCGCCCAGAAGCTGCGAGGCTTGCGCAAAGAGGGTGCCACTGCCGAGAAATTCCCGGATCAGTCCGATCAGGGTCAGGGCGACGGTAAACCCGAAACCCATCGCCAGGCCGTCCACGAACGCGGGCCAGACGCCGTTTTTCGAGGCGAAGGCTTCTACCCGTCCGAGAATCGCGCAGTTGACCACGATCAAGGCGATGAACAGGCCCAACACTTTGTAGAGTTCGTGCAGCCAGGCGTTGAGCAGCATGTCCACCACGGTGACGAGACTGGCGATCAGGACGACAAAAACGGGTATCCGCACCTGCGGGCTGATGATGTTGCGAACCAGCGCGACGAGAACGTTTGCGATGACCAGCACCGCCGTGGTGGCCAACCCCATGCCCAGTCCGTTCGTGCCGCTGGTCGTGACGGCCGCCGCAGGACAAAGTCCGATCATTTGCGTAAAGACGACGTTGTTATCCCAGACGCCATCTTTGACGAGTGTCTTGATGGATGCGCTCATCCGTCGTGCTCCTTGTCCGCGCCAAGCAGTGTGGCCCTGTGGCGGGCGAATATTTCCAGCCCGTTCTTGACGGCGCTCACCACGGCGCGAGGCGTGATGGTCGCGCCCGCGAACTGGTCGAAGTCGCCACCGTCTTTTTTTACCGCCCAGTTCGCCGCCGAAAGCGTCTTACCGGTAAAACCGTTTATCCAATCGCTTTTGGCGATTTCGATCTTGTCGCCCAGCCCTGGGGTTTCCGTATGTTTCAGTACCCGCGCGCCCAGGATGCGGCCATTTTCATCAACCGCCATCAGGACGGCGATTTCGCCGCCGTAACCCTTGCCGATGACGGTGAACACCACGCCTTTGACCGTTCCGCCTGATCGCGCTCGGTAAGCCCGCAAGGGTTTACCGTTGCCGATGTCGATGTCGGCGCTGTCCGCCAGCAAGTCGTTGTCGACGAAATCTTCGGGCAGCACTTGTGTCAGCGAATCGCGCAAATCCCGGGCTTCAGCTTCGGCAATGGCTCCCCGCGTGGCGCTGGAAGCCCAGGCAAGCGTGGCGGAAGCCAGCAGTGTCATGAGACCCAGCAGCAGGGGCTGGTAGAGGGGATGCGCCTTCAGTTCCGCGAACGCCATGTCGGAAGCTCACTTGCCCGCGCCGCGGATGGGCTGACCCGAGCGGGTGCGGCCCAGAATGCGCGGCCTGACGTAACGGTCGATGAGGGGAGTCAGGGCGTTCATGAACAGAATGGCGAAAGCCACGCCTTCGGGATAACCGCCCAGCGTGCGAATGATCCAGGTCAGCAGCCCGGCGCCCAGTCCGAAAATGAGCCGCCCCGCGCCGGTGGCCGGGGAAGTGACGTAATCGGTGGCAATAAAGAAGGCACCGAGCATCAGCGCGCCGGAAAGGAGATGGCTGGCGGCGTCCAAATGGGTTTCCGGTGCAATGACGTGGGCAATCGAGGCGGGGATCAGCGCGCCCGCCAGCACCCCCAGGGGCGCTTGCCAGCGGATGACATCGGTCGCCAGCAGGAAAACGCCGCCCGCAAGGATCAGGAGCACGGAAGATTCGCCCATACTGCCCGCGCGCACGCCTGGCCAGGAAAGTTGGGGCGCATGACCGGCGGCGAACGCCTGCGCCAGCCCAAGGCCGCGGGAAAGCTCCGTCTTAGCGTAGCCGAGCAACGAAGCGCTAGTCATGGCATCCGGCACGGGGATTTGCCCCAGTGTGATGCGCAGACCGTCGAGGAAACCCGGCGCGTCGAGGCCGGAGAGCGGCAAGGGCACAACCCAGGCGGTCAGTTGCAGGGGGAAGGAAACTAGCAGCGCCACCCGCGCCGCCATGGCGGGATTGAAAACGTTTTGCCCCAATCCGCCGAATACCTGTTTGCCGATGACGATGGCGATGAACGCGCCCAGTGCGCCGATCCACCAGGCCGACCAAGGCGGCAGGGTCATCGCCAGCAGCCAGCCAGTCAGCAGGGCGGAGCCATCGCCAGGAGAGCCGGTCTGGCCAGTGTTTCCGGTCAAGCGCAGGCTGATGACTTCAAAAATCTGTGCAAAGAAAAGCGTGAGCAGCCACAGGAAAAAGGCGGGCCAGCCGTAAAGCCAAAAACCAAACAGGGTCGCGGGCACCAAGGCGAGCTGGACTTGCAGCATGGTGCGCCGGATCTCGCCGCCACCGTGGGCATGGGGCGAGGCGAAGACACGGTCGGCATGGTAGCCATCAGCATTCATGCGGACATTTCTCCGGCGCTTCTGGCAGACGCGGCGGCGGCTTTGGCGGCCTCGCGCTCCGCTTTGCGACGGGCGGCGATCTCGGCTTTTTCGCGGGCTTCCCGCGCCAGCCGCTCGCTGCGCGCGGCGGCCAGTCTACGAGTTGCCTCGGCTTTCTGCCTGGCGCGATCTTCCGCCGCCAATGTGCCTTTGGCGTAGGTAAAGTATTGCACCAGGGGAATATGCGCTGGGCAAACGTAGGCGCAGCAGCCGCAAGCGATGCAGTCTTTCAGGCCGAGTCTGAGCGCGCCTTTCAGATCGTCGCCCCGAATGTGCCGCGCCATGTCCAGCGGCATGAGCTGTATCGGACAGGCGCGCGCGCAACTCGCGCAGCGGATACAGGCTTCTTCCCGGCTGTCGGCGGCCTGCGCGGCATTCAGGGCGAGGATGCCGCTCGTTCCCTTGATGACGGGCGTTCGCGCATGCGGTAGCGACACACCCATCATCGGCCCGCCCATGACAAGCCGTGCCGGTCTGGCTTCGATGCCGCCCGCGAAAGCAAGGACTTCTTCGACTAGCGCCCCGACTGGCGCCACGATATTGCCGGGTGCGCCCACGCAGCCGCCGTTGACTGTCAGCAAGCGGGAAATGAGCGGGCGGCCCAGGCGGATGGCTTCCGAGACTGCCCTGGCCGTGCCGACGTTATGCACTACCACGCCCACCTCGGCGGGCAGCGCGCCAGCGGGAATTTCCCTGCCCGTGAGCGTCTGCACCAGTTGTTTCTCCGACCCCATCGGATAGCGCGCCGGAATGGGGCGGACGCGCACCCCCGCATGCGCGGCGACGGCCTTCCGCATGGCGGCGATAGCTTCCGGCTTGTTGTCCTCGATGCCGACGATGGCTTCCTTCGCGCCGGTAGCGTGGAGCATCAGGCGGATGCCGTCGATGATGGTTTCAGCCTTGTCGCGCATCAGGCGGTCGTCGCAGGAGAGATAAGGTTCGCACTCGCCGCCGTTCATGACGAGCGTCGTCACGCCCGCCTTGCGGGAAGAAGAAAGCTTCAGCGCCGAAGGAAAAGTCGCGCCCCCCATACCCACCACGCCCGCAGCGGCGACGCGGTAACTGATTTCATCCGGCGCAAGACCAAGGGGGTTGTCGCAGGCCGTCAGCGCCTCGCTCCATTCATCCCGGCCATCGGCTTCCAGGATGATCGCCTGCACAGGCAGGCCGGAGGGATGCGGCGCGGGAATCTCTCCGATGGCGGCGATGACACCGGAAGTTGGCGCGTGAATGGCGGCAGAGACCGGCCCCTGGGGATCAGCGATTTTTTCGCCCTTTTTCACCTTCTGTCCGACCAGCACGGCAGGCCGGGCAGGCGCGCCCAAATGTTGCGCCAGCGAAAGATAAAGCCGTTCCGGCATCGGCATGACGCGCACTGGCGCGTCAGCGGCGGGATGCTTGTAATCCCGCGGGTGGACGCCCCAGGATCGAGTAAAGATTTTTTCCATCAGGCCCATGCGGGTTTTCCTTTCAGGCGGCGACCGGTTTGGGCATGACCCAATACTGCCAGCTCACCGGCATCGGCTGTATGATCAAGGCACCTGTCGGGCAATGTTCGACGCAGGCGGCGCAGCCGGTGCAGGCTTCCTTCAGAACGTTGTGAATCTGCTTGGGCGCGCCGAGAATGGCGTCCGTAGGGCAGGCTCTGAGGCAGCGACAACAGCCGATGCACAGATCCTCGGCCACCACGGCCAGCTTCGGCCCTTCGTCGACAACACGGGAAAGATCGAGGCCTACCCCGAGTTTTTCCGCCAGCGCCAGGGCGACCGCCTTGCCGCCCGGCGGACAGCAGCTCGGCGGGGCGGCCCCGGAAATCATGGCGGCGGCGGCCCCCGCACAGCCGGGAAAACCGCACTGCCCACAATTTGTACCGGGCAGCAGGCTCTCCAGTCCAGCGACATCGGCATCGGCCTCCACCGCCAAAAGCCGCCCGGCAATGCCCAGCGCCAGCCCTAGCGCGGCACCCAGGAGCGTCAGGGTCAAAATGGCTGTCATCGTTATTCATCCCTGGACGTTCAGCCCGGAAAAGCCCATGAAAGCAAGCGCCAGAAGGCTGATGGCGACAAAGGCTATCGGCGCGCCCGCGAAAGCGGCGGGCACGCGGGAAAGGGCGATGCGTTCGCGCAGGCCAGCAAAGATCATCAACACCAGCGTAAAACCCACGGCGGAACCGAAGGCGTAAGCGAGGCTCCAGAAAAAGCCATGCGCCTGCTGCACATTCAGGAGCGAGACGCCCAGTACGGCACAGTTGGTGGTAATGAGCGGCAGGTAGATACCCAGCGCCTGATAGAGACCGGGACTGATCTTTTTCACGAACATCTCCGTGAACTGCACTACCGAAGCAATGACCAGGATAAAAGTGAGAATGCGCAAGAATTCCAGCCCGAAAGGCACGAGCAGCCAGTGCTCCAGCATCCAGCTCGCAGCGGCGGCCAGGGTGAGCACAAAGGTTGTCGCCATGCCCATGCCCAGGGCGCTCTCCAGATTCCGGGAGACGCCCATGACCGGGCAAAGGCCAAGGAATTTGATGAGCACCACGTTATTGACGAGCGCCGTGGAAATCAGAAGCAACAGCAGTTCGCTCATAGCGTACGGGAGAAGGCGTCCGCCCCCAAAAAAAGAGATTAGTCATGTCTTGCAATGCCCGTGCCAACTCCCTGGAACCCATGCTGGGCGGGGATTGGCGCGCATGTCTATTGAAGCGGAAAGTATTTTTGTCAGACCCTGTGTCGCAAACCCGACAGGGTTTTCCGCAATCCGCGGCAATATCTCCGCGCTCAACGGCGCGACAACAGCCAGGCCCGCCGCGCGCAGCGCGATATACGGGGATTGCGCGCCTCGTAATGACAGGCGGGGAGAGCGCGTCCCCAAAACGGTAGACACGGCATGCTCGCGCGCCCGTTAAAATACCGCCACGATGAAACTTCTGGCTTTTGAATTCTCCTGCGAGCGCGCCAGCGTCGCGCTTCGCCTCGGCGGCGAAACTCGCCTGCGCAGGATCGAAGGGCATGGCAATCATTCCAACTACATCCTTGCTGCCGCCCGCAACCTGCTGGACGAAGGCGGACTCGGCATCGGTGCGCTCGACGCCGTGGCCTTCGGCAGCGGTCCCGGCGCGTTTACCGGCCTGCGCCTGGCCTGCGGCGTTGCCCAGGGTCTTGCCCTCGGCGCGGGGTTGGGCGTCATCCCTGTATGCAGCCTAGCGGCGCTGGCCGCGCAGTCTCCCCTGCCCCTGGCGCTGGCCGCGACCGACGCGCGCATGGGCGAGATTTACCATGGGCGCTACCGGATCGAAAATGGCCTGCCGGTCGAACTCTCCGCCCCCGCCTGTTGCCCGCCCGAAGCGCTGCCGCCGCCAGAAAGCGGCTACTTCGGGCTAGGCTCCGCATTCGCCGCCTTCGATACCCCGCTCGCCGCCGTGCGCGCATCGCTCGCAGGTTGCGATCCGCTAGCCGTTCCCCTGGCAGAAACCATCGCCCGTCTGGCGGCGGAAGCGGGCGAAACGGACATCGTGCCGCCCGAACGCGCCACGCCCCTTTACGTGCGCAACAAAGTGGCCTTGACCACGACTGAGCGCCTCGCGCGGGGCAATAAGGCATGACAGCAGACAAATGCCGCTTCGTCCCCATGACGGAAAGCGACCTGGACTGGGTAACGGCGCAGGAAGCCTGTCTGCATGCTTCCCCCTGGACGCGGCAGAACTTTGTCGACTCGCTCGACTCGGACTATTTCTGCCCCCTGATGTACGAGGGCGCTTTGCCCGTCGCCTACGCCGTCGTGTTCATGGTGCTCGACGAAGCCCACCTGCTCAACCTCAGCGTGGTGCGCGGCGAACAAGGGCGCGGCCTTGGCCGCCGCCTGCTCGAATTCCTGATGGACAAGATCCGGCACGATGGCTGCCTTTGGTTCTTCCTTGAAGTGCGCCCTTCCAACACACGCGCCCTCGCGCTGTACCAGCGTACCGGCTTTGTCGAAATCGGCCGCCGCGCGAGCTACTACCCCTCACCCGATGGACGCGAGGACGCCATCGTGATGCGGTGCGGCCTGTGAAACCACGCCGCGCCGCCATACTCCGCGAAATGGGCCTCACGCCTTTGTGGCGGCTGCGCGCGACCGAAACCGAAGCGGCAGCTCTGCCGCCCCGCGAAGAAAACGCCAGGAACATTCCTGAACCAATCGCCATTGTGAATGAGGCAAAGCAATCCGATGCGGCATCTGGATTGCCACGGGGCTTCGCTCCTCGCAATGACGGGGGAGGAGCGGTCATTGCGAGTGAAGCGAAGCACCCCCCAAACCGAATGGATCGCCACGCGCCCGTGCCCGCCGCCACACCGGAACCCGCACAGGAAACCATTTCCGCAAGCCGCATCGCCATGCTGGACTGGCCCGTGCTTGAAGAAACCATCCGCGCCTGCCGCGCCTGCGCGCTTTGTAAACAGCGTGAACAGGCCGTACCCGGCGTGGGCGACCACAATGCGCGCTGGATGTTCGTCGGCGAAGGGCCGGGCGCAGAAGAAGACCGGCGCGGCGAGCCTTTCGTCGGGCAGGCTGGAAAACTGCTCGACCGCATGCTTGCGGCCATCGGCCTGGAACGCGGCAAGGATGTTTACATCGCCAACGCCGTCAAATGCCGCCCACCGTTCAACCGCACACCCGAAGCAGCGGAAATCGCCGCATGCCTGCCATTCCTGGACCGCCAGATCGCCCTCATCCAGCCCCGGCTGCTCATCGCGCTGGGCCGCCCAGCGGCGCAGGCGCTACTTGGGCGCGAAATCAGCATCGCCGCCGCGCGCGGCAAACGCTTCGAGCGCAGCGGCCTGCCCGTGCTCGTCACCTACCACCCCGCCTATCTGCTGCGCAACCCGCTGGATAAGAGCAAAGCATGGGAAGACCTCTGCTTTGCGCGTGCGTTCATCGAAAAACCAACTCCGGCTTGACCCCCCTTCAGGGCGGCGCGAAGGTTGAGACCCCGGCCAACCCGCGGCGGCAAGTCTGTACGTGGGCATGTCCGTCACACCCGGAATCCGGATCAAAGACTGAATCAGCGGCGCTCCGGACCGCCTGAAACGGTACATCTATCTTGTCGTTTTCCTGACAAGGTACCCCAGATGCCTTGTCGAAGAATCCTAACTAACTGTTTATAGAATATAAATATTCTGGCACAGCGTTTGCTGCCAGCCCGGAGGCCACTTAAGGAGCCTTCGAAATGGATTTGCCCGTTCTTTCCTGTGCCGCGTCTTCCGGCGGCGACCGCACGGCGGGCGGCTGTGGCACGGTGTCTGGCGCACTCTCGCATCTGCCCGAACCTGTCCGCATCAAAGTGCAGGATCATCCCTGTTATTCGGAAGAGGCGCACCACTACTTCGCGCGCATGCACGTCGCTGTCGCGCCCGCCTGCAATATTCAATGCAATTATTGCGACCGCAAATACGATTGCGCCAACGAGTCCCGCCCTGGCGTGGCGTCCGAGTTGCTCACGCCCACCCAGGCCGTAAGGAAGGCGTTGGCGGTCGCGGCGGCGATTCCGCAGATGGCGGTGCTCGGTATCGCCGGGCCAGGCGATCCGCTGGCCAACCCTGAACGCACGTTCGAGACTTTCCGCCTGCTTTCCGAAAAAGCGCCGGACATCAAATTGTGCGTGTCGACCAATGGACTGAATCTTCCAGAACATGTCGATGAAATTTCCCGGCACAACATCGGTCACGTAACAATCACCATCAACTGTCTCGACCCTG
Source organism: Azoarcus sp. (assembly GCA_031258965.1). Classification (GTDB taxonomy): domain Bacteria; phylum Pseudomonadota; class Gammaproteobacteria; order Burkholderiales; family Rhodocyclaceae; genus WRNU01. The sequence goes on along the minus strand of JAIRMC010000062.1, from coordinate 8,832 downwards.
AAATCGGCATGCGGATATATCCGTGGATTTTCTGGCGGAACCGCCGCATTCGTGGCCGGGAGGCCGCCGCCATTCTGATCAAACAACAGCAAAGAGGGCTTGCGATGCTGGCCGAGCGGGGCATTCTGGTGAAGGTGAATTCGGTGATGATTCCCGGCGTGAATGATGAACACTTGAAGGAAGTTTCGCGGGCCGTGAAGGACAAGGGCGCATTTCTGCATAATGTCATGCCATTGATCGCCGAGGCCGGGCATGGCAGCCATTACGGAATCATGGGACAGCGCGCCCCCACGGCGGCGGAATTGCAGACGTTGCAGGATGCCTGCGCGGACAATATGCCGATGATGCGACATTGCCGCCAGTGTCGGGCGGATGCCGTGGGACTGCTGGGCGAGGATCGGAGCGCGGAATTCGTGCTGGACAAACTCGACTTCATGTCGATAGATTACGATCTTGCCATGTCCCGGCGCAGGGAAACGCGCGAGGCGATCATCCGCCGGATGGAAGCCGGACGAGAGGACAAACGCGCGCCCAGGGTTTTGACGGCAGAGACGGACGCCATGACAGCGATTGTCGCAGAGCAAGAATTGCCACGCCTCCCTCTCGTGCCCGCAAGCTGTCGTCCGGTGCTGATGGCGGTTGCCACGACCGGACAGGGGCTGATTAACCAGCACTTCGGGCACGCCAAGGAATTCCTGGTGTATGAGGCTTCTCCCGCAGGCGTGCGTTTCGTGGGTCATCGCAAGACGGATTTGTATTGCGCGGGTACGGAACAGCGCGGCGAGGAAGACGAGGAAGGACGTTCCGCTGCATCCATTCTGGAACGCACGATTGCCGCGCTCTCCGGCTGCGAAGTTCTGCTTTGCGCCAAAATCGGCTATGAACCCTGGAGCAGCCTGGAAGCGGCAGGCATCCAGCCAAACGGCGAGCACGCAATGGAAATCATCGAAGACGCCGTGCTGGCGGTGTATCGGGAAATGGCGGTGACCGGGGCGCTTGCTCCCGTCCGGCAAAAATACGCATGAGCTTGCACGAAGGGAATCGACATGGCGCTTTCCATCACCGAAGCCTGTATCAACTGCTGGGCTTGCGCCGGAGTCTGTCCCAATCAGGCCATCCATGCCGACGATCCGGTATTTGTCATCGAGCCGGAGAAATGCACCGAATGCATGGCTGAATTCCCGGAAGCCCAATGTGCCGCCATTTGTCCAGTCGAATGCGCCATTGTCGATGAACTGGGCGCGGCCTTGAATCCCCCCGGCAGCCTGACCGGGATTCCACCCGCAAGGCTGCGAGCGTTATCGGAAGCGGTCTGATGTCAGCGCGACAAGGGCTATCACGCGCCAGATACGAGGAAGCGGCAGAGAAAACGGCAACGTCCAAGGCCGATGGGAGCATTTTCGTCGGACCGCGTCGTCTGCGCCAGGCCGAGTTGCTCGCGCGCGCCGCCTCACCCCACGCGCTCGTCGATCCGAACCGCCCCGTGCTGGCCAGTCTGCTGGCGGGCCATCTGTGCGGAGAAGGCGTGTTGCCTACCGATCTAGGACTGCCCGCGACAGAACTGGAAAATCTGTGGAACGCTTATTTCCCTGGCCCCCGCCCGGTTCCCTGGCCCGTTCCGCCCAACCGGACCGTGGACATACCCGAACGCCAGGATTTGGTCAGCCTGTTGCTGGCGCATCGCGCGGCATGCTTTCCCTCGGAAACCTGGCTGGCCTTCATCGTGGCGAGGGCCTGTGCGGGCAACGATCATCTCTGGCATGACCTGGGGCTGGCGAACCGTGGCGAACTCTCCAGCCTGCTCTACAACGCCTTTCCGTCGCTCGCTCGGCAAAATACCGAAGACATGAAGTGGAAGAAGTTCATCTACCGCTTCTACTGCGCCCGCGACGGCATCTATGTCTGCCCAGCGCCTTCCTGCGGCGAATGCGTCGATTATGCCCAATGCTTCGCGCCCGAAATATGAGGTGAATGCCCCGGACGACCTCGCCGGTTTACTGCTTTGTCGCTTTTCCGACATCGCCAGAACCTGGCAATGCGATAGAAAATTAAATAAAACAATTGCCTATAACGTGGCACGGCTCTTGCTAGCTTATTGGCAGCCATCAGGAGACATGCATGAAAGCCAGTGAAATCCAGGCGTTGTTCGACGAACCCGCCTGTCATCACAACCACAAGGAGAAATCCGGCTGCGTCCGGCCCAAGCCGGGAGCGACGGCGGGCGGCTGCGCTTTTGACGGCGCACAGATTGCGCTCTTGCCCATTGCCGACGTGGCGCACATCGTGCACGGCCCCATAGCCTGTGCGGGCAACACTTGGGATAACCGGGGGGCGAAATCCTCCGGCGCGGCACTTTACCGCATTGGCATGACAACGGATTTGTCGGAAACCGACATCGTGATGGGCCGCTCGGAAAAACGGCTGTTCCACGCCATCCGCCAGGCGATTGAGACCTACCGCCCCGCCGCCGTGTTCGTCTATGCCACCTGTGTGACGGCCCTGATGGGCGATGATCTGGAAGCTGTGTGCAAGGCGGCTGCCGCACGCTGGAGCGTACCGGTGATTCCCGTGGACGCCGCCGGATTCTACGGCGCCAAAAACCTGGGCAACCGGCTGGCGGGCGAAGCCATGTTCCGGTACGTGATCGGCACGCGCGAACCCGATCCCGCGCCCGCGCATCCGGCAGGCATTCCCACTTATGACGTCAACCTGATCGGCGAATACAACATCGCCGGAGAATTCTGGAAAGTCGCGCCGCTGTTCGACGAACTGGGGTTGCGCATACTCGGTTCGCTTTCCGGCGATGCCCGTTTTGGCGAAGTCCAGACCATGCACCGCGCCCGCGTGACGATGCTGGTGTGCGCCAAAGCGATGTTGAATGTGGCGCGTAAACTCGAAGAAAACTACGGCGTACCATTTTTCGAGGGCAGCTTCTACGGCGTGGCGGACACCTCCCGCGCCCTGCGCGACTTTGCCCGCGTCATTGGCGATGACGGTCTTGCCGCGCGCGTCGAAGCACTGATCGCGCGCGAAGAAGCCAAGGCGCGCGCGCGCCTGCAACCTTGGCGGGAACGCCTGCGCGGCAAGCGGGTATTGCTCTACACCGGCGGCGTGAAATCCTGGTCCATCGTCTCTGCCCTACAGGACCTGGGCATGACGGTCGTCGCCACGGGCACGAAGAAATCTACCGGGGAAGACAAGGCGCGCATCCGAGAACTGATGGGCGAGGACGCGAAGATGATTGATGACGGCAGCCCGCAAAACCTGCTTTCCACCTTCCATGACTATGGCGCGGACATCCTCATCGCCGGGGGGCGCAACCTTTATACCGCCCTGAAAGCCCGTATTCCCTTTCTCGACATCAATCAGGAACGGGAATTCGCCTATGCCGGTTACGACGGCATGCCGGAACTGGCGCGACAACTGGCGCTGTCCATCGAAAGCCCGGTCTGGCGGGCCGTGCGCCAGAGCGCGCCCTGGCGGTCAGGAACCAGTTGTCAGGGATCGGGGATCAAAACCCCGCAATCTGGCGCGGGCCTGGCGGCGGCATAGAGAGGCGACATGGCGGAAATATTGAAAACCGTGAAGGCGCTGGCGGTCAGCCCCCTGAAATCCAGCCAGCCATTGGGCGCCGCGCTCGCCTTCCTCGGCTTGGCGCGGGCCGTGCCCCTGATGCACGGCTCGCAGGGCTGCACGGCGTTCGGCAAAGTGTTTTTCGTGCGCCATTTCCGCGAACCCATTCCCTTGCAAACGACGGCGATGGATCAAATTTCCGCCGTCATGGGGGCCGACGGGAACATCATCGAGGCGCTCCATGTGCAGGCGGAAAAGAACCGGCCCGACATCATCGGGCTGCTCACGACGGGATTATCCGAAACCCAGGGCGCGGACATCCGACGCGCCCTCAAGGCATTCCGCGCCGCGCATCCGGCGCACGCCGGTATGGCCGTGGCGCCGGTCAACACACCGGATTTCGCGGGCTGCCTGGAAACCGGCTTCGCCCTGGGACTGGAAGCGATTATCGAGACGCTCGTCCCGGCTGGCCGCCACGCTGGCCGCTGCCCGAAACAGGTCAATGTACTGGCCTCGTCCATGCTCACGCCAGGCGACGTGGAAACCGTCAAGGAATGGGTGGAAGCCTTCGGCCTGCATCCCATCGTCCTGCCTGACCTTGCCGACGCCCTCGACGGCCATCTGACCGAAGCGGAATTCTCTCCGCTCACTTTGGGCGGCACGTCACGCGCGGAAATCGCCTGCATGGGCGAATCCGCCGCCACGATGGTAATTGGCGCATCGCTCGACAAGGCAGCGGACATCCTGCGGGTGCGCACCAGCGTACCCGACTTCCGCTTCGACGGACTCATGGGCCTTGCCGCCTGCGACGCCTTCACTACGGCCCTCGCGCAGATTTCCGGCCAATCCGTGCCGCCAAGGTTGGAACGCCAGCGCGACCAGTTGCGAGACGCGATGGTGGATTGCCATTTCATGCTCGGATTCGCCCGCGTCGCCATCGCCGCCGACCCCGATCTGCTCACCATGTTTTCCCGCTTCATCCTCGACATGGGCGGTGAAATCGTCGCTGCCGTCACCCCCATCAGAACGGAAGCACTGGCGGTCGTGCCCGTGCATGAAGTGCTCGTCGGCGATCTGGAAGACCTTGAACGGCAGGCTGACGAGGCCGACGCGCAACTCATCATCGGCAACTCGCACGCTACGGAAACCGCTCGCCGCCTGTCGCGGCCACTCCTGCATGCCGGTTTCCCCCAATACGACCTGATCGGCGGCCACGCCCGCGCCTGGATGGGCTATCGCGGCTCGCGGCAAGCCCTGTTCGACATCGCCAACCTTTTACAGGCCAATAAGAATCATGTACCCGGAATATATCGATCCCTCTACTGGCGGGACGGCTCCCGCGCCATTGAGAGGGAGGCGGTTGCAACGTGTGCCGCTGCCTCCTGCTGACGTCAGGGCGCCCATACTGAAACTCGCCTTCGCCTCCGACAACCGCGCGCGGGTCAACCTGCACTTCGGCGCGGCGACGGCCTTCGTCGTCTACGAAATCGGCCCGGACAAAGCCGCTTTGAGCGGCTTTGCGGAATTCCCCGAAGAAACCATGGACGGCAACGAAAACAAGCTTGCCGCCAAAATCGAATTCCTCGCGGGCTGCGACGCGGTGTTCGTACACGCCATCGGCGCCTCCGCCATCAGGCAATTGCTTGCCAGAGGTATACAACCCATCCGCGTAGGCCAGAATGACGACATTGCTGGATTACTGCGGGAAATCCGCGCCGCCCTACGGGAAGACGGCGCGGAAAGCCGTGTCCCCTGGATCGCGCGTGCACTGGCGGCAAGGGCGAAAGCAAACGCCATCGACCGTTTCACGCTGATGGAATCAGAAGGGTGGGAAGGCTGATGTACACAAATCTTTCCGCCTCCACCACCGACGGCATGCCGCAAGGCACGGTGCTTGCCGTTGGCGACGGCGGACTCGCGCTCGCCATCGACAGCGCCTGTGCACACTGCGATCACGGCAGGGCTTGCGGCATCGGCAAACTGGCTGCCGGGCAACGGATGCATATCGACATCGCGCACATCGACGCCGCATCCATCGCCCATTTGCGGGCGGGTGATCGGGTCTGTTTCGCAGCGCCGGAAAACGCACTTGCCGCCCCTCTGTTGGGCTACATCTTTCCCGCCTTTGCCATGCTCGCGGGCGCGGGCATTGGGCAGGGCGCGGGCGGCGATCTCTTCGCCATCCTCGGCGCGGGCGCGGGATTCGCCGCCGCCCTGCTGCTGACGAGATATTTCGCGCGTCGCGTTCCCACATTTGCCCGGATCAAACTGGCCCCCGGTTTTCCTTCACACACGGAGCATCGCCATGAGCACTGAAACCGCCGATCCTGTTTTTGAAACCGACTTCATCAAGGAGATGGTGCGCCAAGTGCGCGCCCTGGACACCTACGGTCAATACAGCGCCTGGCCGCCAGGAAAAATCCTCGAACCCTTCATCCTCACCAAAGAAAAGAAAGCCGAAATCCCCCTGACCGGCGACCCTGGCGACATCATCGTCGCGCGGGTGAAATGCCTCTACAACGCCATTTCCGTGCTGATCGAAAAAGAATGCAAGCTGATGGCCGTGCCGCTCGTCCACCTCACCCATGAAGGTTTCGGGCGCGCCCTGGTGACGGTTGGCAAACTCGTCGTCATCGACAAGACCTTGCGCGACGTTCACCGTTTCGGCTTCCCCAGCCTCTCCAAAATGAAGGACGAGGCCGACAAACTGCTCGCCATCGCGCTGGAGCGCATCGGCAGCTACCCGGAAGTGGCGGGGCTATAAGAAAGTTGATCCAACGCAAACAAGGAACCATAGATGACTCACATTACCGGCCTGACCTACGGCGGCACTGCCTGGACGCCCGAATTCGTTACCGCCATCAATCAGGAAACCTGCATCGGCTGTGGCCGCTGCTACAAAGTCTGCCCCCGCGACGTACTCGACCTGATCGAAAAAGTCACCGACGACGACGATGACGACGACGACGGCGGAGACGCCTCCGTCATGAGCCTGAAAAACCTGGCCGACTGCATCGGCTGTGGCGCCTGTAACCGCGTCTGTCCGAAGAAATGCTACAGCTACGCTCCCGCGCCCCTGGCTGCGTGAGCATCCGGGGGCGCGGGTCGAGTCAACCATCATTGCAAGCGAAGCGTGGCAATCCACGACCCGCAGGGGTTGCCACGAGCCTACGTCGCCGTCCCTGCGAAACACCCAACCCTCTTGTTCTGACTGGGACAGGGTCGTTTCATGAGCCTCATGTATCCCCGGAGAATTACAATGCCCCCTCTCTGAAATCTGGGAGAAACAGACGGAACCCGACATTGCCCTCAAAGCCGCCAGGGAACTATCCCCAGAACAACCCATAGCCATTTCATACCCCGTTCCTCCCCGACGGATCAAGCCGATTCTACAAATTTGCGATCATGCATGGCAGACGCACCGGGATGTAAAACCGCGCTGCCCGTATTCTGGTATACCATCCAAAATTAGACTGTCGCTTCTCGACATTCATTCATCATGAAAGGAAAGCGATTTCCGCCCTGACAATCATCGTCTGATGGTTTACTTGAGAGGCAATGCCAATGGAGCATTTTGGGTTTCCGCTGGAAACGATCCTGATCTTTTTCGCGGTCGTGGCTGTATCGGTTTATCTTGACGTTTTCGCGCACAAGAAGAGCACTGGAATCTCGCTCAGGGATGCGGCGGGCTGGTCGATCTTCTGGGTGAGCCTGGCGATACTCTTTTACGGCTATCTATGGGTACGGTTCAACAAGATATGGGCGGATCTTTACCTGGCTGGCTACGCGCTCGAAAAATCGCTTTCGGTCGACAATCTGATGGTGTTCATGGCGGTCTTCGCTTCGTTCAGTATCAAGGGAATCCTGCAACACCGTATTCTTTATTACGGCATCATTGGCGCCCTTGTTTTTCGCGCTGTCTTCGTGGTTATCGGCACGGAGCTTTTCCATGCTAGCCCCTGGGTCGGTTTCGTGTTCGCGGTTTTCGTAATCTGGAGCGCGGTCAAGATGTTGCAGCGACCGAGCGATGGCGGGGACATCGAGGATTATTCAAATCACTGGTCGGTGCGTCTGACCGGTAGATTGATCCCGGTCTACACGAAGCTGTATCTCGATCATTTTTTTGTTCGTCACCATGAAATTTTCAAGGGCGATACTACCGACCATACCAATGGCGAGGCAGGGGATGCCGACAAAAGCGTCGCCGATGTAACGCGCGCGGGCGTCCTGTACGCTACACCGGCGTTCCTGTGCCTGATGGCAATCGAAACCTCCGATATTGCCTTTGCCTTCGATTCCGTTCCGGCTGTCATTGCCATGACACAGGAGCCGCTGCTTGTTTATGCCGCAATGATCTTTGCCATTCTTGGCCTGCGCAGCCTGTATTTCGTACTCGTGGCGCTGACCAAATATCTGGCGCATCTCGAAAAGGCGGTTATCGCCCTACTCTTTTTCATTGGCGCGAAAATGGCGATCCAGGCCTGGAATCACGCCATCTTCGATACGGGCATCCACATCTCGCCGGGATGGAGCCTTGCGATCGTACTCGGCATGCTGGCGCTAGGCGTGATTGCTTCTTTTGTCTTTCCGGAAAAGGGCGTCGAAAGGGGAGCGTAAAGCCTCGCCAGAATTCGTATGACCGTACCCCTCTCGAAGAACAACCCCGCAATACTTGCACCTCCAGGCGGGAGGACTCCTCGATGGCGTGCTGAACAGTTCGCCGCTTTGCGGATGCTTCGGTTTGTGGCCCATCGTTCGTCTCTATTTACAAGAGGACATGCTGCCATGTCTACCTCTTTTCCTTATTTTCTAGGAGCGTATTCATTGTATTGCTTTAAATTAATAGTTACTTCTGGCAGCTTAGCTGATATTTCTATTCCAACAGTCGTAGTAGCGATCTTCAAATTACTAGCTAGCCCAATACGGCCCAATATGTTCCCTGTGCTTTGTGCCCCAACAATGCTTTTTAAAGCACCTAGTGTAACCCCTGGAATAGCCCCAAGCGCTCCCGCAACAACAGTTTACGTAAGATTAATCTCGCCGGAATTACCAAAAAACTGTCCAGTGGCGTTAGTTGTCAACAACACATTGAAACTGACCCACCGTTCTCGATGGTGGTGAGCCGCTCTAGCCCGCCCCAACGGCCAAGGCAAAAGCGCGTTCGACAGCGCCCAACGCTCGATGGCCGCGCTTGAACGCACAATGTCGAACCTCGACAAACTGCTCGCCGATAACCGCGCCCCGCTCAACGCCGGATTC
>JAIRMC010000056.1 GCA_031258965.1 Azoarcus sp. | reverse complement strand
TCCATCCCATCAAGCAACCCCGAGGCGGCCCCGCCCGCGAGAGCCTGGCCAGACTCCAGGACAGCCTTGCCTCGCCGCCGCCCTGGCTTGCTCGCGTCATGGGCGCGCCCGCCGCTTCGCTCGCCCGTTACGCGCAGGAACTGGCGGCGCGGACAGAAGGATAGGCCGATGGCGTCGGGGTTTCGGACCGGAGTTGGCCTGCAATGAAAAACGGCGCGCCCGCCTGGCAGGAATACTGCAAAACACTTGCTCCTGGCCTGCAAACCGCCTGCAAACAGGCGGTGGTTTCCGGCGGCATCGGCGCCTTGCTCCGGCAACTGGAAGCCGACCAACCCGAATGGCCGTTTCAATATCGCCTCGAACGGGGCGGCTGGTATCGTCCGGGTGGCGTTCTCGACGCTGCGGGTAATCCGCTCTCCGGCAATCTGGAAGTCTGGGCTGAAGCCGAACTGGACGCCGTTGGCGGCGACTTCGCCGCGCTGCTGGATGAACTCGCGGCCACGCCCCGCCATGCAACCCGCCTTGTCGGCAGCACACATTATCTGGTTGCCCGGACAGGCGATGCGCCAGCGGAATTCTTGCAACTGGAAATCGAGCAATTACAGGAGACCGTGAGTCACCGTCTAGGTGAGGGCGAGCCCAATTCCCTCGCCGAACTGATCGACCCGCTGGAAATCCCCGTCAGGCCCCGGCCCGTATTACGGGTAAGAAACGAGCCGCGCTACCACTTTCGCCGCCTTGCACACGTTGGTGCGACGTTGGAACGCATGGCCGCCTGGCTGCCGGAGGCCCCGCCCATCCAGCGGCTGCTCTTGGACTGGCAAAACAGCAGCGCCGGGATGACTGCCGAATTCAGCCGCCATTGGCTCATCGCCTTTCGGGAATATCTGGATCGTTACCGGCAAACCCAGTATCGCGCCCAGATCATCGCGGTATTTCCCGGCAAACTTCCGGAGTTCGCGCCCGCGGCGGGTGCGAACGGCCTCAAACTGCACGCCGCCTTGCAGGGCTTCGACCGGCAGATGGGCTACCCGTTTGCCTGGTTCTTCCATTTGCTGATTACCAGGGCTGTGCCACATTGGGTCGCACAAACCGCCGTGGAAGACAGCCTGAACGGCTTTGCTTACCTACCGCAACGGGATATGGAAATCGTTCGGCATTGGTTGCACCGGCCCTATGTGGTTTAGGGAAAGGCGGCATGACCGGAACCCGGCAGACGCAAGTTATCGCCCAGAGGCAACGGGAACGAGATCGTTGTACAGCAACACGAGAGCGATACCCCGTTATAAATGGAAATGACGGATGCTTTTCCAGTGCGCAATGCTTCATCTGCCAGCGTACCGGGATGGCCCGGTGTGCATCACAAGGGCCGAGCGCGCAGGCGTCCGAGGAGCTGCCGCATGGCAATGCCGCGATGACTGATGGCGTTCTTTTGCGCGGGTTCGAGTTCGGCGGCGCTCAGTTGCCGCTCCGGCAGCCAGAAAAACGGATCGTAGCCGAAGCCGCCATGGCCGCGCGGGGCAGTGAGGATGTTGCCGTGCCATTCGCCGTCGGCAATCAGCGGACAGGGGTCGCCCGCGTGACGGACGAGCGCCAGACAGCAGTAATACCAAGCGTTCCGCTCGCCGTCGGGTGTGGCGGCCAGTTTTTCGAGAAGAAACGTGTTGTTGCGTTCATCGGATTTTGGTTCGCCGCCAGCAAAACGCGCTGAATGTACGCCGGGTGCGCCGCCAAGCGCCGCGACGCAGAGGCCAGAGTCGTCGGCGATGGCGGGCAGCCCCGTGATGGCGGCGGCGTGGCGGGCCTTGGCGAGCGCATTTTCAATAAAAGTGAAATGCGGCTCTTCGGCTTCTCCGACGCCAAGCCGGGATTGGGGAACGATCTCCAGCCCCAATGGCGCGAGCAGGGTTTGCATTTCGGCGGCTTTTTTGACGTTGTTGCTGGCCAGCACCAGTTTTTTGCTCATTGCGCCAGTGCTCCGGCAAGCGCGGCGCGCTGGCGCGCAAAGAGATGTTCGATGCCGGTACTGGCCAAGTCGATGAGGGCATTGAGTTCGGCGCGGGAGAACGGCTGACCTTCGGCGGTACCCTGTACTTCGACGATGCCGCCGGAGGATGTCATGACAACATTCATATCGGTATCGCAGGCGGAATCTTCGGCGTAGTCGAGGTCGAGCACCGGCACACCTTGGTAGATGCCCGCGGAAACCGCCGCAATCAGTTCGCGTTGCGGGTGGGTGGCGATTTTGCCCTTGTCTTTCAGCCAGGTGAGCGCGTCATGCAGCGCGACGCAGGCGCCGGTAATGGCGGCGGTACGGGTGCCGCCGTCGGCCTGGAGTACGTCGCAATCAATGATGATCTGGCGTTCGCCGAGCGCGGCGAGGTCGACCACGGCGCGCAGGCTGCGCCCGATCAGGCGCTGGATTTCCTGGGTGCGGCCACTCTGTTTGCCCCTGGCGGCTTCGCGCGCGCTCCGGGTATGAGTGGCTCTTGGCAGCATGCCGTATTCGGCGGTAATCCAGCCTTTGCCACGGCCTTTGAGAAAGGCGGGCACGGTTTCTTCGACGCTGGCGGTGACGAGTACCCGCGTATCGCCGAATTCGACCAGCACCGAACCTTCGGCATGGCGGGTATGAGCACGGGCAAGGCGGACGGGACGAAGCTCGCCGGGGCTTCGCTGGCTAGGGCGTGAACTTGGCATTTTGGGCGTTATTTGCTGAATTTCTGGATGGCGGCGTTGATTTCCTGGATGGCGCGCTCGATTTCGTCTTCGGACAAAAGCATTTCGGCCGCCGAGGGGCGCAGATTCCTGATCGAATCTATCCGGGTGGTGAAGTCGCTCAGCGCCATGGTCTGCGTCGAGATAATGTCGGAGGTATCGCTCTCGTCGCCCTCGTCGTCATCTCCTTCGCGCCAGACCATGGCAATCAGCGACAGGTTGTCGCAGCTCGCGCCGGCGGCGGCTTCGGCTTGCGTGAGCACTCTGGGGACGGAAATCATCGGACTTTCCTTGCTCAGGCCATGCAGAATACCTTCGTTGCCCATCGGCCCCCATACGCCATCGGTGCAAAGCGCTAGAACGTCGCCGGTTTGCAGCGGCGTGCGGCGCGAAAACTCGATTTGCGGCAAATGAGTGCCGCCCAGGCAGGAATACACCCGGTTGCGGTTCGGGTGGGTGGCTGCGCTGCGCACGTCGAGCAAGCCTTGATCCATCATCAGTTGTACGCGGGAATGGTCATGTGTTTGGATGTGGATGCGCCCATGACGCAGCAGGTAGAGGCGCGAGTCGCCCGCGTGCGCCCACCAGGCATGACCGTCCTGGACGATGCAGGCCACCACCGTGGTACGCGGCGCTTCGCGCAGGCTTTTCCCAAGCGCGTAGTCGATGATGGCGTGATGGGCCAGGGACAACTCGCGCGACAGGAACATGGCCGGGTCCGAGAGCTTGGGCTGTGCCTCTCGCTGGAAAACGCGCGTCAGGTATTGCACGGTGATGTGAGAGGCGATTTCGCCATGCAGATGCCCGCCCATGCCATCGGCCAGAACCATCATGAGCGAATCGCGCGAATAGCAATGGGCGATGCGATCCTGATTGGTCTTGCGTTTGCCGATGCGGCTTTCCTGGAAAATCGTAAACTTCACGGCGAATCCTCTCAGCCTTTGCCGACCGACGACCGCAGCTTCGACAAAAAGCTGCCAAGCCGGTTGGTTGAAGTTGGCGCGGGAGCCGCTGCCGGGGGAGTCTGCCCGAGTTCTTTTTGCAGGGTGTAGACGCTCTGCGGGCGTTGCAGGGGATCGAGCTGCAAACACCAATCGACAAGATCGAGCAGTTGCAGGGAGTATTTCCCGGAATAAATATCGCCCAAAGGCGTGAGCATATCCTTCTTCACCCGCTCGTCCGATCTCGGCGGGGCCGATCCGGCGATGCAGGCGTGTATGCTCGCGCCCACGCTGTAGATATCGCTCCACGGCCCGAGCCGTTCGCGGTTGGCATAGTGTTCGGGCGAGGCGAAGCCGGGGGTGTACATCGGCTTGAGCATCGGCTGTTCCTGCGCCAGCGTTTGCCGTGCGGCCCCGAAATCGAGCAGCACAGGGTTGCCGTCGGCGCGCAGATAAATGTTCGATGGCTTGATGTCGAGATGCAGCAGCTTGTGGGCATGCACCTCGCGCAGCCCATTGAGCATGCGGATGAAAACGTTGCGGATGAACCGCTCCGAAACCTGGCCGCGGTGGCGCTGGATGTAGTCGTGCAGGGTACGTCCGCGCTCGAACTGCATCACCATGTACACCGTGTTGTTGGCGCGGAAAAAATTGAGCACCCTGACTACGTTCGGATGCAGCAGGCGGGCAAGCGCCCGGCCTTCCTCGAAGAAGCACTTCATGCCATACCGGAAAGCGGGCAGATTGTCGTTCGGCACCTGCGGTTCGATTTCGCCCGTCTTTCGCAGGGCGAGCGAATTGGGCAAATATTCTTTGATTGCCACGGGCGTTCCATCGGTATCGTAAGCGAGATAAACGATAGAGAAACCGCCGAGCGAGAGTTGCCGCTCGATCCGGTACCGGTCGAGCTGAAAACCGGCGGGCAGTGCGCAATTTGCTTGAGACGGCATGAGGCGCTAAGATCGGCCTTCCTTTGCAGGCATTGGAATGAAAGCCGCAAGTTTAGCCGATCATCGCCTCTTGCCGGAACTTTTGAGACATCCCCATGATTTACAGCATGACCGGCTTTGCCATGCAAAGCCGCGAATCCAACGGCATCGGCCTTCATTTCGAGCTGCGCAGCGTTAACGCCCGCTATCTCGACCTGAGCTTTCGCATTGCCGATGAATTGCGCATTGTCGAACCGGCATTGCGCGAGCTGATCGGCGCCCGGCTCGTGCGCGGCAAGATTGAATGCCGCCTCAATCTGCAAACGCTCGATACCGCGCCGCGCGCCCTGACGCTCAACACCGCCCTGCTTGCCCGCCTGTCCGCCGCCGAATCCCAGGTGTTGGCGCAATTTCCCGCCGCCCGTCCGCTGGCCGCCGCCGATTTGCTGCGCTGGCCGGGGATGCTCGTCGACGAAAGCCCGGACGCCGCGCAACTGCAAGCCGCCATCATCGAACTTGCCGAAGCCGCGCTTGACGACTTGGTCGCCACCCGCCAGCGTGAAGGCGAAAAACTGGCGGCCATGATCCGGGAAAGAATTGCCCGGATGCGCGAACTGGTCGCCATCGCCACGCCCCGGATGCCCGCCATCGTGGAGGAATACCGCGCCCGCCTCGTCAGACGCCTGCGCGAAGTGCTTGCCAGCGCCGACGAAGAGCGCATCGCGCAGGAAGCCGTTCTCTACGCTTCCCGCATTGACGTTGCCGAAGAACTGTCGCGGCTGTCGACCCATCTCGACGAAGTCGAACGCATCCTTTCCGCCAACGGCGCGGCAGGCAAGCGGCTCGACTTCCTGATGCAGGAACTCAACCGCGAAGCCAACACCCTTGCCTCGAAATCCCCTGCCGCCGACATCACTGGCATCGCCATGGAATTGAAAGTGCAAATCGAGCAGATACGGGAACAGGTGCAGAATATCGAGTGAGGTTTCGGGCGGTTTCAGGGCGTTTCGTGTCACGTAAAGACGGCGGCCTGTTGGAGGGCGGGGCCGATCTCCAGGAGCAGACCGTCCCTCTTCGCCGTCCCGTCCACCTGCAATAGTGCATGAGCCAGGCATCGAGGTCGTCCTGAAGCGCCTGAACCGTGGCATAGACCTTCTGGGCGCAACACAACGCGGTAGAACTCGTCGAGCACGGTGCGGTGGAAACGCTCGACGAAGCCATGGGGCTGCGGATGGCGGACTTTGGTGCGGCGATGCTCGATGTCGTTGAACGCCGGATAAAGCGCGAAAGGATAATTTTCCGTACCGCAGAACAACCGCTCGTTGTCGGTTAGGATCGAACTGATGGGCAGTTTGTGGGCTTGTAGAACGGTAACACGTCGTTGTGCAACACAGCCACAGCGGTCTCCGGCTGCTTGGAGATGTGCAGAAAGTCAAAGCTGTAGCTGGGAAAGTGTCGATCACCGTATGCATGTAGACTTTGCCGGCCCCTTTGAAGACGCCCACAAAGAAGGTGTTTTGCGGGAGCAACTCGCCTGGGGGCGGCTCGATTTGACATGCCGCTCCCGAAAGCACGGATTGCTCTTCTCGATGAAGGCGATCTGCTCGGCGTTGAGTTCGATGCTTCGCGCCGCGTTTTTCTGCTCCAGTGCCAGCC
This sequence comes from Azoarcus sp., assembly GCA_031258965.1. Taxonomy (GTDB): domain Bacteria; phylum Pseudomonadota; class Gammaproteobacteria; order Burkholderiales; family Rhodocyclaceae; genus WRNU01. The sequence continues at coordinate 35,698 of JAIRMC010000056.1, read as the reverse complement.
AGCGTTCATGGCGCGAACCCATCTGGTGCTCGATCAGAATCTTCTGGATGGTGACGTTCGACAGCCGCCTGCCTTCGGCCATCAGCAGCGCCTCAAGCCGATTGCACCCATAAGACGGGTGCGTTAGCGCCAGGGCCAGCACGCGCTCGACCAACTCCGGCGGCGTGGCTTTTCGGAATAGGCGGCAAGTCCTTCAAACCTTCCAGCCCATGCGTCTGGAAGCGCCGCTTGTACTCATAGAACTGCGGGCGCGACATCCCCCGCCGACGGCACGCTTCCGAGACATTGCCCAACATCTCCGCAATTCCAGCGCCGACGGGCGCTGCCGCGCAACTTTCGGTTATGCTTTCATCCTGCCAGCCTTTTTGCTCATCATATGATAAGAAAGAGGGCTAGGAGTGTATCCCGCTCACGATGGGAACGCATACGTACAGCATCCATGACCGCATTAGATTTCGGATCATCCCCGCTCACGCGGGGAACGCCTGGGAGGGCATGGAGATGTCCACACAGATGCGGGATCATCCCCGCTCACGCGGGGAACGCACATGGGACGAAAACGAGCGCATCAGCGCCAGCGGATCATCCCCGCTCACGCGGGGAACGCGTTTCGTCAGACCATCGAACAGCGAAAGGAGCAGGATCATCCCCGCTCACGCGGGGAACGCGCGAGCGTGTGCTTCTGCGCGCGGGTGATGCTCGGATCATCCCCGCTCACGCGGGGAACGCCGCTGCGTTGGGTCGCCTCAAGCAAGCGCGCGCGGATCATCCCCGCTCACGCGGGGAACGCGGGGCGATCTGATGCTGCCCGCCGTCGAAAGGCGGATCATCCCCGCTCACGCGGGGAACGCTTCCCCGCTGCTGCCCACACACGGTTGACCGCCGGATCATCCCCGCTCACGCGGGGAACGCTCGGGCCGAATCGACATTACGATTACTCAGGACGGATCATCCCCGCTCACGCGGGGAACGCTGTCTCGACGCCTGTCGAAGCCGGAAGCAGCACGGATCATCCCCGCTCACGCGGGGAACGCCCGTTCAGCCCCGCGCCGGATGCCCTTCCGGTCGGATCATCCCCGCTCACGCGGGGAACGCTGACAAGCGTCTGGCGGGTCACTACTCTCTGCCGGATCATCCCCGCTCACGCGGGGAACGCCCCGTGGTTTCGTCTAACGACGTCTGTTCCCGACGGATCATCCCCGCTCACGCGGGGAACGCGATCTCGAAGGAAATCTTGACGCTTCCGGTCACGGATCATCCCCGCTCACGCGGGGAACGCCACAACATCACACAGGAGATGATGTACCAATTCGGATCATCCCCGCTCACGCGGGGAACGCCTACTCCGTGACGGAAACAAAGGGCGTGTTTACGGATCATCCCCGCTCACGCGGGGAACGCGCCGTCGTACTGACGACCTGTCGGGATGTTCGCGGATCATCCCCGCTCACGCGGGGAACGCGTTCCAGGGATCATCCGCAGTGAGCAGTACCCCGGATCATCCCCGCTCACGCGGGGAACGCTGCGCCCTGTCAGGAAAGCCCAGGCGCGGTAGAGGATCATCCCCGCTCACGCGGGGAACGCACAGGCAATTCGCTCAAAAAATCGCCAAACGGCGGATCATCCCCGCTCACGCGGGGAACGCGTTTTTTGTCCGCCCCTGGCCGAAACTGCCGTCGGATCATCCCCGCTCACGCGGGGAACGCAAGGGAAAAACCACGGAGACCGATCATGAGTGAGGATCATCCCCGCTCACGCGGGGAACGCACAACCTCTACCACGGCGGGCAGCCTATGGCCCGGATCATCCCCGCTCACGCGGGGAACGCCAAAACGACCGCCATATTGCCGGTTCGCCGGTCGGATCATCCCCGCTCACGCGGGGAACGCATTAGCGACCATCTCATAGATGTCTCTGGGGTCGGATCATCCCCGCTCACGCGGGGAACGCGCGCGGAGGTGGAGCAGTGCCGGCATTTCGTGCGGATCATCCCCGCTCACGCGGGGAACGCACTTCCTCTATCTCAATGAAAAGAAATGAGAACTTTGGGTGCGGAAATTCTACCAATAAAAAATGATGCTAAACGGATCAAATTGTTAAAGATCGGAATCTTTGGCTTCTGGGTAAAAGCTTACCAGCCGCACGCCATCCCAATCCGTGGGTATACGCCGATTGGCACCCAGGGTCAGGAACTCGAAACCCGCTTCATTGTTAGCGCGCCAGACCATGACTGCATTGCCGTCCTCAATGCCGACTTCCACCTGACTCCAGATGTGTTCTCGTACTTTACGGGAATAGTTACCGACATAAACGCCCGCCCGTACTTCCAATAGCCAGACCGCCAAGCGTCCTCGCAGGCGGGGTGGGGCGTTTTCAAGTACGATGACCAGCATCGCCTAGGTTTTCCGGATTTGGGATAGCCGGTTCTACCGCATCTTTCGGCGGGGCGGGTTTGTCGATGCCGCCTGCGGACAGGATATCCTCGATGTCGGGGATGATTCGCTCCAGCAAGCGGGTCTGGCGGAAAACGTCGCGGCAGGCCAAGCGCACAGCGCGCTCTGGATTGCCGGGCGAACTCGCGGCAATCTTGAACGCAACGGGTACAACCGTTTCAAATTTGTAGATGTCGGCGATGTCATAGACGAAAGACAAGGGTTTGCCTGTGTGAATGAAGCCGACTGCCGGAGCATAGCCCGCAGCCAGCACTGCTGCTTCGGTCACGCTGTAAAGCGCTGCTGTGGCGGAAGAAAGGCAGCGATTAGGTAGATCGGACATGTCCCAGGCGTCCGGATTGTAATTGCGCCCCAACCACTTGACGCTGAACTTTTGTGCCAGAAGTTGATAGGTTCGCCGCACCCGAGCGCCCTCGATGCCGCGCAATTGCTCCACGCTGCGACGGGTTGGCGGTTCTTCGCCAAAGCGTACTGCATACATTTTGCGCACGACCCTGAGCCGCAGGCTCTCATCGAGAGCCAACTTCGCTTGATACAAGAGCCGATCGGCGCGCGCGCCGCCCGGTTGTCCCGAAGAATAAAGTCGCACCCCGGCTTCTCCCACCCACACCAGCAACGTTTCCACCCGCGCCGCCAGAGCGACCGCCATGTGTGAAATCCGCGTCCCCGGCTCCAGCATGATGCAGGCAATACCGCCGACCGGGATGTGGGTCAGTACTGGACGCACCCGAAACCCTTGCGCATCCACCACCACAAAAGCGCCATCAACCACGTCGATTTCGCCCTTCTCCACGAAAACGATGGAAAAGCGCTCCTTGATGGGGATGGGCTTCAGGAGTGGCAGCATATTTTCAGCAATCCAATCTGTTGAAAATTTATGGAATCATATCAGGAATACAACATCCACAGACCGAAAGAAACTTTAGTCTGCATGAAAAATACATTTTCATCCCTTTTCGCCCCTGCGGTTGCCATCTGGGCAAAAAGTGACGCTGCGCAGGGTCATCCGCTGCTCGCCCACTGGCTGGACGTTGCCGCCGTGGTGGAGTGCCTTCTGGAGATCGAACCGGAATCCACAAAACACTGGGCGAGCAAGCATTTTGGTTTGCCATCGGAACATGTTGTGCGCTGGGTGGCGGCTTTGGCCGGGCTGCATGATTTTGGCAAGGCGATTCCCGGATTTCAGGCCAAATGGCCGGAGGGAAAAGCGGTGGATGAAGCCGTGGACTTGACCTTCAATCTTTCGGCCTGCCGCATGGATAGGCATGATTTGGCGACAGCAGCGCTATTGGGGTCAAGCTTGCATCGGATGGAAATCGCGGAGGTGGACTGGCTGCGCCACATCGTGCAGGCGGTAAGCGCGCATCATGGCTATCCGTTCTCGAGTGCCGAGGTCAATGGCAGCAAACCCAAAAACGAGCCGAAGGAATGGCTCAAAGCGCGGCAAACGTTATTGACGGTGTACTGGCAAGCACTCGCGCCGCATGGTAAACCCGCAAAAGAAGAGTTGAGCCTGCCTATCGTCAATTGGCTGGCGGGATTGACCAGTGCCGCTGACTGGATCGCGTCCAATCCCGAATGGTTCCCGCTGGGTACACGCGGGATGGATGCTTTGTCCGACTATTACGCCAACGCCCGTTGCTTGGCGAAAACCGCCTTGAACGCGATTGGCTGGAAATCTTCCGGACCGCTGGGTACGCAGCTTGCTGAAATGAATGTGGATGCGCTGATCTCGCGCATTGCTGGGTGTAAAGGGCTGGCAGCGCGCCCCTTGCAAGTAGCGGGCAATCGACTGTTGCAAAACATTCAGGGTCCTGTACTTCTTTTGGTGGAAGCGCCGATGGGCGAGGGCAAGACGGAGCTTGCCTTTCTTGCGCATTTGCGGATGCAAGCGATAAATGGGCATCGCGGTTTGTACGTGGCCTTGCCGACACAGGCGACCAGTAACGCGATGTTCAAGCGTGCCTTGTGCTTTTTAGAAAATTTTGGGATGGGCCAGGCAAATGTGCAATTGATCCATGGCGGCGCAATGATGAAGGAGGATATCCCCTGTTTTAGCGGCATTGGGGAATCCGAATCGGAAAACGTTTCGGCGTCCGCCTGGTTTTCGCAACGCCGCCGACCGCTCCTGTCGTCTTATGGCGTAGGCACGGTAGATCAGGCGCTGCTGGCAGTGCTGAACGTCAAACACCATTTTGTCCGCCTGTGGGGCTTGGGCAACCGGGTAGTTGTGCTTGATGAGATCCATGCTTACGACACTTACACTTCCGGGCTGATCGCCATGCTGTTGCGCTGGCTGAAAGCCTTGGGCTGCTCGGTCGTGTTGATGAGCGCCACCCTGCCACGGGCACGGCGCGACGAGTTGCTGGCGGCCTGGGGCGTGAAGAGAGGAAACATACCGGAACTGCCGTATCCGCGGCTGATGCTGGCGGATAACACGAGCGTGCGGGGCGAGCATTTCGAGGCCCGTCCATTGGCTGACATCCACTTGACGGGGTTGGATGAAAGTCTGGAAAGCATGGCCGACAAAGCCATCGAATTGCTGACGGACGGCGGTTGCGGCGCGGTAATCGTCAACACCGTCGACCGGGCGCAAAAGCTATACCTCATGCTGCGGGAGCGCTTGGGCGAAGCGGAAAATCTGTTGCTGTTCCATGCGCGTTTTCCTGCCGATGAACGCGCCGAACACGAGCGGCGGGTATTGAACGCTTTTGGCGCGGATGGCGCACGACCCGAGCGCGCGCTATTGGTGGCAACGCAAGTCGTCGAGCAATCGCTCGATCTCGATTTCGATTTCATGCTGAGCGACCTTGCCCCTATTGATTTACTGCTGCAACGCGCGGGCCGTTTGCATCGGCATGCGCGCAAACGCCCCGCCGTGCATGGCAAGGCATGCCTGTATGTAGCCGGCCTGCAAGCAGGGCGTGTGCCGGAACTCAAGGAGACAGCCTGGGGATTCGTCTATGACGCCTATATCCTTGGGCGAACCTGGGCCTTGCTGTGTCAGGAATGCGTGTTGCATCTGCCGGAAGACATCGACCGGCTGGTGCAGGCTGTATATGACGTCGACGCCCCATTGCCGGATGAGCTGGACGAGACCGCTTTCCAGTTCATTGAAATCGAGTCGTATGGCGAGTACCGGGGCAAGGTGAAAAAGGAACGCCAGGAAGCCACCAACATCGCCATCGACCTTGACGCAGAACCACAAAACGCCTATGCAGGCAAACCGCGCGGTCACGAAGAAGGCGAAGGGCTTGGGCTGGAAAACAAAACCCGCCTGGGTCGCGAGTCGATCACCTTGATTCCGTTTGAAACGGACTATGGTTCGTGGCCATTTCGAAAAGACGTCATGGTAAGCAACGCGCTTGCCAAAATTCTCTACAATCGGCAACTCAAGACATCCCGGAAAGAAGTTGTCGGGCACTTCAAGTCCCAGGCGCGAGACATGCCGGAAGCGTTTCGTGCATCAGCTTTGCTAAAACACGCCTACCCCCTGCCTTTGCGGGATGGGCGTTACGAAATGAGCGGTCTCGTACTACGGCTGGACCAGACGCTTGGACTGGTTTACGAAACGGCAAGCGGCGCGTAAATGGAGAACGGATGAGTAAGGATTTTTGCCTGCTGGATGAACCCTGGTTGCCTGTGCGCCTGGCCGATGGCCGCGTCGTGGAATTGGGATTGCTGGAGGCCTTCCGGCGCAGTGGTGAAATTACCGCATTGGCGGAAACCACACCGACCAGTCTGGTGGCAGAGTACCGACTGTTGCTGGCGATTGTCCACCGTGCCATGGCTCGGGCATTTGAACGCGATTCAAAGGGCCGAGACCTCGCGTGGGAGAATAGTGATCGCGCCCTATGGTATCGGGAAGGGCTTCCGGTGGGCAAGATTTGCGCCTATCTGGAATACTGGCGCGAACGGTTCTGGTTATTTCATCCGCAGTATCCGTTCATGCAGGTAGCGGCTCTGGCAACGTGCGACGAGACACAGCAAACTTTTCCGCTTAGCGCGATCTCAATCGAACAATGCTTTGGAACCTCTATTTTCAACCAGGAAGTTTTCCAGACATGCGCATGGAAGCCAGCAGCAATTATTCGTTCCATGCTGGGCTATATGCAATATGTTCCCGGTGGGTTCTTTCCGGGGAAAAAGCTCAAGGGATCGGACAGGGCGGGGGCTTTGGTCAATACCGCTGCAGTTCTGCCCGTGGGGAAAACCTTGGCACAAACCTTGTGCCTGTGCCTGCATCCTGCCCCTACCGGAAACAGGGAACCCGATTTGCCCGCATGGGAGCGCGAACCCTTGACCATCCAGGAGTTGCGCGGCGATTCGGTGTTGGCAACCGGCCCCAATGATCGCTATACCCGGCAAAGTCGGGCGGTATTGCTGCTGCGCGAAGGAAATGGTGCAATTCGCTGGCTGCGTTTCGCGGCAGGCTGGGCGCTGGGCGAAGACGCGAACGCTCCTGATCCCATGGCGAGTTTTCGCGTGGACAGCAAGGGTATGGTGCGGCTCGGTTTTACCGAAGGACGGGCATTTTGGCGTGATTTGCCCGCAATGGTTCCCAATCCTTCGGGCACAGGACAACATGCCGCCGTATTGGATCATGCGATCAATCTGCATCAGGAAAGCAGCTTCGATGAAATATATCAGCCTTTGCTGGTCGCTGGCCTGGCCAGTTATCAGGCAAAGCTGTTGCGTTGGCGTATCGAGCAAATCACCTTGCCTAGTGCGCTACTGGTTGACTCCGAAAAAGCTTTGCATCTGCAAGAGTTGATGGCATTGGCGGAGGAACTGTTCAAAGCTCTGAAGAGTGTGGCCGTCTCGATGTTGGCGGAGATCATGCCCGAACCATCCCGCAAGGATACTCGCAATCGCGCCCGCGGATTGTTGGGAAAAAGCGCTTTTGAAGCCAGCTATTTTTCATTTGCCGAGCGCGCATTGCCCGAACTTCTGCTCTTGCTTGGCCAAGGTGAAAACGAACGGGCGGAAACGCTTTGGCGTGTCACTCTGCGCAAGGCCGCACATTTTACATGGAAACAAATCCAGAAAGACATGGGATATTCCGCCCGTGCGCTCAGAGCCGACGCAAAGTTCCTGCCGCGTTTTTACGGCGCACTGAACAAGCATATCCCCGAGAGTCCTGAATCGATGATTTCAAAGGAGGCTTGATGTGAGCGAAATGAATGAGCACAGCAGATCATTTATTCGTTACCTGCAAACGCTCAAGGAGCGTGACAAGGGCGCCTTGGCAGTGTTGCGTCATAGTCTGGCCTTCGAGCCAGGAACGTATTCCAAGGCTTTCTCTTATATAGAACGTTTTGCGGGAGAAGCAGCGCATGAACGTGACGCCCGCCGCCTGGCGCCTTATGCCGTGGCAGCTTTGTTCGCCCGACACCCGCATCATACCGAAAACAAAAGTTTTGCCGCCGCCTTTGGCGAACTGATGCGCCGCCGTGAAAGCGACAGTATCGAGCGCCGGTTTATCGCCCTGTTGGGCGCAGACGCGGAAAACATTGTGGACTATTTGCGTCAGGCTACCAGTCTGCTTGCTGCTGAAGATATCGGCTGTGACTACGCGCGTTTGCTGGAGGATTTGTCGTCCTGGATGAATCCCCTCAAGATTGAAAAGCGCGACAATTTGCGCCAACACTGGGCGCGGGACTTTTATCGCGCCATGCAGCCCGCCCAAGCCACCGAATCCAAAATTTCTCCCGAAGCCACTACCGAATAAAGGAGCCGCTCATGAGCCACTTTCTTGAATTTCATCTGATTCAGAACTTCGCCCCGTCCAACCTCAACCGCGATGATACAGGTTCCCCCAAGGAAGCCCTGTTTGGCGGCCATCGTCGGGCGCGGGTGAGCAGCCAATGTTTCAAACGTGCAGTGCGCTTGGCAACGCGCGAATACGATTTGTTGCCGCCAGAGAATCGTGGTGTACGCACAAAAAAATTGAAAGCCTTGCTGCTTGAACGTCTGAATGAGCGCGATAAACTGGAAGCCAGCGCCAAAATTGACGTTGCGCTGGCTGCCGCGGGATTGAAAGTCAAGGACGATGGCAAAACGGAATATTTGCTGTTTTTGGGCGAAAGCGAAATTGATGCTTTTATTGAGCTTATCAACGAGCATTGGGACGCCCTGCCTCTTGATGAGGACAAAAAAAGCAAAAAAGACGCCAAGGCGAGCCTGCCATCCGAAATCGTCAAACAGGCTAAATTGCTTATGGATGGAGGCAAAGCTGTGGATGTCGCGCTCTTTGGCCGTATGCTGGCCGATTTGCCCTCCGTCAATCGGGACGCAGCCTGCCAGGTAGCACATGCCATCAGTACTCACCGCGTGGAACGTGAGTTCGACTATTTCACCGCCGTAGACGACAAAGGCGACGAAGACGAAACCGGCGCAGGCATGATTGGGCAGATCGAATTCAATTTCGCCACATTTTACCGTTACGCGGTTCTGGATTTGCAGAAACTCCTCTGCAATCTGCAAAAAGATCGTGAATTGACGCTGTCGGCAGTCAAGGCGTTTACCGAAGCCTTGGTGCGCGCCATTCCCAGCGGAAAGCAAAACAGTTTTGCCGCGCACAACCCGCCCGCTTTTGTCGGACTATGCCGACGCCATGCGATGCCAATGAATCTCGCCAACGCCTTTGAAAAACCGGTTTTCCCGCGTCAGGATAGGGCATTGAGCGAACAATCCGTGGAAAAGCTGGCGGAACAGGAAATGAAACTCGATGCCATCTATGGTTCACCGGAAGACAAATGGATTTTCATCGACCTGACCGGTCAATGGAAAAAAGGCGAATCCGTCGGCAATCTGGCCGGTCTTGCATTGAAGGCGCAAACGTTGGCTGACGCCGCTCTGCCCAGAGCAGGAGACTGAAACATGAGCACTCTGCTCATGCCTCTGCAAGGGCCGATGCAGTCCTGGGGCACGACCAGCCGTTTCGACGAACGCGACACCCAGCTTGAGCCGTCGAAATCTGGCGTGCTCGGTCTTGTCTGTGCCGCGTTGGGGCGCGACCGAAGTGAACCCGTTGATGACCTCGCCAACTTGCGGATGGGCGTGCGTGTCGACCGCGAAGGCGTACCGATGCAGGATTACCAGACAATAGGCGGCGACAAAGACTTGAAAAAGTGTCATAAAAAAATAGTCATCAACGCCGATGGGAAATTCAACACCGACCCTATTGTGAGTCCACGCCACTACCTTTCCGATGCGGTTTTCCTGGTGGGTTTGGAAGGCGGTTACGATCTGTTGGCATGCATTCACACCGCGCTGAAAAATCCAGTATGGCCATTGTTTTTAGGGCGCAAAAGTTTTGTTCCTTCGCAACCAGTGTATTTGCCCAATGGCTTGGTCGAACAGACATTGAAGGAAGCCTTGTCGCAATGGCCCCTATTGTCGAGGCGTGTACCCGGTGCTCCCATGCGCGGCTTACTGGAAGACGATAGTGAGGGTAGTGCACGGCTCGATCAACCTGTCGCTCCTTTCGCGGCGCGGCGTTTTGGCCCGCGCCTGGTAAAACCGGTACTGTTCCCCGCAGGAGGCGATCATGCATCTCGCACGGCTGCGGCTTGATCTGCGCAACAAGCATGTCCGACGCGACCTTTCCAACCCTTATGACATGCATCGCACGCTGACGCGGGCGTTCGTCCGCGATGAGCGCGAAGCGCCGCCCCGCTTCCTTTGGCGTCTCGAGCCTTCCGATGAATGGGGCGCGCCAACCGTTTTGGTGCAATCTACCCACGCGGCAGATTGGACAAAGCTCGACGCCATGCCCGGTTATCTCAAACAGTCTGTGGAAAGTAAAACTTTTCAGTTGGAAAACTTGTTGCAGCCCGATACACGTTACCACTTTCGCCTTTACGCCAATCCTACGGTGACGCGTGTCGGCAAACGCTACGGTCTGGCGGCAGAGCAGGCGCAGCTAGCGTGGCTGACCCGGCAAGGAGAACGTTACGGCTTCGTGGTGGAAGCGGCCTTCGTCGCTGCCAGCGATGTGTTGAAAGGGTTCCGCCAGAACGATGCGCCTATCCATCTGCAACGGGTGCATTACGAAGGTATGCTGCGTGTGGTTGACATCGAATCCATGGCAAAAGTCCTGCCAAATGGCATCGGCCCAGGTAAAGCCTTTGGTTGCGGCTTATTGAGTTTGAAGCGTGACAGGCGGGAGGTTGGTTGATGACGAATAAATCATAAGAAGCTGTCTCGAAAAATGTCACGCGATGCGCTTGAGCCGCAAATGAACCATTGTGATCTTGCTCATGGGTCATGAAGGAAGAATGGTCGGACGGGTTTGGATCGAGAGGCGATATGAGCAAGTTGGTCATGGAAGCGGTCGGCCAGTTTTTCACCCGTCCTCAATGGGGTTCGCGCAACACCGGCACGCTTGGCGTAGCGCCAGACGAGTTCGTTGGGATTCGGCTCCGGTGCGTAACCGGGCAGGAAATGCAGCGTCAGGTTGGTCTTTCACTCGTCCAGGGCCAGCCCCAATAGCAGCAGGTTCTGGGCAGAGCGCGGCGCACGGCGCGGGGTTTTGCGATGGTACTGACCGTCGGGCTGCATTTCCCAGGCTTGCGTGTTGTCGACGAGGTAGAAGCGCAAACCTTCTTTCAGGATGCGGCGCTTGAGCCGGGAATCGAGCACGGGGAAGGCGATTTCAATCCGGCGGAAAAAGTTTCGTGGCATCCAGTCCGCGCTCGACAGGTAGATATGCTCCTCGCCATCGGCGCGGAAGTACATGATGCGGTGGTGTTCGAGGAAGCGCCCGACAATCGAGCGCACGCGGATGTTTTCCGAAAGGCCCGGCACGCCGGGGCGCAGCGCGCAGGGGCCGCGCACGATGACGTCGATTTCCACGCCGGATTGCGAGGCTTCGTACAGCGCCTCGATAGTTTCGGGGTCGAGCAGGGCATTGACCTTGGCGATGATGCGTCCCCGCCGCCCGACGCGGGCGATTTCCGTTTCACGCCCGATGGCCGCCACTACATTGGGTTGAAGCGAAAACGGCGCTTGCCATAGATGCGCGAGTGTGGAGGCGTGGCCAAGTCCGGTGATCTGCTTGAATACTTCGGCCACGTCCTCGCCGATTTGCTCGTTGCAGGTCAAGAGGCCGAAATCCGTGTAGAAGCGCGTCGTGCGCGGGTGGTAGTTGCCGGTGCCAAGGTGTACGTAACGGCGCAGCCTGTCGCCCTCGCGGCGCACCAGCATCAGCAGTTTGGCATGCACCTTGTAGCCGAAAACGCCATAGATCACATGCGCTCCGGCTTCTTCGAGGCGGGTTGCCCAAGAAATGTTGGCTTCCTCGTCGAAACGGGCCATCAGTTCGAGTACCACCGTAACTTCCTTGCCCTTTTGCGCCGCGCGCACGAGGTGCTCCATCAGCACGGAATCGGTGCCGGTGCGATACACGGTCATTTTGATCGCTACCACGTTCGGATCATCAGCGGCGGCTTTCAGCAGTTCGATGACCGGGGCGAAGCTCTGGAAGGGGTGGTGGAGCAAAACGTCTTGGGCGCGCAGGACAGCGAAGATGTCGCGGCGCTCTTCCAGCGGTTTGGGCAGGCCAGGGCGGAAGGGGGGGTATTTGAGATCAGGCCGGTCGACCCAGTCGGGCGCCTGCATCAGCCGCACAAGGTTGACGATACCGGGCGTGCTGTACAGATCGGCACGGCCAAGCCGGAAGTGCTGGAGCAGGAAGTCCGCCATTTTCCCGGAGCAGTTGTCGGCGACTTCCAGCCGCACGGCGTCGCCGAAGTGGCGCTGCTGCAATTCGCCCTTGAGCTGGGCGCGTAAATCCTTGACTTCTTCTTCGTCGACGAAAAGGTCGGAGTTGCGCGTGACGCGAAACTGGTAACAGCCATGCACATGCATACCGCTGAAAAGTTCATCGACATGGGCATGCAGCACCGAGGAGAGGAATACGAAGGTGTAAGGAGCCTGCCCCGGTCTGTCCGGCAGGCGGATGACGCGGGGAAGCACGCGCGGAGCTTGGACGATGGCGGTGCCCGAATCGCGCCCGAAGGCGTCGCGGCCTTCGAGTTCCACGGCGAAGTTAAGGCTTTTGTTGAGCACACGCGGAAAGGGGTGCGCGGGGTCGAGGCCAATCGGGGTGAGGACGGGAATGACTTCGCGGCGGAAATAGTCGTGAATCCACGCGCCCTGTTCGCCGTCCCAAGCGCCCCGGCGCAGGAAAACCACGCCTTCGCGCTCCAGCGCCGGGAGGATGTCGTCGTTGAGCAGGGCGTATTGTTCGGCAAGGATCTGATGGACTTTGGCGCTCACGAGCGCCAGCAGTTCGGCGGGCATGATGCCGTCGGTGCTGGTGGCATTGTGACCGAGGCGGATTTGTTCGCGGATGCCGGAGACTCGTATCTCGAAGAATTCATCAAGGTTGCTGGAGACAATACACAGAAAGCGCAGCCGTTCGAGCAGCGGTGTGGCCGCGTCTGCCGCCTGGGCGAGTACGCGGCGTTGGAATTGCAGTAGCGACAGTTCGCGGTTGATGAAGTGCTCGGCGGTGTAAGGGGACGGATAGGCGGGGGTATTCATGTCTGTTTTCTCCTGCCGGGATGATGGCTCGATTATGAGACATTATCGTTACGGCGTCCGTAACTGGCGGCATGTGAATCAAGGCAAGACGGACGGAACCCCCGTGCATCTGCCCCGAATGAATTGCTTCTTCGCCCCATGGGGGCTAGGATAGCCGCTTTTTCGCAGTGCGGCATTGAGGAGCGGCCTATGAAAGTGGCGACGGTAGCGAATCCGGACACGGCGGCGGGGCTGGTTGAGCTAGTCGCCGCCGCCATTGCCGTGCCCGATGTCGACCCTGCCCGCCGTCTAGTGCTCAAGTCGGACAAGCTCGCGGATGTCTGCTACGACATCCGCGGTCCGGTGCTGACGCGCGCCCGCCAGATGGAGGACGAAGGGCACAAGATCATCAAGCTCAACATCGGCAACCTGGCCGCCTTCGGGTTCGACGCACCCGAGGAAATCCAGATGGACATGATCCGCAATCTGCCGTATTCCTCGGGGTATTCGGATTCCAAGGGGATTTTCCCTGCGCGTAAGGCGGTAATGCACTATACGCAGCAAAAGGGCATCAAGGGCGTCGATGTCGAGGACATCTACATTGGCAACGGCGTCTCGGAACTTATCGTCATGGCGATGAACGCCTTGCTCAACGCGGGCGACGAAGTGCTGGCGCCCGCGCCGGATTATCCGCTATGGACGGCGGCGGTGTCGCTCTCGGGCGGACGTCCCGTGCATTATCTGTGCGACGAGGGTGCGGGCTGGCTGCCCGATCTGGCCGACATGCGGCGCAAGATCACTGCCAATACGCGCGCCATCGTCATTATCAACCCCAATAACCCGACGGGCGCGGTGTATCCGGACGACATCCTGCGGGAGATCGTCGCCATCGCGCGCGAACACGATCTCATCCTTTACGCCGACGAGGTCTACGACAAGGTGCTCTACGAAGGCGCCACGCACACCTCGCTCGCGGCGCTCTCGGAGGATGTATTGACAATCGTCCTCAACGGTCTGTCGAAAAATTACCGCGCCTGTGGGTTCCGCGCCGGGTGGATGGTGGTGTGCGGTGACAAGCGCCACGCGCGGGACTACATCGAAGGGCTGGATATGCTGGCTTCGATGCGCCTGTGCGCCAATGTGCCCGGCCAATATGCGATCCAGACCGCGCTCGGCGGCTATCAGAGTATCAACGACCTCGTGTGCGAGGGCGGACGGCTGCGGCGGCAGCGCGATCTGGCCTGGGAATTGATTACCGCGATTCCGGGCGTTACCTGCGTCAAGCCGCAGGCGACGCTCTACATGTTTCCAAAACTCGATCCCGCCCTGTATCCGATTGACGACGACCAGGCATTCATCACCGAATTGCTGGAAGCCGAAAAAGTACTGCTCGTACAGGGCACGGGCTTCAACTGGCCGCGTTCCGATCATTTCCGGCTGGTGTTTCTGCCATATGAGGAAGATTTGCGCGAAGCCGTTGGGCGCATCGCGCGCTTTCTCGAAAATTATCGCAAACGTCATGGACGCTGAACCGTCGCTTTCCATCATTACCCTGACCAGCGCGGAGAGCGAGACGGCAACGCTGTGGCTGCCTCGGGCGGAAGCAGTGCATCGCCAGTTGCGCGACCGCTTGCCGCCCGGTTTCGATGCCTACCGCGCGGTGCTGGCGCACGTATTCGCGGGCGGTGCGCACCTGAGCCTCGTGGTAGCGGGCGAAACGGTTGCAGGGCTGGCCCTCTGGCGCATCGTCGATAACACCTACGAACTGCGGCGTCTGTATGTGGACGACTTGGTTGTGGACGCCGCCCGCCGCTCGAACGGCATTGGTCGTGCGTTGCTCGCGTGGCTGGAGCGCGAAGCCAGGACGCGCGCATGCAGGGCGCTAGCACTGGATTCCGGCGTACAGCGTGGCGGGGCGCACCGCTTCTATTTTCGGGAAGGCTTCTCCATCCCCTCATTCTGTTTCAGGAAAACACTTGCATGAAACCGATCAACGTGGGTCTTTTGGGCATCGGCACCGTCGGCGGCGGCACCTTTGCCGTGCTCGAACGCAATGCGGATGAAATCGCCCGCCGGGCCGGACGCGAGATTCGCATCACCACGGTGGCGGACAGAAACACAAAACGCGCGCGCGAGATCGCGGGTGGGCGCATCAAGATAACCGACGATGCTTTCTCCGTGACGCGCGACCCGGAAATCGACATCGTCATCGAACTCATCGGCGGCTACACCGTGGCGAAAGACCTGGTATTGGCCGCCATCGAAAACGGCAAACACGTTGTTACCGCCAACAAGGCGTTGCTGGCCGTGCATGGCAACGAAATCTTCGCCGCCGCGCGCCGCCGCGATGTGATGGTGGCCTTCGAGGCGGCGGTGGCCGGAGGCATTCCCATCATCAAGGCGCTGCGCGAAGGGCTTTCCGCCAACCGCATCCAGTGGGTGGCGGGCATCATCAACGGCACCACCAATTTCATCCTCTCCGAGATGCGTGACAAGGGGCTGTCCTTCGCGGCGGCGCTGGCCGAAGCACAGCGGCTCGGCTATGCCGAAGCCGACCCCACCTTCGACATCGAAGGCGTGGATGCCGCGCACAAGGCGACTATCATGAGCGCCATCGCCTTTGGCATTCCGATGCAGTTCGACAAGGCGCACGTCGAGGGCATCACCCGGCTCGAGTCCATCGACATTACCTACGCCGAACAATTGGGCTACCGCATCAAACTGCTGGGCATTGCCCGCCGCCGCGAGCAGGGAGTGGAGCTGCGCGTGCATCCAGCGCTGGTATCAGCCAAGCGGCTGCTTGCCAACGTCGAGGGTGCGATGAACGCGGTGCTGGTGCAGGGCGACGCCGTGGGCGCGACGCTTTACTACGGCAAGGGCGCGGGCGCCGAGCCGACCGCCAGCGCGGTCATTGCCGACCTGATCGACGTCACCCGGCTCCATACCGCCGACCCCGAGCACCGTGTACCGCACCTCGCCTTCCAGCCCGAACGTGTGCGGGACGTGCCGGTGCTGCCGATTGGCGAAACCATCACGGCCTATTACCTGCGCATGCGAGTGCTGGACAAGCCCGGCGTGCTCGCCGACATTGCCCGCATCTTCGCCGACGGCGGCATCTCGATAGACGCCATGGTTCAAAAAGAAGCGGGCGAAGGCGAATCGCAGACAGACATCATCCTTCTTACCCACCGGACGGTGGAAAAGAACGCCGACGCGGCCATCGCACGCATCGAGGCGCTCGATACCGTGCAGGGCAAGGTGACGCGGCTACGGTTGGAAACCTTGCAAGGTATTTGATCCGGCTATTTGTGGAAACTGCGCGGCCTGCATTTCCCCCGCCTGGTGGAGCGGCGGCCATTGAAAAATAAAAATGCCTTCGACTATCTGCCATCAAGAAAATAAAAGAATTTCGTATCAAAATCCAACTTGCCACTGCTATGTTGATGGCATGGCGTGTATCCCGAAATATTATCAGGTCGAAGTAAAAAGATTCGCGGAACTCATGTAGTATGACTACGCTACGGGAGGCGGTGGCCCCCATGCTGGTCAGAACAGAAAATTGGAACAGTTTTGGCAAGGGATTGCAGATGGTTGCCAATAATCGTTTGTTCGGACTGCTCATGTTGATTTTGGCACTGATCTCGGTGCCGTGTGCCGCTGCCGAACCGAATGAAATCACGGACGCCGATATTGCGGCCTATTTAAACTCGCGGGTCGTCTTCCAATTCGACAAAGTCGGACAAGTCATCGATCATTGCGATAAAGTTTGTAACTCAAGAAAAGTCAAAGTCACTCCACGGAAAGCTATCCAACGTTTCATGTCCTCGGGACTGACCGCCAGTGACGCAATGAGCGCAGTCTTTTACGTAGGCATACGCAATGCTGATCTTTGCTCCCATGAGGCGAGAGCGGAACTGTTGTTTCGTGCAATGGAACTGGAAAAATTCATGCCGGATATGAGGCGGCCGGACGGATCGACGATCAAAACAGAAAAAAGCGAACTTACCTCTGCCGAGATATGGCGTTCGGTACTGTTGCCCATCAGCGTACAGGGCCATAAAGCCGCACTGCAATACGAACAGCGATTACCTGCGAAGATCAAAGCCTACATGGATCGTCATTTCGGCACAGAACCGTTCGATCATATGGAATTCTCCAGGGCATTACGCGAATTGTCGCAAACCACCCAGCTGCAATAGGAACATTTCGCACAAAGCGCCCAGGCAACATTCGGCAATACCTGATTCATCGTAAAACCAACTCCGGTTTGAAACTTCGCCTGTAAGAAAGGTGCGAAGGTCGAAACTCTGAAGGGTTGCCGCTGGCTTTTTGTTGGTCTTGTCCAAGATATGCGGAGGGCGGGAAAGTCAATCCACGATCTTCGAAAGTTCGCCCGCATCGAAACCGTCCCTGGTTTCTGTTTCCGGGTCGGGCGCGATGCCCGTGGCGGCGAGGCGATCGACAAGCGCCTGAAAACGCCGGTCGGTTTCGGCGGCGTGATCGAGAAGACCATGAATGGCGCGGGCGAGCGGATCGCTCATGTCACGGGTGACGCCATAGGCCGGAAAACCGTCGTGCGCATCGGCGGACGGCGCGGACTTGTCGGCGTGCGCGCCGCCGAGGACGCGGCCAGGGTTGCCGACCACCGTCGCGCCTGCGGGCACGGGCTTGACGACCACGGCGTTCGAGCCGATCTTCGCGCCGTCGCCAACCTCGAAACCGCCCAGCACCTTGGCCCCCGCCCCGACAACCACGCCCCGGCCTAGCGTCGGATGACGCTTGGTGTTCCGGTAAAGCGAGGTGCCGCCAAGCGTCACGCCCTGGTAGATGGTGCAGTCATCGCCCACAACGGCGGTTTCGCCGATCACCACGCCCGTACCGTGGTCGATGAACACCCGCCGTCCGATCACCGCCGCGGGATGGATGTCGATGCCGGTGAAAAACCGCCCGACATAGCTGATGAAACGCCCGAACCAATACAGACGCCGCCGCCATGCCGCATGCGCGAGCCGGTGAAAGAGCAACGCATGCACGCCGGGATAACAGGTCAACACTTCCCAGGGCGAACGCGCTGCCGGATCGCGCTCGCGCACGCTGGCCAAGTCTTCACGCAAATGCTCGAACATGGAAAAACCTTCCTGAAATGTGACGAATCCCGACAATGGCCCGGCGGCGTGGCAACCCGCCGGAAACGGGCTATTCTACTTTCAGTTTTTTACTTATTCTCACCGGCGCTGAAACTTGCCAGGATGCCGCGCAGAATGGCGACTTCTCCCTTTTCCAGCCGCGCGCGGCCAAACAGGCGGCGCAGTTTCGGCATGAGGCGGCGCGGTTTCGCCGGATCAAGAAAACCGCTGGCGACAATGGCCGACTCCAGATGGGCGAAAAAACCTTCGACCTCCTCATGGGTTGCGGGTTCGGGCGCGCGCCCGGCGGCGGGGCGGGCATCCTCCTCCATCGCCGCCATTCTCAGTTCATAACATGCCAGTTGCACGGCGGCGCCGAGGTTGAGTGAGGCGTAATCGGGACTGGCCGGAATCGTGACCGGCAGCGCGCACAGGCCCAGTTCCTCATTCGTCAGGCCGCTCGCTTCGTTGCCAAATACCAGCGCGACTTCGCCGCGCGCGCGCCATTCGAGGAGTTCGGCAGCGGCGGCGCGCAGCCCGAGGCACGGCAAGGACAAATCGCGCCGCCGCGCGGTGAGCGCCGCCGCGAACACCGTGCCCGCAAGGGCTTCTGGCAGGGTATCGACCACTTTTGCCCTGTCGAGTACATCGCCCGCGCCGGACGCCCTTGCCCTGGCCACGGGATTGGGAAACGACGCGGGTGAAACCAGCCACAGGCGCGCAAGACCCATGGTTTTCATCGCGCGGGCCGCCGCTCCGATGTTGCCGGGATGACTAGCGCGGACAAGCACGACACGGACGCGGTCAAGCGGCAAGGGATCGTTCATATTAGAATCAGCCGTTTTCGCTCTCTGAACAAGACAGGATTCCCGCATGCGTCCCAACCTCGATCCCGCCATCAATATCGCCGTCAAGGCCGCCCGTCGCGCGGCTTCGATCATCAACCAGGCCGCGAACCAGCTTGATCTTCTGAACGTCGAGAGCAAGGCGCCCAACGATTTCGTTACCGAGGTCGACCGCGCCGCCGAAGCCGCCATCATCGACATCCTGCGCGAAGCTTTCCCGGAGCACGGGATTCTAGCAGAGGAGTCCGGGCGTTCCGGGCCGGAGGACGGGCGCGGCGGCGAGTTCGTCTGGATCATCGACCCGCTCGACGGCACGACCAACTTCATCCACGGGTTTCCGCAATATGCAGTGTCGATTGCGCTCGCCCGCAAGGGCGTGCCCGAGCACGCGGTGATTTTCGATCCGGTCGCCAACGAGCTGTTTACCGCCTCGCGTGGGCGTGGCGCATACATGAACGATCGCCGCATCCGGGTATCGCGCCGCCTGCGCCTGGCCGACGCGCTGCTCGGCACCGGCTTTCCTTTTCGCCAGTTCGATCATATCGACGCCTATCTCGCCATATTCCGCGAACTGACGCACAAGAGCGCCGGTATGCGGCGTCCGGGCGCGGCGTCGCTTGATCTGGCCTACGTCGCCAGTGGGCGTCTTGATGGTTTCTGGGAAATCGGTCTCGCGCCCTGGGACATGGCTGCCGGTGTGCTGTTGATTCAAGAAGCGGGTGGTTTTGTTGCTGATTTCGACGGCGAAGGCGGTTTTCTTAAAAGCGGCAATCTCGTCGCTGGCGCGCCCAAGGTGTTCACCGAATTGCTGCTCACCGTGCAGTCGCACTGGGCCGCCGCCAGAACGTAGACACGAAGCGAGGCGCTGACGCGCCTCAATCACGGAAATCCCCGAGTGAGGGCGTGAGGACAATCTTGCTGTCTTCCCTGACGAATCCGAGAAAAAACACCATCGCGGCTTCCGGAACCGCGACGCACCCCGCAGTGGGCCTGCCGGTCGCGGCATGCAGGAAGATCGCCGACCCCTTGCCGGGAACGATGGGCGATACGTTGTAATTCACCGCAATGGCGTATTTGTAGGCTTGCCCGTAGTCCGTGAGCCGTTCGGCGGATCGCCAGTCGGCATCGGGATCATCGGCGCGCGCCCACTGGTTGTAATACTTCGAGGCGGGATCGTCGACCCATACGTCGGCCCGCGTCACTCTGGTATAAGGCGTCGCCGACCCTGGATCGCCAGCAATGCCGAACGCGCGGCCAAACGTGAAAACGCCGGTGGGCGTCGCGCCGTCGCCCTCGCGTTTATCCTGGCGGAAACCGTTTTTCCCAAGCCAGGCGTCGGTGGAAAAACGCAGCGTCCACACGTCATCGACTTTTGCATACGCGCGCACTTCCGCCCTGTTGGTGGCAGCGCCGGGTTTTCCGGACACGACGACCAGTCGGCCAGCGCCTCCGGCGTATGTTTCCAGCGCCCGCTGCGTCGCCGGATCGGGCGTGGATGCGGCGGCAACCGGAAAATCGAAATACGTGTCGGGATAGGGTTCGTTCTTCAGGGTGTAATGCCACCACTCGGTTTCAAGCCGCCTGAAACCGTGCGCTTCCATCGCATTGCGCAGGCGTTTGCGATGAGCGGCCTGCCGTGCCGTGACGAGCCTGGAGCCGTGGTGGGAGATTTCACCGAAAAAATCGAAATGCGATCCCATATCGATATCCTGACCACTTTTCAGGTCGACCAGGGTCAAATCGACGGTACTGCCGCGCGAATGGGCCGATCTCCCCGCGATATAGCCCAATTCAAACAATTTCGCCTTGTCGACATCGGGATAGAACGACGCTTTGTTCCCGGCATCCGTCAAATCTTTTGCCCAGCGCACGAAATGCCTGACGGCCCATTCGGGACGGTAGGCATCGAAAATCTTGAGTCCGTAACCCTTTTCGCTCAGATCCCTGCCCACCGCCTTGAGCGCGGCGGCGGCCTCGGTACTGAGGAGGGCTTCAGGGGCCTCGTATCCGTCCACCCGCGCGCCCATGAAATTGGCTGTGCCGAAATAGCGTATTTCCAGCGCCGCCTCCGGCATCATGTCGCGCACGTATACAAACCCTTTCGGCGGGTAGGGCGCCGTGGCAATCGGCGATACCGTATCGGCGGCCCGCGCGGCGCAGGCCAGGCCGCAAGCGGACAGAACGGCAAAGACCCAGGCGTATACGCTCGCCGGTATGCGCATTTTCACGAAGGGGATTTTCTGGAACAAACCGGCTGTTTTTTTATTTGAACAGGCACGGGGCAAAGGGATAGTGTTCCCTCCCGCCCGCGACGAGGTACTGCGTTTCCAGGGCCGCTTCCCGAATGTTCTCGCTCATGATATTCCTTCGCGTTAAAGAAAAGTGGAATCCCGTTGCCGCATATGAACCTCATCGCGTCGGCATTATACCTGGCGCTATCCGGCGCTTCAAATCAGGAAAACGCAGGGATGTCCGGCATATTGCATAAATGATGCACGGACAGTAAGATGCCGGGCATCTTCGTCACGAGCGGATCGAAACATTGAGAGCGTTGACTTATGAATGGTTTCATGTCAATACAGTGTGACGCATAGAGAAAGGAAGAGTGTTTACTCTATGGGAAAACGCTCTCATTTTGAGCGAAAGCAAGAATCTTTCAAGGGCTTTCGCGTTGCCATAGGCGAGCAACGCGCAAATATGAAACGCAGCAAGACCAGCAAGGCATGGATGCGCGAACATCTTGCCGATCCTTTCGTCCAGCGTGCCAACGCGGAGGGTTATCGCGCTCGCGCGGCCTACAAGCTCATGGAAATCGATGATCGAGACCACCTGTTGCGCCCTGGCGCGGTAGTGGTGGATCTCGGGGCCGCGCCAGGTTCATGGTGCCAGGTCGCGGCGCAACGTTGCGAGAGCAAGGGGCGCGTGTTCGCGGTCGACTTGCTGCCGGTCGAACCCATTGCCGGGGTGGACTTCCTGCAAGGCGACTTTTCCGATGGGGGAACGCTCGCCGAGTTCGAGCGCCGCCTGGGCGGCAGCCATGTCGACGCCGTGCTCTCGGACATGTCGCCCAATCTGTCTGGCGTGGCGGCGGCGGATCAAGCGCGTTCGATCATGTTGTGCGAACTAGCGCTCGATTTTGCTGTCCACCACCTTCGTCCCAGCGGGCGCTTCCTGGTTAAGGCGTTCCAGGGCGAGGGATTCATGGCGTTTCGCCGGGAGATGGCGCGGTGTTTCCTGTCCGTGCAGGCGCGTAAGCCAAAAGCGTCGCGCGACCGCAGCGCCGAAGTGTATCTACTGGGCGGGCAGTTGCGCGTTTGATGCATGCGTCAAATACCGCACGGCGCGGTTCGCCCAATAACGACAGTAGCGAATATTGTGGTTTGCCGGGCGCGGGGAACGCCTTTAAAATCGGTCCCTTTGGTTTGTTTGCCCGTCACGGGTTTTCGGGGTTATCGCGTTGAACAATCTTTTCAAAAATCTTGCGCTCTGGGTCGTCATCGGCGTCGTGCTGCTGACCATATTCAACCAGTTCAGCGTCTATCAGCCTTCCTCGCCGCCGATGGAATATTCCCGGTTCATGGAAGAGGCCAAGGCCGGGCGGATCGCCTCGGTGACGGTCGATAGTACCCGCGTGCTGAAGGCAACAACGAAGGACGGACGCCTGTTGACGATCTACACGCCCGGCGTCCAGGACATCTGGATGGTAAGCGACCTGATGCGCTATGGCGTCATGGTCAAGGCGACCGAGCCGAAGGACGAATCCTTCCTCACCAGTGTGTTCGTTTCGTGGTTTCCGATGCTGCTGCTCATCGGGGTATGGATTTTCTTCATGCGCCAGATGCAGGGCGGCGGCAAGGGCGGCGCGTTCTCGTTCGGCAAGAGCAAGGCGCGCATGATCGACGAGAGCGCCAATTCGATCACCTTCGCCGATGTCGCGGGCTGCGACGAGGCCAAGGAAGAAGTCGGCGAACTGGTCGAATTCCTGCGCGATCCTTCCAAGTTCCAGAAACTCGGCGGGCGCATTCCCAAGGGCGTGCTCATGGTGGGTTCTCCCGGCACCGGCAAGACCCTGCTCGCCAAAGCGATCGCGGGCGAGGCCAAGGTGCCGTTCTTCAGCATTTCCGGCTCCGATTTCGTTGAAATGTTCGTCGGCGTGGGTGCGGCGCGGGTGCGCGACATGTTCGAGCAGGCAAAGAAACACGCGCCCTGCATCGTCTTCATCGACGAGATCGACGCCGTGGGCCGCCAGCGCGGCGCGGGCATGGGCGGCGGCAACGACGAGCGCGAACAGACGCTCAACCAGTTGCTCGTCGAGATGGATGGCTTCGAGGGCCAGAGCGGGGTGATCGTCATCGCCGCCACGAACCGGCCTGATGTGCTCGATCCGGCGCTGTTGCGTCCGGGCCGCTTCGACCGTCAGGTGGTGGTACCGCTGCCCGATATTCGCGGTCGCGAGCAAATCCTCAAGGTCCATATGCGCAAGGTGCCCATCGCGCCCGACGTCGACGCCCAGGTGCTGGCGCGGGGCACGCCCGGCTTTGCCGGGGCCGACCTCGCCAACCTGGTCAACGAGGCGGCGCTCTTTGCCGCTCGCGCCAACAAGCGGCTGGTCGACATGGACGACTTCGAACGCGCCAAGGACAAAATCATGATGGGCGCGGAACGCAAATCCATGGTCATTCGCCCCGAGGACAAGAAAAAAACCGCATACCATGAATCCGGCCATGCCATCATCGGCAAGACCCTGCCGGGCTGCGATCCGGTGCACAAGGTTTCGGTCATCCCGCGCGGCCGCGCGTTGGGCGTCACCCTGTCGCTGCCGGAAAGGGACAAGCTCAGCCTCTACCGCGACGAAATGCTGGCGAGCATCTGCATGTTCTTCGGCGGGCGCGTCGCCGAGGAACTCTTTATCGGCAACGTTTCGACCGGCGCTTCCAACGACTTCGAGCGCGCGACGCAGATCGCGCGCGACATGGTCATGCGCTACGGCATGTCCGAGGCGCTCGGCCCCATGGTCTATGCGGAAAACGAAGGCGAAGTTTTCCTGGGCCGCTCGGTGACGACGCACCAGAATATGTCGGAAGCGACGATGCAGAAGGTCGACATCGAAATCCGTCGCATCATCGACGAACAATATGCGCTGGCCCGCCAGATTCTCACCGAAAACCGCGACAAGGTGGAGGCGATGACCGCGGCGCTGCTCGAATGGGAAACGCTCGACGCCGACCAGATCGACGACATCATGGCGGGCCGCCCGCCGCGTCCGCCCGCGCCCGTGCGCGAACCCGAGCCGAAAGCCAGCGACGCCAACAAGCCGGACAGCGCTGCGCCGCCCGCGCCCGCGCCGGTAGCCTGAGCCACGCGGCTCCGTGGCGGCCCTGCGAAAAAGCCGGATTATTTTAGAGCAGGTCAACAAATTGAAGCCTAAGGAGGACTTCCATCATTGCGAGGCCCGAAGGGACGTGGCAATCCGCACGCCGGGCTGGCGGCGGCGCTTTGCTCGCAATGACGGGTAGGTAGACCTTCGCTGCGATGCGCCAATCCCCGTCCCGTCATTGCGAGGGCCGAAGGCCCGCGGCACTCCATGCGGTGTTTTGCCGATCTGCCTCAATCCAGCGCGATCCGCGCCCGTATCCACAGCGTGCGGCCCGGTTCGTTGACGCGGGTGGTTTGCTCATAGCCCTGGATCATGCTGGCCTCGCCACTTCTGCTGATGAATTCCGCGTAAGTCTTGTCGAACAGGTTGTCGATGCCGAAGTTGATCTGGATGTCTTTATTCCAACGGTAAGCGCCGTTGAGGGAGAAGACAGCGAAGCCGCCGCTTTTGCCCAAGTCCTGGCCGACGATGTTGCCCTGGTTGACAGCGTGGCGGTTCTGGGCGGCGACGAGGCGCAGAAGCGCGCCGGTCGACCATGGGCCGCGTTGCCAGTCTAGGCCGAGGCGGCCTTCCAGCGGCGGCATCTGTGCGAGCGCGTGGTGATCGGTGTTGTTTTCGCCATGGACATAGGCGAGGCTTGCCGCGCTTCTCCAGTCTGGCGAAAAGCGGTAATTGAAGCCCGCTTCGCCGCCCCAGGCCGTTGCGCCGATGTTGCGGGCGATAGTCGCGGCGCGCGTGCCCGTGCCCATCGCGGCGGGTTTGGCGTACTGGCTTTCGATCAGGATGTAGTCGTCGATCCGGTTGTAGAAAACCGAGACGAACGCTTGCCAGGAGCCGGACTGGAAGTTTGCGCCGGCGTCGATCTGGCTGGTTTTTTCCGGCTTGAGGCGCGCAAAGGCGGAAAGACTGGCGCTGTTATCCCGCCCGGCGGCTTCTTTGCCGATGAGTTCCCAGAAGTCGGGGGCGCGTTCGCTGCGCCCCAGGCCGATGTAGGCCGTGCCGCCGGTGAAGTCCCGTTCGAGGCGGATGAAGCCGCTCGTCAGGGTTTCGCGGCGGGTTTGGTTGGCGCTGGGATTGGGGCGGTCATTCGTCATCATGCCGCTGCCGATGCCAACCGTCTGGCGTTTGTCCGTCGCTTGCCAGCGGTCGACGCGCAAGCCGCCGATCAGGCGGTGGGCTTCGCCGATTTGCCACGTCAGTTCGGAAAACAGGCCGCGATTTTCAAAACGGGCATCGGCGGTGCGCGCTTTGGCGCGGTAATAGTCCGCCCCGCCGCGCGGCGTACCACTGCGCGCGGCGTGCTTGTTGGCTTGCAGGTCGCCGCCGAGGATCAGCACGGTGTTTTTCCTGGGCGTCAAAGTGAAAGCAAGGCGTCCGCCGCGGGTCTCGCGGTCGGGGTTGCTCGCCATCGGCATGGCTGCGCCGCGCCGCAAGTGCTCGTTGTCCATGACATGGTCGACATAGTTGTAATAGGCGCTGGCTTCGACCTTGTCCAGCAAGCCGCCGATCTGGGCTTTCTCGAATTTGAGCGCTTGGTTTTCCCGGTGGAAGCGGCTGCCGTCCATGCCCCGGTCGGCGTAGGCGGCTTCGGCGTCGCTGCGAATGGCAGAGAGTTCGATCCGGGTGTCGTCGTCCGGCGTCAGGCCGAGAATGGCGGTGGCGCTTTGGCGCTCGTAGCGGGAGTGTACGGCGTCGCCGTTGCCGTCTTTGTAATCGTCCGAGCGGGCGTGGGTGAGGATGCCTTCCGCGTAGACGGCGCGGTTGCCGCCCTTGAGGTCGATGAAGCTGTCGGTGCGCCCGGCGCTGGCGCCGGTCAGCGCCGCGTTCAGCCGCCAGCCAGGCTGGCTGAAACGTTTGTGTTTGCGCTCGAACAACACCGTCCCGGCAGAGGCCGGGCCATGAACAATGTTTTGCGGCCCTTTGAGCAGGGTAACGCGGTCGTAGGCATCCGGAAAGATATAGGCGGTGGGCGGGTCCATGCGCCCGCCGCAGCCGCCGAGGATTTGTTCGCCGTCGAGCAAGATGTTGAGGCGCGAAGCGGCCATGCCGCGAAATACCGGATCGCCGTCGATGCCGCCCTTGCGGATGAGGTTCATGCCGGGGATGGTTTTCAGCAGGGATGCGCCATCGTTGGCGGGCAGGGGTTGTTGGGGCGCTTTGGGGTCGAGATGGACTTCCAGCGGCGCGTCCATGGCGGGCGTGGTGATGACAATGGGCGCAAGGGACGCGGGTTCCGGTTCCTGGCGGCTTGCGTGCGCCGCGTGGGCGTCGTGGCGCGTGGAAGGCGTTTGTGCGGACAATGTGGCGGGAAAGAGGGCGGACAGTAAGAGGGCAAGTTGCAGGCGCCATGTTCCGGGGCGCGGGGAAGAGCGGGGCAGGTTCGTATTCATGAGAAAGCTTTTCGCCAAATGGCCGCGCCGATATCGGTGGGCGCGGCGGGAAGGAAAGGCGCTGGCGTGCGCATCCCCCGTTCTTGCGCGGGCGGAAGCGGCGATGTGTCAGCGTTGCGCGGGAGAAATCAGGCGAAGGAGAAAGGCGGCGCGCGCGTGGGTGCGTGGCGCGACTCCGGCGCGACCGGCTGGAGACGGGCGTCCGCCGCCGGGAGAAAGAGCGCGGCGGGTTCGGGAAGCGAAAAGGCGAGCGCGACCGGCGCAAGCAGCGCGATGCCCGCATGGGCGAGGCGGCAGAACGGGCAATGCGCGCCGTTTGCCTGGGATGCCGGGCCTTCACTATCGCCGGGCGCGGCGTCCGCGAGGCCGTGGCAAATTTCCGCCGCGAAGATGCCGCCCTCCGCGTCCAGCGATGCGAGCGTGTGAACGCGGGCAATACCGGTGGCCAGTAATTGCAGGCACAGCGCCAAGACGAGCAGCCAAACAAAGCCTTGCCGCCGATTGCGGCATGCTGGGGCAAGGGCGGCGCTGAGCGGGACGGGGCGCATCGGCGGATTCTACCATGGATGGATGGATTTCCGGCTTGCTTGATGCGGGGGTGCGATCGAAACGTCCGGGTGGCGCGCTCCGACGGATTGCGACGCATCGTGAGCAGGATTTTAGGAAGGGAAACGAAATTTGAGTTAGTCTTTAAGAAGATTTGATTATTAAGAGACTAGACATATGAACCTGCAACAATTGCGCTATGTCCATGAGGTCGCCCGCCGTGGGCTGAACGTCTCGGACGCCGCCGAGGCGCTGTTTACCTCGCAGCCCGGCGTCTCCAAGCAGATACGCCTGCTCGAAGCCGAACTGGGGGTGGAGATTTTCGTGCGCCACGGCAAGCGTCTGGCGTCCGTGACCGAACCGGGCCGCGCCGTGCTCGACATCGCCAGCCGCGTCCTGGGCGAAGTCGACAACCTGCAACAAGTCGGCGCGGAATTTTCCGCCGAGGACGCCGGGCGGCTCTCGATTGCCACCACGCACACGCAGGCGCGCTACGCCCTGCCGCCGGTGATCCGCGACTTCATGCGGCACTATCCGCATGTGCGGCTCGAACTCCATCAGGGCAATCCGAAGCAGGTGTGCGAAATGGTGCTCGACGGCAGCGCCGACCTGGCCATCGCCACCGAATCCATCGCCGACTACGAGGAACTCGTCACCTTGCCGTGCCGCCAGTGGAACCGCTGTGTCGTGGCGACGCCGCGCCATCCCATCCTGCGCGAACAGCCGCTCACGTTGGAGGCCATCGCGCGTTATCCGGTCATCACCTACGACGATGCCTTCACGGGCCGGGGCCAGATCAACAAGGCGTTCCTCGGGCGCGGCCTCAAGCCCCGCATCGTACTTACCGCCATCGACTCGGACGTCATCAAGACCTATGTAGCGATGGACCTAGGCATCGGCATTCTCGCGCGCATGGCCTACGACCCGGCGGTGGATCGCGGCCTGGGGATGATCGAGGCCGCCCACCTGTTTGAATCGAGCACTACCCGCATCGGCTTGCGCCGCCGCGCCTGGCTGCGCGGCTATGTGTACGCCTTCATCGAAGGCTTTGCGCCGCATCTGGCGCGCAGGATGGTGGAGGCGGCGCTAAGCGGGGGAGGGGAGGATTACCAGCTTTGAAGGCAGAGCATCCCCTTGCGCTGTCCGGCGCGCTCCCCGATCAGAAAAAGTTGTATTTCGCTGTCAGCATGATGCTGCGCGGCTCGCCGTAAACGCTGGCGCCGTTCGTGGAGGAGCTGATGCTTCGGTAGTAGGTCTTGTCGAACAGATTGTTGATGTTCAACTGAATGTCCAGTTCCTTGCCGAAACGGTAGCCCGCCATCAGGTTGGCGACCGCGTAGGCGTCCTGTTGGGAGTGGAAGCCGGTGCGCTTGTAGTAGATGTCGCTTTGCCAGTTGACGCCGCCGCCCACGCGCCACGGGCCATGACGGTAGGCGGTGAAAAGTTTGAACTGGTGGCGCGGCAGTTCGGTGCTGGTGCGCCCGAGGTTGGCCGGGTTGGCATCCTTCCGGATTTTCTTGAAAGTGAAGGTATAGCCTGCGCCGAGTTGCCAGTTGGAAGTGATTTCGCCCTGGATTTCCAGATCGACGCCCTCGCTTTTGACGAGGCCAGCCGCTTGGTAGCACTGAGTGGCTGGATAACTTGGGCAAATGCTTTGATCGAGCAGACGCATGGCGAGTTTTTCCTGATCGATCCGGAAAACGGCGGCGCTGGCGTTGAGCGCGCCGCCAAAGTATTCGCCCTTGACGCCGATTTCGTAATTCTTGCCGATAACGGGTTTAAGCAGATTGCCGGAGATGTCGTAATTGTTCTGCGGCTTGAAAATGTCGGTATAGCTTGCGTAGATGCTGTGCGATTTGTCCAGATCGTAGATTAGGCCCGCATATTGGGTCAGATTGCGATTGATCTGGTAATCGGTTTTGGCGGTGAGCGTTTCGTTTTCAAAGTCATACCAGTCGAGCCGCGCGCCGAGAATGAGTTTCAGCGGGTCGGCCAAGCTGAAGCGGGCCGTGGCGTAGAGACCGCTTTGCCGTTCGTCGGTACGCAGCACATAACGGCGGGGATTAATGACAGGTTTGGGCGCGTCGTGGTTCCAGTTGTAGATATCCATGCCGGAAAAAGTAGTTTCCCAGCCGCCGCGCTGGTAGAAGTCGCTCGTGCGGTGGCTTGCGCCGACGGCTATCTCGTGTTTGCGCCCGAGAAGCTGGAAAGGGCCGCTGGCATGGAAGTCGTAACTCGTGAGATCGGTATCCGTCTTGTATTTCCCCGCTTCTTGCGTGTAATAGCCGGGAGAGGTCTGCGTGGGGTAGGTTCCGAACATGTTCGTCCTGGTCTGGATGTGGTTGATGGAGAAATCCAGTTTCCAGCCGCTCCCGAAGCGATGCTCCAGGCTGGCAAAGGCAGAGGTGTCCTGTTTGTCCCAGTATTCCCAGTCGTTGCCGAGAAAGGTCGAGCGAGAAAGCTTCAGGTCGCTGCCGTCCCAGGCGACCGGTAGGCCGCCCCAAGTGGAGGTGTTATCGCTGTTCTGTCTTGAGACACTGGCGGTCAGCAGCGTATCGCGGGCAATATCGGCTTCGGCGATCAGATACAGGGTTTTGCGCTGGTTATCGACCACATCCTGAAAACTTTTGTTGTCCTGCCAGGCAGCGACGGTGCGCGCGCGCAAGGTGCCCGCCGCGTTGAGCGGGCCGGAGAGGTCGGCATTGAGACCGTAACGATCCCAGTTGCCCGCATGAGCGCCCACACTCGCATAAGGCGCGTGCGTCGGGCGCTTGCGCACCAGATTGATGGCTGCCGAGGGGTTGCCCGCGCCCTGGGTCAGGCCCGTTGCGCCGCGCACGATCTCGATGCGGTCGTAGATCGCCATGTCCGCAATGAGTGAATCCCCGCCGTATTGCCCGAGGCTGATCGGCAACCCGTCGTAAAGAATGTTGTCGATGGCGAATCCGCGTGCATTGAAGCGGTCGCGTTGCGGCCCTGTCGCGGTGATGGCAATGCCGGGCGTGTTCTGCATCGCGTCGCTGATCGTGACCATGTTCTGGTCTTCGATGCGTTGCCGGGTAATGACGGTGACGGATTGCGGCGTTTCGCGGATGGAGAGCGGCAGCTTGGCGGCGGTGCCCATCTGCGGGGTGGTGTAGGCGCCGCCGCCTTCGGTGACAGCGGTTTTTTCTTCCTTTGCCTGGACAGTGACTTCCGGTAGCACGACTTCTTCGCCGGATGCCCCGGACGCCCCCGCCGACGGGGAGTCGGCATCCTGGGCCAAGGCTGTCCCACTGCTGAAAATACCCAGGAAGGTCGCCAGAACAAACGCGGACGGGATTGCCGGGCGGGCGGGGATCGGGTTCATGAGGCTTTCCTCTCTGGCAGTCAAGATTGGCAAAGAAAACGTTTCCGGGCGGGATCATTTCCCCGGATTCGGCGCCGCAGCCGGGCCAGCGGGCAGCGGCGCAAGGCCGGCGGGCTGCATCAGCGTAAGCGTCGTCACATGGTTGATGCCGTCGTATTTTTCGCCCTTGCGCTCGCCTGGCGTGCGGTCGATGTGGCTTACCTCGACCACGTATTGGCCCTGCCAGGGCAAATCGAAGCTCACCTCGCCTTCGGCATTGGTGTATGCCCTTTTGCTCCAGCCGGATTGCACGAGAATCTGGACTTCCGTCCTGTCGAGCGGTTTTTCCCTGAATATGACCCTGAACGCGCCGGGTTTACCGACCGGAACGATGTCGAGCGCAAGGCTGGGCGATCGGATGGCAAAGTCCGTGATGAAACGCGCGGCGGGCCAATACCAGTTACGGACTTCCCGTCCCTCCCGCTTGAAGGCGCGGATGGGGAAGGCGGGGTCTTCGGCGGTCAGGCTCTCTCCGGGCGCAAGCTTCACGGGCAACGTAAAGCCCGTCGCGGCCTTGGCGGGCGTTAGCGGTTTGGCCCCGCTTTTGGTGAGCAGCCTTGCCGCGAGTGCGCCGAAGTTGTCCAGCAGGCCGGGGGAGGTTTCCCGCAGGTTGTAGCCGAATTCGCCGAAGCGAATAACCATGTTCTCGTCCTCCGCCTGTTCCAACCAAACCTGATGTGCCTGCGCGGCGGTGCACAGGCCAAGAAGCGCGACGCCCGCGCAGAAAATTCGTGAGAGTGCCTTGTACTTCATGTGGTGTCCTTTCGGGGAGGTGGAGGGGAAAATCAAGGATCATGATGTCGCATAAGTATTGATACAGATAACAATAACAATTCTCAACACGATGCGCAAGTGTATTCCAAAAATGCCTTGCTGTGAAAAATCTCACGGATCTCAAACCCGGTGATGTGGATGGCGCGGCCAATCGTGCCTCTGCCATGTTCGATGTTGTCCGCGCGGCTTTATCGGCGTCGAATGCGGCAGTCGAACCGGGCGCTGGGCGCGCCCGCCCACAGTGGCCTAAACCGGTAGACGTGACGGCGGGGGCCGAGGCCCCCGCCGGCTGTCTTGGGTTACAAGGCTTCAGCGGCCCCGGCAATCAGCTTATGCAGCGATTGCGAAACGCTCATCGTTGGCGTTTATGGATTTGCGCGGATTACGTCCGTCGCCTCTCGGGTTGCCTGCGCACCTTTGCCCGCCCTGTCGAAACCGGTACATCCCCACCCAAACGCACAACCATGCAACGCCTGTACGCTTGGGTGGAGATGAGGGGAGTCGAACCCCTGTCCAGAACGCCTCCAGATTGCCGGAATTACAACCATGGGCGAATTATGAGGGCGCGCGCGGCGCGGTTCAAGCAATAACTCCCGATCTCTCAAAGAAAAGAAGCCGGGCGGCCCGGGGGAGGCACTGGGCAAGCGTCATTGCGAGGCCCGATGGGTCGTTGTATGTCATACGGTTCGTGGATCGCCGCGCTTCGCCCGCAATGAGGATCGACCTGATCGGCATTTTCCGTGCTTGTACTCACTCCGTGCGCAGGGCCTCGATAACGTTGAGCCGCGCGGCGCGGCGCGCGGGCAGCACGCCGGAGGCCAGTCCGATCAGGATGGCGACGAACTCGGCGGCCAGGACGAATAGCCACGGCGTGCTGACCGGCAAGGCCGGAACGAATACACCCACTAGCCAGGAAAGTATGACGCCAACAAATAGCCCCAACAGCCCGCCGAGCGCGGCCAGC
The DNA here is from genome assembly GCA_031258965.1 of Azoarcus sp. Classification (GTDB taxonomy): domain Bacteria; phylum Pseudomonadota; class Gammaproteobacteria; order Burkholderiales; family Rhodocyclaceae; genus WRNU01. Next base: position 3,305 of record JAIRMC010000056.1, on the reverse strand, counting down.
GCCACCGCTTCGGAGAGGAAAAGGCCGAGGATGGTGCGGCGGCGGGCGCCCAGCGCAACCATGAGGCCGATTTCAGCGGTATGTTCGGCGACGGCGATGGTCATGATGGTGGCAATGCCCACCGCGCCGACGATGAGCGAGATGCCGCCGAGCGCGCTGATGGCGGAGGTGACGATGCGCAGGATGTCCGTGAGGGCGGAAATCATTTCTTCCTGCGTCGTGAGGGTGAAATCCTCGCGGCCATGGCGGGAGATCAGGGTCTGGCGTATCAGGGACAGGACTTGCCCGACGTCGACGTGAACGTCGTAGGAGAGCTTGATGTGGTCTGTGCCGCTGCGATTGTAGAGGGACATCGCCCGCGCGCTCGGAATGTAGATGGCGTCGTCGATATTTACGTGAAGAAGCTGCCCTTTCTGTTGCAGGACACCGATGATGCGATAGCGTTCGCCGCCGATTTCGATGCGCGCGCCGACGGCGTTGGCCGTGCCGAACAGCTCGTCCTTGAGGGTCGCGCCGAGCACGGCCAGCGCGCGCGCGTCCCTGCCGCCGTCTTCTTCGGACAGGAAGTCGCCCATGGCAATCTCGACGGAATAGAGAAGATGCATCATTGGGCCGATGCCCATGACCGAACTGCGGCGTATCCGTCCGTTGGCGCGGATTTCGGCATTACCCAGTACGACGGGGCTGATGTTGGAAACGTAAGGCAGACGGGCAAGCGCCGCCGCGTCGTCCAGGGTCAGGTCGCGGGCTGTCGAAGGCAGGGCGGGCATGCCGCCGCGCGCGCTTTGGCGGCCCGGCGAGATTTTGATGATGTTGCTGCCGAATTTGGAAAATTCGTTGAGTACGTAATTGTGGACGCCTTCGCCGATCGAGGTGAGCAGGATCACCGCCGCGATGCCAACGGCAATGCCAAGCAGGGTGAGGAAGCTGCGCAGGCGGTAGACAGCGAGGGCGTGCAGGGCGAAATGGAAAAGGTCGTGCCAGCGCATGGTGTTTTCAGCGCCGCGCCAGGGCGAATACCGGGTCGAGCGCCGCCGCCCGGCGCGCGGGCATGACGCCGAAGGCCAGCCCGCTGCCCAGCGCGACGCTCAGCGCCGCCGCCACGGCCCAGGTGGGCGGCCAGGCCGGAAGTTCCGGCCAGTACAGCCGGACAAGCCATGCGCCGGTCAGGCCGAACAGGTAGCCAGCCAGCGCGCCCGCGAACGAGAGCAGCGCCGCTTCGGTGAGGAAGATGCGAACGATGTCGCGCCCGCGCGCGCCGGACGCCTTGAGAAGCCCGATTTCGGCCGTGCGCTGCGTGACGGCCACCAGCATGACGTTCATGACCAGGATGCCGGCCACGATCAGGCTGATGGCGGCGATCCCGGCGATTGCCAGCGTGAGCGAGCCGAGGATGTCGTCGAGGGTGGTGAGCACGGCATCCTGCGTAACCAGGGTAACGTCGAGTTCGCCTTCGTGGCGCTCGCGCATGATGCGTTCCAGCCCGGCTTTCACGGCGTCGATGGCGTCGCGGTCGCGGGTTTCGATCAGGATGCGGAGCAGGGAGGTGGTATTGAAGATCGCCTGCGCGGTGGCGACGGGCACGATGACCAACTCGTCGGTGTTCATGTCCAGACCCTGGCCCGAGGGTTCCATGACGCCGATGATCCGCAGGCGGCGATCGCCGATGCGGATCGTCTGCCCGATGGAGGACTCGTTGCCGAACAGCTCATCATGGATGGTCGCGCCGAGAACCGCCACGGCATCGCCGCGCCGCCAGTCCATGACGGGAAGGAAGCGCCCCTGGGCGAGAGAGAGATCCCGGATGAGGATAAAGTCCGACGTGGCGCCGAGCACCATGACTTCACGCAGCCGCCCGTTGGCCGCCGCTTCTGCGTTGCCCGCCGACACCGGCGTGACGCGCTGCACGAGCGGCGCGTTGGAAAGCGCGACGGCATCCTCGATGGTGAGGTCGCGCGGCGTGCTGGCGGCGAAGCTGTCGGGTTGGAGTCCGCCGGTTTCGGTGCGCCCCGGCAGGATGATGACGAGATTGGCGCCCAGCGAGGCGAATTGACCGGCGATGTAGCGCCGCATACCGTCGCCGACCGCGGTGAGGGTCACGACCGCCGCCACGCCAATCGACATCGCCAGCACCAGCAGTACGGTACGCAAGGGATAACCGAGCGCGGCGCGGGTGGCGAAGCGCAAGACATCGGCAGTGGTCATATTGGCGCGGGCGGCGTTCGTTGCATTGTGCGGGCCGCCCTATCGTTGTTCCGCAAAGGGGTGTGGCGCTGCCGCCCGTCCGGGAGATCCGGGCGGCGGGTCGGTCGCCGTTCCGCCCTTGTCGTCGGTCAGCACGCCATCCACCATCAGCAGCCTGCGCCGGGCGCGGCGGCCCATTATCGGGTCGTGGGTGACGATGACGAGCGTCGTACCCGCGGCGTTGAGGGATTCCAACAACTCGGTGATGTCCTGGCCGGTGTGGCGGTCGAGGTTGCCGGTGGGTTCGTCGGCGAGCAGCATCGCCGGGCGCATGATAATGGCGCGGGCAATGGCGATGCGCTGGCGCTGGCCGCCGGAGAGTTCATCGGGGCGGTGTCCGGCGCGGGATTGAAGCCCCACTTTGGCGAGCGCGTTGCGCGCCCGCTTTTCGCGCGCGGCGGGCGGCACGCCGGCGAGCACGAGCGGCAAGGCGATGTTCTCGGCGGCGGTAAGCCGGGGAATGAGGTGAAAGCTCTGGAAGATGAAGCCGATCCGTTGGCGGCGCACCGCCGCCAGTTCGTCGGAGGACAAGGTGGTGACGTCGCGCCCTTCGAGCCGGTAACACCCGGCATCGGGCTGGTCGAGCAAGCCCAGCAGGTTGAGCAGGGTGGATTTTCCCGAGCCTGACGGCCCCATGATGGCGATGTATTCGCCCTGCTCGATGGCGACGTTTATCGTCGAAAGCGCACATACCTTGGCATTGCCCAGGGAGAAGGTGCGCGCGATGTTTTCAAGTTCGATCTGGGCCATTGCGAGAATCCGCGACGGACATGACAAAAGCGTTCAGCTTTGGCCGCCGACGTTTTTCGCCGTGCCCGCCCGCGCCCGAACGCCGGGTTCGAGTCCCGTTTGTGTCAGCGAGGTGACAATGCGCTCCCCGGCATCGAGTCCGGCGACGACCTCGGTGTATTCCCAATTGGCGATACCCGGCGTAACCGTGCGCTCGACGATGACGCCGCCATCGAGCAGCAAAACCTTGTTGCCCGCGCGCAATGCATTGGAAGGAATGCGCAGGACGTTGTTGCGCGAGGCAAGCACGATTTCCACGTCGACGCTGTAGC
>JAIRMC010000041.1 GCA_031258965.1 Azoarcus sp. | reverse complement strand
CGAAGGCGTCAGCCCTTGGTCATCCGTGCAAAGCGTGGTGATTCCATAGGCGCGCGGGGAGGCGGGCGGGCGGCCCGCCCGCCCGCGCCACGCAGGCCGCATTGACCCTCCCCTCGGTTGATACGCGCGCCGCGCTTCTTTATGCCGCCTCGTCCCCGCGGTGCGCGAGGCGGTAGAGGATGGGCAGCACGAGCAGGGTAAGCGCGGTCGAGGAGAGGATGCCGCCAATGACGACGGTGGCCAGGGGCCGCTGGACTTCCGCGCCGGTGCCGGTGGCCAGCGCCATGGGGACGAAGCCGAGGGAGGCGACGAGCGCGGTCATGAGCACGGGCCGCAGCCGGGCGAGGGCGCCTTCGCGGATGGCGGCTTCCAGCGGGCGGCCTTCTTCGCGCAAATTGCGGATGAAGGAAATCATGACCAGCCCGTTGAGCACGGCCACGCCGGAGAGCGCGATGAAGCCGACGCCCGCCGAGATGGAGAGCGGGATGCCCCGCAGCCAGAGGGCCGCCACGCCCCCGGTCAGGGCGAAGGGGATGCCGGTGAAGACCAGCAGGCCATCCCTGGCGTTGCCGAACATGACGAACAGCAGTGTGAACACCATCAGCAGGGCAACGGGGATGACGATGCGCAGCCGCTGGGCGGCGGCGGCCAGTTGCTCGAAGGCGCCGCTCCAGGCCATCCAGTAGCCGGGAGGTATTTCGATGCTGTCCAGGCGGGCTTGCGCTTCCGCGACGAAAGAGCCGATGTCGCGCCCGCGCACGTTGGCGCTGACCACGATCCGGCGCTTGCCGTTTTCCCGGCTGATCTGGTTGGGGCCGGGGGCGAGTTCCAGCGTGGCGACTTCGCCCAGCGGGATGTAGGCCGTCTGCCCTTGCCCGCCGTCCGGCGCGCGGGGCAGGGCGATGGGAAGCCGGGCGAGCGAGGCCAGGTCGGATCGCAGCGCTTCGGGCAGGCGGACGACGATACCGAAACGCCGGTCGCCCTCGAACAGGGCGCCCGCTTCCCGCCCGCCGATGGCGATGGAGACGGTGTCCTGCACGTCGCCGATGTTGAGGCCGTAGCGCGCGGTTTTGTTTCGGTCGATGTTGATGGTCAGCATGGGCAGGCCCGTGGTTTGTTCGATGTTGATTTCGGATGCGCCGGGAATGCCGCCCAGGGCGGCGGCGATTTTCCCCGCCACGCCGTTCAGGGCGTCCATGCCGTCGCCGAAGATCTTGACGGCGACATCGCTGCGCACGCCGGAAATCAGTTCGTTGAAGCGTAGCTGGATCGGCTGCGAGAATTCATAGCTGTTGCCCGGCAGTCCGGCGACGCTCTGCTGGATGGCCGCCAGCAGTTCGTCCCGCGTCCTGGCGGGTTTGGGCCACTGGTTTTGGGGCTTCAGCATGATGTAGCCGTCCGAGATGTTGGGTGGCATGGGGTCGGCGGCGATTTCCGCCGTGCCGGTGCGCGCGAAGACACGCTCGATTTCGGGGAAGTTTTCCTTGAGCCGCTTTTCCAGCTGTTTCTGCATCTCGACCGATTGCGACAGACTGGCGCCGGGGATGCGCAGGGCCTGGATGGCGAGGTCGCCTTCGTTGAGGTTGGGGACGAATTCGCTGCCCATGCGCAGGGCCAGGAGGCCGGAGAGGATGACCGCGATTGCGGCGAAGACGAGGATGACGGGCTTGTTGGCCATGACGGCTTCCAGCGCTGGTTCGTACCCGCGCTTGGCGGCGCGCATCAGGGCGTTTTCCTTCTCCGCCGCTTTGTCGCCGATGAAAAGCGCCACGGCGGCGGGGATGAAGGTGACGGAGAGGATCATCGCGCCGGCCAGGGCGGTGACGACGGTGAAGGCCATGGGGTGGAACATTTTGCCTTCGACGCCGGTGAGGGCGAAAACCGGCAGGTAGACGATCATGATGATGAGCTGGCCGAAGAGTAGCGCCCGGCGCGCTTCTTTCGATGCGGCAAAGACTTCGTGGAAGCGTTCGGGCCGGGTGAGCGGGCGTCCGTGGCGCGCTTGCGCGTGGGCCAGCCGCCGGACGCAGTTCTCGACGATGACGACGGCGCCGTCGATGATGATGCCGAAATCCAGCGCGCCCAGGCTCATCAGGTTGGCGCTGACGCGGTAGTGCACCATGCCGGTGAAGGTGAAGAGCATGGAGAGCGGGATCACCATCGCCGTGATGAGGGCCGCCCGGATGTTGCCGAGGAACAGGAACAGGACGGCGATGACCAGCGCCGCGCCTTCCAGCAGGTTTTTCTTGACGGTGTCGATGGCTTTGTCGACCAGTGTGCTGCGGTCGTAGACTGTTACGGCTTCGACGCCTTCGGGCAGCGTCCGGTTGATGCTGGCCATTTTCCGGTCGACCGCCTGGGAGACTTCCCGGCTGTTTTCGCCGATGAGCATGAAGACGGTGCCCAGCACGATTTCCTGGCCATTGGCCGTGGCCGCGCCCGTGCGCAGTTCGCGCCCGATGCCGACTTCGGCCACGTCGCGGATGTGGATGGGCACGCCCTGGATGTTGCCGAGGATGATGTTGCGGATGTCTTCGATGTTGCGCACTTGTCCCGGCGCGCGGATCAGGTATTGTTCGCCGCGCTTTTCGATGTAGCCCGCGCCGGCGTTGTTGTTGTTGCGATCCAGCGCGACGGCCAGGTCTTGCAGGGTCAGTCCGTGGGAGGCCAGTTTTTCCGGGTTGGGCGCGATCTGGTATTCCTTGGCGTAGCCGCCGATCGCGTTGATTTCGGTGACGCCGGGGACGTTGCGCAGTTGCGGTTTGATGATCCAGTCCTGGATTTCGCGCAAGTCCGTCGATGTGTAGGGCGTGCCGTCCGGCTTGCGGGCGTTTTCGCGGGCTTCGACCGTCCAGAGGTAGATTTCCCCCAGGCCGGTGGAGATCGGCCCCATGACGGGCGTGACCCCTTCCGGCAGTTTTTCGCGGGCTTCTTGGATACGCTGGCTAACCAACTGGCGGGCGAAGTAGATGTCCGTGCCGTCCCTGAAGATGACAGTGACCTGGGAGAGGCCGTAGCGCGACAGCGAGCGGGTCTGCTCTAGGTTCGGCAGGCCCGCCATGGCGGTTTCGATCGGGTAGGTGACGCGCTGCTCGATCTCCAGCGGCGAATAGCCCGGCGCGGCGGTGTTGATCTGCACCTGGACGTTCGTGATGTCCGGCACGGCGTCGATGGGCAGGCGTTGATAGCTGTGGAGGCCCAGCGCCGCCATGCCGAGGACGGCCAGTAGTACCAGCCAGCGGTGTTCGATGGCGAGGCGAATGATGCGTTCAAACATGTTTCGTGCGCTCCGGTGTCAGTGGCTGTGCTCGGCGCTGCCTTTGCCGAGTTCCGATTTGAGGACGAAACTGCCCGCGGCGGCATACGGCGCGCCCGCCGCCAGGCCGTCGAGCACTTCGACATGGTCGCTATCGGCGCGGCCCAGGGAAACCGGCTGCGCCGCGAATCCTTCCGGCGTCTTGACGAACACCACGGGTTTGTCTTCGACCGTCTGGATGGCGTTGGCGGAGACTGTCACGGGGGCTTCGGCTTCGCTGGCGATCAGTTCGACGTTGACGAAAAGGCCGGGCCGCCATGCCATCGCGGGGTTGTCCAGGCTGACGCGCGCTTTTGCGCTGCGGGTGTCTTGCCCCAGCAGCGCGCCGACGTAGGCGATATGGCCTTCGATCCGCGAGTCGAAGGCCGTCGCCTTGACGATGACCTTTTCGCCGACCCGGACCCGGTTCAAGTCCTTGGCGGGGACGGCGATTTCAGCCCAGACCGACGACAGGTCGGAGAGGGTGAAGATGTTGGCGTCTTCCTTGACGGCCTCGCCCATGGCGATGTGTTTTTCCACGACCGTGCCGTCGAAGGGCGCGCGGATTTCATAGCGGTTGAGGTTTTTCGGGTCATGCGGATTCGCGCCGAGCGCGATGAGTTGCTGCCGGGTGTTGGCGGCCGCGATTTCGGCTTCCCGCAAGGCTTGCCGCGCTTGGAGGTAATCTTGCTCGGCGGAGATTTTTTCTTCCCAGAGTTGTTTTTCCCGCGCATGCGTCGACTGGGCGAGCGCGAGCCGCTTCTGGGCGAACAGCAATTCGCTGCGTAATTCGGAGAGCGCGGGGCTGGCGATGACCGCCAGGACTTGCCCTTTTTCGACGAATTGCCCCAAATTGGCCGAAACGCTCTCCACGATGCCCGCCAAGCGCGGCGTCACGTGCGCTGTCCGGTCTTCGTTGAAGCGGATTTCGCCCGGCAATTGCATCGTCGTCCGGATTTGCGCGGGCGCGGCCATCTGGATGTCGATGGCGGCGGACTGGATCTTTTCGTCGTCCAGGGCGATTTTTCCTTCTTCCCCGGCGTGGGAGGCGGCCCGCGGCCTGTCTTCGCCGTGGCGATCGTCCTCGGCGTGGCCGCCGTCCTCATGATCGCCGTCCGCGTGATCGCCAGTGCCGGGGCGCGCCGTGTGCGCATGCGCCTCGCCCGGCGCGTCCGGCGAACCGGCGGTGAGGATCAACGCGCCCGCCGCCAGCCCGAGAGCCAGGATCGCGGCGATGGCGATGCCTTGTTTATGGGAGATCTTCAAGGGATTTCCATGGAAATGGTTTTTCATGTCGTGCTCCTACGGATGGCTGTCGTTGGCGGAGGATGTGGCAATGGCGTCGCCAAGTATGCGATCCAGCTCGGCGGCGGCGCGATGGGCTTCGGCCAGGGTGCGCAGGTATTGGGATTGCGCCTGGAAGAATGTGCGCTGGGCGTCCAGCACTTCCAGGAAGCTGAATTTGCCCAGCGCGAAACCCTTGCTGGCCGCTTCATAGGCGTTTTGCGCGCCGGGCAGGATTTCTTCTTGCAACGCCCCGGCTTCCAGCGCGGACGCTTCGAGGCGCTCATGCGCTTGCGCCGCTTCGGTCGAGAGGCGGATTTCCGCCGCGGTCAGTTCGTCGCGGGCCTGCTCGGCCCGTTGGGCCGCTTCGAGGACATTGCCCTGGTTGCGATCGAACAAGGGCAGGGGAACCGATAAGCCGATGAGGGTCTGGTTGCGTCCGAGTTCTTCGGCCCGCTTGCTTCCCAGGCTGACGGTGATGTCGCCGAACCGGCGCGTCCGTTCGAGTTCGGCGAGCGCTCCGGAATGACCCGCCTCGGCGCGGGCGCGCGCAAGCGCTGGCGATCTCCGCAAACGCCTTTCGATTTCTTCCGGGGAAGGAATGCCGGGCAGGACGCCGATTTGCCCCTCGGCCCGCTCGAAACGCGGCGTGGGATTTCCCCATGTTGCCGACAGACGCTTCCGGGCCGCGGTCAATTCCCCCCGGGCTTGCGCCAACGCCACGCGGACGGAGGCTTCCGCCACCCTGGCGCGGGTTTCTTCCACGGGCGAAATCTTCCCGGCCGCGACGCGACGCGACGCTGCCTGCGTTGCCTTTTGGGCGAGGCCGAACAAATCCTCCGCCTGGCGGACGCGCTGCTGCGCGGCCAGCACGTCGAAAAAAGCCCCTGTGGCTTCGGCCCGGACTTCCCGCCGTTTGACGGCCAGCTCGGCGGCGGCGGCGGCCCGCCCGCGTTCGGCCAGTTCGATGCGGGCCGCGCGCTTGCCGCCCAGTTCGATGGGCTGGTCGATCTGGACGGTCGTCGTCCGGGCCGCCTTGTCCCGCGTATCTTCGACCAATACCGAAATTGCCGGATTGGGGAGGACGCCCGCCTGGACGAGTGCGCCTTCGCTTGCCCGCAATGCGTGCGTTGCCGCGGACAGTCCGGGATTGGCCGACAGGGCCAGCTCGATGGCGGCGGCAAGGTGCAATGCCTCCGCGGGCTCGGTTTTCCCTGGAGCGGAAAAGGACTGGGCGGCGGATTGCGCCCAGGCCGGTGAAAGAGACAATGGGCCGAAAAGAGCGGCTGTCAGCCCGAGCAGCCTCAAATGGTGCAGAGTCGTCCTGCGCATCGAATTCTCCTGGTAAAAAAGGACAATCCGGCAAGACCGCATGCGGCTTTCATGGCCGCGAAAACAGGGGGGGAACGCGCGTCTCGCCGGGCTTCAGGCGGCGAGGGCGATGTCGGGCCGTTCAGGGCCGTCGGGGATGTGCGAAACGTCACTGGGGAAGCGATTTTCGCCGAATACGGCAAACGCCGGGAGCATCGGGAGATAGTGGCGGCTTATGAAGCCGGAGGGGCCGCCGACGTGAAAGCCGCAGTCGCCATCGGCGTTTTGCGGGTCGGGGGTGGAGGAATCCGTTTCCGCAAGGCCGCCCGAGGCCGCATGGCGGTGCTCGTGATGTCCGAAATGCCGCGCCGCTTCCCCGCGTTCATGCTGGCAATAGACGCTCGCCGCCGCCCAGGCGGCCTGGAACGGCAGGAAAACCAGCAGGAAGAGAGCGAGCCAGCGATGCATGGGGGCGGATGGTAGCAGAAGCGGGCGGGCCGTGTAATGCCATTCTTGCGTTGATGCGGTGATGGAACACTGGCTTTGTCTCTCGCAACGACGCTCGTTCGGTGTTTCTTCAGTGTTGATGCCAACGATTGAACAGACTGCGCGCGGCGGGGATGACTTCGCCGGCGGTGAGGCCCACTGGCCCGGCGCCGGCGGCGGCGAGCCGGTCGGCGGCGGCGCCGTGCAGGTGAACGGCGGCGAGCAGCGCCGTTTCGGCGGGCCATCCCTGCGCGAGCAGGGAAAGGATGAGGCCGCTCAATACATCGCCCATGCCCGCGCTGGCCATGCCGGGATGGCCGGTTGTGTTGATGAACCAGCGTCCGTCGGGGGTGGCGATGAGGCTGCCGCAGCCCTTGAGCACGACGTGGGCGTGGTAGGCGCGCGCCAGTTCGAGCGCGGCAACGATGCGGTCGGCCTGGATTTCGGCTGTGGTAACGCCGAGTAGCCGTCCGGCTTCGGCGGGGTGGGGGGTGAGGAGCGTTGCGGATCGCCGCGCTTTTAGTATCTTCATCCGTTCCGGCCAGCGGCTCACGATATTGAGCGCGTCGGCGTCGAGCAGCAGCGGGATGTTGCGGTCGATCACCGTTTGCAACAGGCGCCCGGCCTCAGCGCTGATCCCGAGTCCGGGGCCGGCGGCGAGCGCGCGCGGATGCTCGGGCAGGCGGCCGGCCGGGCGCAGCATCAGTTCGGGGTGGGCGGGATCGACGCCTGGCCTGCCTTCGTCGAGAAGGCAGGCGTAAACGCGGCCCGCTCCCAGCCACAAGGCCGCCCGCGCCGCGAGAAGCGCCGCGCCGGTCATGCCTGCCGCACCGCCGAGAACGCAGGCGTCGCCATACATGCCTTTGTGTGCGTTGCGCGGCCGGGGAAGGAGACGGGCGCTAAAAAGCTCGCGTCCGACGCGATGCCCGGCGGGCGCGACGTGGGCCGCGGCATCGACGCCGAGTGTGTGGAGCGAAATATCGCCGCAGCAGTCGGGGCCGTCGAGTGTGAGCAGGCCGGGTTTGAGCGCGATGAAGGTCGCGGTGTGGGTGGCGCGCAGGCAGACGCCGGGCTGGCCGCCGGTATCGGCATCCAGCCCGCTGGGCACGTCGATGGCGAGTTTCGGCGCGGGCAGGGCGTTGATCGCTTCGATCCACTCGGCATACCGGCCTTCGGGGGGGCGTCGCAGTCCGATACCGAACAGGGCGTCGATGACCAGCGCCCAGCCGTTTCCGGGCGGCGCGGGGAGTTCGGCCACGCCGCCGCCCGCTTGGAGGAAGCTGGCATGCGCGCGTGCGGCATCTTCGGGGAGGCGGGCGGGGTTGCCGGTGAATGCGACGGTTACGTCGTATCCGGCGATGCGAAGTTCCCGCGCCGCGACGAAACCGTCGCCGCCGTTATTGCCGGGGCCGCAGGCGATGAGTACGGGGCCGGGCCGGGCCGCGAGCAACCGGGATGCCTCCAGGGCGGCCGCGACGCCCGCGCGTTCCATCAGCGGCGGCTGTGCGCCCGGGACAACCCGGCGTTCGATTGCGCGAATGTCGCGCACGGAATAGATGGGGCAGGGCGGGGCGGTCAACGGAGCGGACATGATCGAAAGCCGCGGCGGCTATTCGTTGGCGGTAGCGGCGAGTGTACACTCCGGCCGCCGCGGATGTGCGGACAGCCCATGTCCGGCGCGATTTTCACCGCCTTCCCGGCATTACAACAGCGGGGCGGGCAGGGATGGAGGAAACCCGGCAACTCCATGTAGAATAGCCGCTTCGCTGGAACGGAACGGACTGGATGTCATATCGGCGCGGCGTGCGAAAGCGCCGTGCCGGCAGGCTTGCCGGGCTGGCGCCATCTTTTGGATTTATCAGGATCGTTTGCATGCAGACCAATCAGGAAGCCATCAATACGCTGGAACGCCGTATCGACATGTCGGTGGCGGTGGCGGACATCGACAAGGATGTCGATGTCCGCCTCAAGAATCTTTCCCGCACGGTAAAGATGCCGGGATTTCGCCAGGGCAAGGTGCCGCTCAAGGTCGTGGCCCGGACTTACGCGCCGCAGGCCCGTTCGGAAGCCATCGGCGCGGCGGTGGAAAAGGCCTTCGGCGAGGCGGTGCGGGCGCGGAAATTGCGCGTGGCGGGCTATCCCCGAATCGAACCCAAGGAGACTTCCGCCGCTGGCACGCTGGAATTCAGCGCCGTGTTCGAGGTGTATCCGGACGTCTTGATCGGCGACTTTTCGGGTCACGAAATCGAAAGGCCGGTGCTCGGCGTAGGCGATGCCGAAGTCAACCGCACCTTTGACGTATTGCGCAAGCAGCGCACCCGGTTCGAGACCGTCGAGCGCGCCGTCGCCAAGGGCGACCAGGTCGTGGTCGATTTCATCGGGCGCAAGGATGGCAAGCCCTTTGAAAACGGCGAAGCAAAAGGATTTTCGTTCGTGCTCGGCTCCGGGACGATGCTGGAGGATTTCGATGCCGCCGTGATCGGCCTCAAGACGGGCGAGAACAAAACGTTCGATCTGGTTTTCCCCGCTGACTACGGCGCGGGAGACCTTGCCGGACAGACGGTACAGTTCGAGGTGACGGTGCACAAGGTGGAAGAACCCGTGCTACCGGAGATCGACGCCGATTTTGCCAAGTCATTGGGGATTGCCGATGGCGACATCGCCAAGCTGCGCGAGGATGTCAAGGACAACCTTGAGCGTGAAGTCAAACGCCGCATCCAGGCCAGGGTCAAGAACCAGGCGATGGACGCCTTGCTCGCCGTGGTTCCCGTCGAAGCGCCCAAGGCGCTGGTGAGCGCGGAGGCGGCGCAATTAGCCGAGAACGCCCGGAACAACCTTACGGCGAAAGGTATGCCGCTCGACAAGATATCGGCGCGGATGGGAGAATGGTTTACCGACCGGGCGACGCGGCGGGTGAAACTGGGCCTCATCATGGCCGAACTGGTGAAGGCGAACAATCTGCACGCCAAACCGGAGCAAGTGCGCGCGCTGATCGAGGACATGGCGGAAAGTTACGAAGACCCGGCGGAGCTGGTGCGCTGGTACTATGCACAGCCCGAGCGGCTGGCGCAGGTGGAAGCGATCGCAACCGAAGATAACGTCGTGGCATGGGTCTGTTCCCAGGCCAAGATCAGCGACAAGCCGATTGCCTTTGAAGAACTGATGGGCGATGCGAACGCCGCCTGATATGGCGGCGAAAGCGGACAGACAACGAACCGGAGCCGGTTTACTGATGAACGATAAATCCGCGTGGCGCGGCGAATGGAACCCGGTCGGCCTCGGCATGGTGCCGATGGTCATCGAACAAAGCGGGCGTGGCGAGCGCGCCTACGATATTTATTCGCGCTTGCTCAAGGAACGGATCGTGTTCCTTGTCGGCCAGGTCAACGACGCCACGGCCAATCTGATCGTGGCGCAACTGCTGTTCCTTGAATCGGACAACCCCGACAAGGACATTTATTTTTACATCAATTCTCCCGGCGGATCGGTCACGGCGGGGCTGGCGATCTACGACACCATGCAGTTCATCAAACCCGATGTGAGCACGCTGTGCGTCGGGCAGGCGGCAAGCATGGGGGCCTTCCTGCTCGCGGCGGGCGCCAAGGGCAAGCGCTACTGCCTGCCGAATTCCAGGGTCATGATCCATCAGCCGCTCGGCGGGTTCCAGGGGCAGGCCTCCGACATCGAGATCCATGCCCGCGAGATTCTCCATCTGCGCGCCCGCCTGAATGAAATGCTGTCCAGGCATACAGGCAAGCCTGTCGAGCAAATAGAAAAAGATACCGATCGGGATAATTTCCTGTCTGCGGCCGCCGCGTTGGAGTACGGTTTGATCGACAAGGTAATGATTACCCGCGACGAGATCTGACGAGGAGACGATCATGCCGGATAAAAAGTCGAACACGGACGGGGAGAAGCTCCTCTATTGTTCGTTTTGTGGCAAGAGCCAGCACGAAGTTCGCAAACTGATCGCGGGGCCGTCCGTTTTCATTTGTGACGAATGCATCGGCCTGTGCAACGACATCATCCGCGAGGAAATCGCCGATGGCCTCGGCGTGGAGAACATCCGGGGGCAGTTGCCGACGCCCCATGAAATCTGCGCCATTCTCGACCAATACGTAATCGGCCAGACCCAGGCCAAGCGCAATCTCTCCGTGGCGGTCTATAACCACTACAAGCGTCTGCGCCACCTTGGCAGCGCCGCCGCCGCCAAGGATGACGTGGAACTGGCCAAGAGCAACATACTGCTGATCGGGCCGACCGGCTCCGGCAAGACGCTGCTTGCGCAAACATTGGCGCGGCTTCTCAACGTCCCCTTCGTGATGGCCGACGCGACCACGCTCACCGAAGCCGGTTACGTGGGCGAGGATGTCGAAAACATCATCCAGAAGCTGCTGCAAAAATGCGATTACGATGTCGAGAAAGCGCAGCAGGGCATCGTTTACATCGACGAAATCGACAAAATCTCGCGCAAATCCGACAACCCTTCGATTACCCGCGACGTTTCCGGCGAAGGCGTCCAGCAGGCGCTTCTCAAACTCGTCGAAGGCACCGTCGCCTCGATTCCGCCCCAGGGCGGGCGCAAGCACCCGAACCAGGACTTCATCCAGGTCGATACCACCAACGTCCTGTTCATCTGCGGCGGCGCTTTCGACGGGCTGGAAAAAGTCATCCTCAACCGCACCGAGAAAGTCGGGATCGGCTTCGGCGCCGAAGTAAAAAGCGCCAGGAACCGCAGCCTTTCCGAAGCCTTCGGACAGGTCGAACCGGAAGACCTCATCAAATTCGGCCTCATCCCCGAACTAATCGGGCGGCTGCCGGTGGTGGCGACCTTGCACGAACTCGACGAAGACGCACTGATCCAGATACTGGTCGAACCCAAGAACGCATTGGTCAAGCAATACCAGAAGCTCTTCTCGATGGAAGGCGTCGAACTCGAAATCCGCCAAGCGGCCTTGCACGCGGTGGCGGAAAAAGCGATCCGCCGCAAGACCGGCGCGCGCGGACTGCGTTCGATCCTGGAAATGGCGCTGCTCGACATCATGTACGATCTGCCGAGCCTCGAAGGGGTCGCCAAGGTCGTGATCGACGAAGGCTCGATTGAAGAAGGGGCCAAGCCCTTGCTGATCTATGCCGATCAGCCGAAGGTTTCGGGTTCCAACTGAATAAAACAAAACACCTCGCCGGGCGCTCTTGCCGCCGGGTGGCGCATAACGCGCAATCGCTGCTTGATTAAACGGAACCGTGCCCCAATATAGGCACGGTTCTTTCGCCCAAGGAAAAATAATGTCCGGCACTGCCGATCTCCCCAACGAACAATTGGAACTGCCGCTGCTGCCATTGCGCGACGTGGTCGTGTTTCCGCACATGGTCATCCCGCTTTTCGTGGGGCGGCTCAAATCGATCAAGGCGTTGGAGGCGGCAATGGAAGCGGGCAAGAGCATCCTGCTCGTCGCGCAGCATTCGGCGGCCAAGGACGAACCTTCCGTCAGTGACCTCTACAGCATTGGCTGTATCGCCAACATCCTGCAAATGCTGCGGCTGCCCGACGGCACCATCAAGGTGCTGGTCGAAGGCGTGCGGCGCGCCCGGCTCGACGCGGTGGAGGACATGCGTCACCTGTTTGTCGCCCGCGCCACGCCGATCAGCCCGCCAGAGAAAGACAGCACCGAAGTCGAAGCCATGCGGCGCGCGATCATCGCCCAGTTCGACCAGTACGTGAAACTCAACAAGAAAATTCCGGGAGAAATCATCTCCTCGCTTGCCGGTATCGAAAACACGGGCCGCCTTGCCGACACCATTGCCGCCCACCTGCCGCTCAAGCTCGAACAAAAACAGGAAGTCTTGCAGATGTTCGACGTCGGCGAGCGGCTCGATCGCTTGCTCGCGCAGATCGAAAACGAAATCGACATCCTCCAGGTCGAAAAGCGCATCCGTGGCCGGGTCAAGCGCCAGATGGAAAAAAGCCAGCGCGAGTACTACCTCAACGAACAGGTCAAGGCAATCCAGAAAGAACTCGGGGAAGGCGAAGAAGGCGCCGACCTCGAAGACATGGAAAAGAAAATCAGGAATGCGGGCATGTCCAGGGAGGCGCTGGCGAAAACGCAATCCGAATTCAAGAAACTGCGGCTGATGTCGCCGATGTCGGCGGAAGCCACCGTGGTGCGCAACTACGTCGACACCATGATCGGTCTGCCGTGGAAAAAGCGCTCGCGGGTCAGCAAGAACCTGTCCGAAGCGGAAAAAACCCTCGACCAGGATCACTACGGCCTGGAAAAGGTCAAGGAGCGCATCCTCGAATACCTGGCCGTGCAGCAGCGCGTGGATAAAGTGAAAGCGCCGATCCTGTGCCTCGTGGGGCCGCCGGGCGTCGGCAAGACCTCGCTTGGGCAGTCCATCGCCAAGGCGACCAACCGCAAGTTTGTGCGCATGGCGCTCGGCGGCGTGCGCGACGAGGCCGAAATCCGCGGGCACCGCCGCACCTATATCGGCTCGATGCCCGGCAAGATATTGCAGAACATGACCAAGGTCGGCGTGAAAAACCCGCTTTTCCTGCTCGACGAAGTCGACAAGCTCGGCATGGACTTCCGGGGCGATCCCTCCTCGGCCCTGCTGGAGGTGCTCGATCCCGAACAGAACCACACCTTCCAGGATCACTACATCGAAGTCGACTACGATCTCTCCGATGTCATGTTCGTCGCCACCGCCAACACGCTCAACATCCCGCCGCCGCTGCTCGACCGCATGGAGGTCATCCGCCTGTCCGGCTACACCGAAGACGAAAAGGTCAACATCGCCCATCGCTACCTGCTGCGAAAGCAACTCAAGAACAACGGCCTCAAGACAACTGAACTGACCGTCACCGACGAAGCCCTGCGCGACATCTGCCGCTACTACACGCGCGAAGCCGGCGTGCGCGGGCTGGAGCGCGAAGTCTCCAAAATCTGCCGCAAGGTCGTCAAATCGCTGGTGCTCAAACCGCGCGCGAGCAAAGTCATTGTCAACGCCAGGAACCTCGACAAATACCTCGGCGTCCGCCGCTACAACTTTGGCATGGCGGAAAAACAGAACCAGATCGGGCAGGTCACCGGGCTGGCCTGGACGGAAGTCGGCGGCGAACTACTCACCATCGAAGCTGTCGTACTGCCGGGCAAGGGCAAGGTCATGACCACCGGCAAACTGGGCGAAGTCATGCAGGAATCCATCCAGGCCGCGCTTTCCGTCGTGCGCCGCAGAGCGGCCTCCCTGGGCATCGAGGGCGATTTCTATCAGAAAAGTGACATACACATCCATTTGCCGGAAGGCGCGATCCCCAAGGACGGCCCCTCCGCAGGCAGCGCGATCGCCACGGCGCTGGTTTCGGCGCTCACGGGCATTCCCGTGAGCTGCGAGGTAGCGATGACTGGCGAAATCACCCTGCGCGGCGAAGTCCTGCCGATTGGCGGGCTGAAGGAAAAACTCCTTGCCGCCGTGCGTGGCGGCATCGCGCGCGCGTTGATCCCTGAAGAAAACATCAAGGACCTCGCCGACATCCCGGACAACATCAAGAACGCCATCGAAATCACCCCCGTGCGCTGGATCGACCAGGTGCTTGATCTGGCCCTGGAGCGCAAACCCGTGCCCCTGGCCGAGTCTGAAGCGACGATGACGCCGCCCCTCGTTGGCGGAGACGACGTCGTAACGGGCGCGTCGCAGCCCATACGGGCGCACTGACTACGCCCGCCGCGACGCGGCGTGTTTTAACGACAACAGAATGAAGGGAAGAGCAGCATGAACAAAACCGAATTGATCGACGAAATCGCCGAACAGGCGGAAGTCCCCAAAATAGTGGCGGCCAGGGTGCTGGATGCCGTCATTGCCACCGTGACCACGGCGCTCAGGAATGGAGAGTCCGTCACCCTGACCGGTTTCGGAACGTTCTGTGTAAGCAGCCGTGCCGAACATACTGGCCGCAACCCCCGCACTGGCGAGGAAATCACCATCGCCGCTGCCAATGTGCCGAAATTCAAGGCTGGCAAGAGCCTGAAAGACGCTATAAACTGACGCACTTCTTCAAGCGGAACAGCCCAGGCGCGTTTCCGCGCGGGTGCTTAGCTCAGTTGGTAGAGCGTCGCCCTTACAAGGCGAATGTCGGCGGTTCGACCCCGTCAGCACCCACCATTCCGGCAACCCTTCGGGACGAAACGGCTATTCCGTCGAGGCGAGGGAGGTGATGCGCCTGCGCTGTTCGATGCGGGCCTTGTGGAAAAACGTCCAATAGGGGAATGCGGTTTCATCGTAACATTCCCGGGCGCGAATCCGCACGCGCATGGATACCGCATGTCCCCCCTCCATTACGTCATCCATCCTTCGCGCCCCGGCGCGCATTTGTTCGAGGTTCGCTGCACGGCGCCGGAACCGGCGCCGGACGGGCAGCGGTTCAGCCTGCCGGCATGGATTCCCGGCAGTTACATGATCCGCGAATTTGCGCGCCATATCGTGAGCCTGAGGGCGGAATCCGGCGGGCGGGCCGTGCCCCTCGTCAAGCTCGACAAGCACACCTGGCAGGCGGCGAAAATTCCGCGCGGACAAGCCTTGTCGCTCATTTACGAGGTCTATGCCTGGGATTTGTCGGTGCGCGCCGCGCATCTCGACCGGACGCACGGTTTTTTCAACGGCGCCAGCGTGTTCCTTGCCGTTGAAGGACAAACGGATGTCCCTTGCCTGGTCGACATCCGGCCCCCCGCGAGCGGCGCGGAAAACTGGCGCGTGGCAACCGCCCTGCCAAGGGCCGAAGGCGAACCCGGCGCGGCGGCGTCGTTCGGCTTCGGCCTTTACCGCGCCGCGGATTATGACGAACTGATCGACCATCCGGTCGAAATGGGCGTATTCACTCTTGATTGTTTCAAGGTTGGCGGCATACGGCACGACATCGCGCTCAGTGGCCGCCACGATTGCGACATGGCAAGGCTCAAGACCGATCTCGCCCGCGTCTGCCAATGGCAAATCGCGCTTTTCGGCGCGCCGCCGCCAATGACGCGCTATCTCTTTCTCACGCGGATCGTGGACGAAGGCCATGGCGGACTCGAACATCGCGCCTCGACGGCGCTCATCGCCAGCCGCGGCGATCTGCCTTATCCCGGCATGAAGGGCCTGTCCGATGGCTACAAGACCTACCTCGGCTTGTGCAGTCACGAATATTTCCATGCCTGGAACGTCAAGCGGATCAAACCGGCGGCCTTCATGCCCTATGATCTCGCACGCGAGAACCATACCCGGCTGCTGTGGGCCTTCGAGGGGATCACTTCCTATTATGACGATCTCGCCCTGGCGCGCGCGGGGGTGATCGGTGTCGACGACTATCTCGGCCTCTTGGCGAAATCCGTTTCATCGCTGCTGAATACGCCGGGGCGACACCGGCAGAGCGTAGCCGCGTCCTCCTTCGATGCTTGGACGCATTATTACCGGCAGGACGAAAACTCGCCCAACGCCATCGTCAGCTACTACACCAAGGGGGCGCTAATCGCGCTCATGCTCGACCTGCAATTGCGCGCCGACAGCGGGGGAGGGCGCAGCCTCGACGACGTGATGCGCGCACTGTGGCGGCGGCACGGACTGAGCGGCGTCGGCGTGTCCGAGGACGGCATTTTCGATGTGATTGGCGAAATCGGCGGCGCTCGTCTTGCGCGCTGGCTGCGGCGGACGGTGGAAGGCACCGGCGATCTGGCGCTGGAAAAGCAACTGCGGCTTTTCGGCGTACATTGGCAAGCCGAAGCGGCAAATCCCGCGCCGACGCTCGGCATCCGGCTTGCCAGCGGCAAGGAAGCCCGCATTGCCACTGTTTACGATAACGGCCCCGCGCAAAAGGCGGGACTTTCGGCGGGAGACATCCTGATCGCCTTCGAGGGCCTGCGGGTCGATGCCGACAGCCTGCAAAAGCTGCTTGGCCGCCGCCGCGCTGGCGACCGGGTGGAAATCCACGCCTTCCGGCGCGACGAACTGATGCGCTTCGAGGTCGAGCTTGGCGTCGCGCCCGAAAATACGATCAAACTCAGCGTGAACGGACGGGCGGGCAGGGAAGCCGAAAAACTGCGCCAGGGCTGGCTTGGGGAACACAAGGCGGCAAAAGCGCCGGAAAAGCCCCGGCCTGGTTGCTTATAATTTTCACCATTGCATTCGTTCGGCGAGAATCGTCCCATGCCACTGATCGTCTCCTCCATTCCTGGCCGCATTCGCATCCGTCACAAGGCGCTTGCCAGCGCCCGGCGCAGCGAACGCCTGCAAGCCGCTTTCCTTGCCCTCGACGGCGTTGTGCGCGTCGACGCCAATACCGCCGCATCCTCGCTCATCGTGCATTACGATGCCGCCGCCATTCCCGCCGAAGCGATGGAGAGCGTCATCGACGACATCGTCGCCGCCGAACTCAAGGCGCTGCACGCCGGACGGAACCGCGAAGCGACGGTGAACCGTTATGCGAAATACGGCATGCTGCTGAGTCTCGCGGCCACTTTCGCCCTGGCCAGAGGCGGGCGGCGCGGCCATGCGCTTTCCGCCGGGCTGTTCGCCGCCTGTCTGGGGCTGCATCTTTACTTTCATCGCGGCAGGATCCTCTCTTGAACGCGCCTGCACAACCCGGCGCGGATATCATCCCCGAATCCCTGCGCTGCTGCATTGCCCTGGTCGCTATCGCGCACCACATTCCGGGGCGGATTCGCCTGAAGCTCGATACCAGCGCAGAGGCCCTGCGCCGCGTCGGGCTTTCCGGCATCGAAGCCGGGCGTTTTGGCAGCGCGCTTGGCGCCATTCCCGGTATACGCCGTATCCATCTGAACAAACTGGCGCGATCCCTGACCGTGGAATACGACAACCAGACCATCCCGGATCGGGCCTGGCCCGATCTCCTGGCAAACCGGCCCTCGCCGGAAGCCGCGGCGCTGCTGGAGCGCCTGCGGGACGGATGTTTACAACCCACTGACAATACGTAAGGAGAAGAAAATGTTTCCCATACTGCCTTTCATCGCGGGCGTTTTTGTTGGCGCTTCGGCTGCCGGTCTTGTCCGCAAAGCAAAAAGCGGCCAGCGCGTCAGCGAGGCCGTAGAAAACGCTGGCCGCAAAATCCGCCAGACCGCCGTTTCTGGTCTGGATGTCATCCGCCAGTCGAGCGAACAATTGCGCGACCGCCTCGCTTCCGGCGCATCGACGGCGGAAACGCCCGCCGCTGCGGACGAACCGGCAGATGCGGCAGATGTGGCGCAGGCAGCGGACGCGGATGCATCCGCTGCGCGCAAACCCAAAAACAAAAAGGGGCCGGAATGAAGAAAAAAAAGGCGTACAAACCGCTTTCGCAGCGCAACGCCGCCAATGACTTTGTGCGCGGGGCGCTGGCGAGCGGCATCGTGGCCGCCATTGCGCGGAACGATGCCCCCAGGCTGGATCGCGCCGCCGCGCGCGCGGCACTGCAAAGCGGCGTGGTGCTGGCGGCTGTCACGATAGCGGCGGATGCGCTGCAACAGCGCCGCTATTTCCGCGCGGCGCTGGCGGCGGCGGGCGCGGCGGCCAGCGTTTACGCGCTGCAAAGCCTCCTGCCCGCCGGGGACGCCGTGCCATCCATCGAATTCTGATGCGAGAAAACGCGGAACAACCCAAGCGGCGCGCATGCGCCGATACCTGAGAACCGAAGGAGTTCCCATGAGCAAAAAAAGCAAAGCCAAGAAATCCCGCAAGGCTGGCCGTCCCGCCAGCGCTTCCAACGCGGCGGACGCCGCCCCGTCCGGTCTTTTTGGCGGACTGGGGGAATGGCTGCGCGAACGTCCGTCCGAGCAATTCCTGATCGGCGCGGCGGTGGGCGCGGCGGTGGTCTACATCCTCTCCAATGAGGAACTCCGCGCCAGAATCCTGAAAGGCGGCATCGACCTGTACAGCAGCGTCGCGGGCGGCTTGGCGGAACTGCGCGAGCAAATGGCCGACATCAAGGCGGAAATCGAAGCGGAAAAAGCGGGCGGCGACCCGTCATGACGCCTGCTGGCGCGCGCTGCTTCACGGCGCTGTGGGTAGCGCACCGTCTCCCGGCGCGCGTGCGCTTTCGCTACGCCGCCTGTCCGCATGGCGGCCTCGCGGACGACGTGACAACACTTTCCCGCCAGATCGCCGCCTTGCCCGGCATCATCGAACAACGCATCAATCCCCGTGCACGCGCCCTCGTCATCCGGTTTGATCGCGCCCTGACCGATGTCGAACGCCTGCGGGAACAACTGCTTGCCCTAGCACCGGAAACTGCCGCAAACACCGGGCGCGCCCGCCTTCCCCCGGGGACGCCCGGCGGCATCGCCACTCTTGGCGCCCTTCTCGCGGGCGCCCTCCTGCTGCCGCAACCCTTGCGCCTGCTCGCCACCACGGGCCTCGCCCTGCCGGTGCTGCGCAAAGGCGCGCGCGACTTCCGCGACAACGGCATTGGCTCCCACGCGCTCGAAGCCGCCGCCGTGGGCATCTCGCTCCTGCTTCGGGATACCGCCTCGGCCAGCGCCACCGTTTTCATGCTCGAACTGGGCGAATACCTCGAAAAAACCATCGTCCGGCGATCCGACGAACTCCTCAGGCGCCTGCTGAACCCCGTCGACAAAGAAGTCTGGGTGGAGCGCGAAGGGCGCGAGCTTGCCGTCTCCACCGACGAAGTCATCGTCGGAGACATCGTGATTGTCGGCACCGGCGTCATCGTTCCCGTGGATGGCACCGTGCTCTCCGGCGAAGCGCGGGTCAACGAAGCAACCATGACCGGCGAGAGCGCCCCCATCGAAAAATCGCGCGGCGACACCGTACTTTCCGGCACGCACGTAGAAGACGGCTGCCTGCGCGTCTATGCCGAACAAGTCGGTGCGCAGACTGCCGTGGCCCGCATCGCCAACTACGTCGAACAATCCCTGACCGCGAAAAGCGCGGCCCAACTCGATGCCTCGCGCCTCGCAGATCGCCTGGTGCCCTGGATCATCGCGCTCGCGGGCGTCTCCTACGCCGTTTCCGCCGACTGGCGGCGGGCCGCCGCCGTATTGCAGGCCGACTATGCCTGCGCGCTCAAATTGGCGACGCCCGTCGCCTTCAAATCCGCCATGTAC
Organism: Azoarcus sp.; assembly: GCA_031258965.1. Lineage (GTDB taxonomy): Bacteria > Pseudomonadota > Gammaproteobacteria > Burkholderiales > Rhodocyclaceae > WRNU01. Next base: position 18,754 of record JAIRMC010000041.1, on the reverse strand, counting down.
CAAGCAGGCAAGGGCGGCATTCTCGTCAAGGGCGCCGATGCCCTCGAACGCCTTGCCGAAGCCGACACCTTCGTATTCGACAAAACGGGCACGCTCAGCTCAGGGTCGCTCGCCGTCACCGACTCCATCGCCTTCGATACCGCCTACAGCGCCGAAGACCTCATCTGCCTGGCCGCCTCGGTCGAAGAGCACTACTTCCACCCCATGGCTATGGCCGTGGTCGAAGCCGCGCGTTCCATGAGCGGGCGGCACTTCAACCACAAGGAAGTCGAATTCGTCGTCGCGCACGGCGTCGCCAGCATCATCGACGGCCAGCGCATCGTCGTCGGCTCGCGCCATTTCGTCGAAGACGACGAAGGCATCGACGTCGCCCCCTGGCGCGACACGCTCGACCGGCTCCATTGCGACGGCAAGACCCTGCTCTACATCGGCTTTGGCGGCAGACTCCTGGGCGTGCTCGCCCTGCGCGACGTCCTGCGCGCGGAGAGCGCCGCCACCGTCGCGCGCCTGCGCGCGCTGGGCGTCAAGAAAATCGTCATGCTCACCGGCGACCATGCCGGGCGCGCCGCCGAATTCGCCGCCCTCCTGGGCATCGACGAATACCACGCCGACCTCCTGCCCGAGAGCAAGGCCGCCATCATCCAGACACTCAAAGACCAGGGCGCGCGCATCGCCTTCGTCGGCGACGGCGTCAACGACGCGCCCGCGCTGGCTGTTGCGCACGTCGGCATCGCCATGCAAAAAGGCGCGGACGTTGCCCGCCTCACCGCCGACATCGCCCTCCTCGAAGACGACATCTCCCGCATTGCCGATGCCAGGGCGCTCGCGCTCGCCGCCCTCAGGCGCATTTCGGCCAACTACCGGCTCACCGTGGGGCTGAACACCGCCATCCTCTCGGTGGCGGCGCTCGGCCTCCTCACCCCCGTCGCCGCCAGCGTGCTGCACAACGGCAGTACCATCGGCATCCTGCTGAATGCGGTCAGGCGGCAGAACGTGACCGCGTAACTTGCAGCGGGGTTCCCTGACGGTTTTCAAACGCCGCCCGGTGGTTTTTGAAAACCACCGGGCGGCGTTGGGAGGGCGGATCCGCCTTTCCGGTCGCGGAGCAGGGCTTGCGCGCGGGCGAGGTTGTCTTGTGCAAGCTCTGCATAATGAGAAGGGCCGCTTTCCTCGAAAACCGCAAGCGCATTGTTATAAGCGTCGAGCGCCTGTTCGAGCCGCGCTGTGCCGCTTTCCCGCTCGCCCAGTGTTTGCAAGACATTCCCGAGGTTGTTTTGGGTCATCGCCCAATTGAGCGGGACGCGCTCGCGGGTGTATTCCTTCAAAGCCTCGCGGTAGGCGGCGACCGCTTCTTCGAGCCGCGCCGTGCCGCTTTCCCACTCGTCCAGTCTGAACAAGGCACTCCCGAGGTTGTTTTGGGTCATCGCCCAATCGAGCGGGACGCGCTCGCGAGTGTATTCCTTCAAAGCCTCGCGGTAGGCGGCGACCGCCTGTTCGAGCCGCGCCGTGCCGCTTTCCCGCTCGCCCAGTCTGAACAAGGCAGCCCCGAGGTTGTTTTGGGTCGTCGCCCAATCGAGCGGGACGCGCTCGCGGGTGTATTCCTTCAAGGCCTCGCGGTAGGCGGCGACCGCTTCTTCGAGCCGCGCCGTGCTGCTTTCCCGCTCGCCCAGTGTGCGCAAAGCATTCCCGAGGTTGTTCCACGTTCTCGCCCAAGCGAGCGGGTCCGTAGCGCGGTCGATGCCGGAAAGGATTTTCCTGTAAAGCGCGATGGCTTCCCGCAAGGCGTCGTTGTCGCCGAATTCATCGCCCAGATCGTCGAGCGCCGATGCGCGCTGAAGCTGGTATTCGCGCGCCCGTGGGGCGTCGTCCAGGGCGATCAGGTCCGCGGCTTCGCCGAACAGTCCCGCCGCTTTGCGGTAGCTGGCCGCATTGAGGCACAGCCGCGCGGCAGCGGCCTGCTCGGAAACGATTTCGGCCTCTACCTTGCGCTGGGTTTGCTCGGCGTCGCGTAGTTCCTGCCTGGCGGCGCGGACATGTTGCCGCGCTTGCGCCAGCAGGTTTTCGACTTCCTGCAAACGGTCTTCTTGCAAGGCTTGCCGGGCGATTTTCCGCAAGTGTTCGACTTCCGGATCGTTCCCTGTGAAAACCCGCAATTGCTTTTCCAATGACAGGTATTGCTCGGCCTTGGCCCGGAGCCGTTGTTCGATTTCCTTGGGGTCGGCCTCGACGAGTTCTGTTTCGCCCATTCTTTTCAGAATGCCGCGCAGGGTTTCAAGCGGGACACCGGTTTCCTGGGAAACATTGATGATGGTGTTGTAGTGCGGGCTGTTGATATTGATCTCTCCCGTCTTGGCGCGCTTGCCCGCCTTGACAACGGGGCTGGCAGACCGATCGCCGCCAGTCTTGCCATTCTGGCGTTTCTGGAACCAACCTGTCACAAAGGCCGCGGCTATCAAGAAGATGCCGCCAATGATCGCCGCGATGATCGCGTTATCCACCTGCCCCTCCCGGCCACTCAAGCGCCCGCCCGCTTCCCCGCGCGCCGCGCGAAATACATCACGCGCCCAAACCCTCGCGGATTATGCGTGATGACGGCAAAATCCGGCAAGCCGCCGCTTTTATTTTTGCCCGCCCAATGCCGTTTCTCGCGTTGGACGAAAGCAAGACCTGCGTTTGACGGACGCGGGACTTGATCGCTGTTTCTCCGCTCGATCGGCTTTCCGTCGGCCCCCCCGCTTTTTGCGTCGTCGTCGCCCCATTTTTGGTCATGAGGGTTTCCCGCCAGCAGATATTTGACGGGAAAACGGGCATCATGCTGCACTGTGTCATCACTTGCGGGGTCTCGATGTCTTACGAAATCGTTGCCGCTCAGGCCGGTCTGTCCAGCAAGGCCACAAAAAATCACTGGCCCGCCTGGCTGGATATATTGCAGGGCAGCACGGGGCTTTTCCTGGCGCTCTTCATGTGGGGGCATATGGCCTTCGTCGCTTCGATCCTCCTGGGCGAAACGGCCATGTGGACAGTTACCCGGCTTTTCGAGGGTTATTTCATTTTCGGCAGGTCTTACCCTGGGCTGGTGTCCTGCGCCGTCGCTTTCGTGGCGCTGGCGTTCGTCGCCCATGCCTTGCTGGCGGTGCGCAAATTCCCGGTCAGCTACCGCCAGTGCCGCACCATCCTCTCTCATGCCAAGGCAATGCGGCATGAAGACAGCGCCCTGTGGATCGTGCAGGTCTGTACGGGCTTTCTGCTTTTCTTCTTCGTTTCGGCGCATCTCTACCAGATGTTCGTCTGGCCGCAGAACATCGGCCCTTACGCATCGGCTGATCGTGTGTGGAGCGACGGACTGTGGCCGTTCTACCTCACGATGCTGCTGGCGGTGGAGCTGCACGGCGGCATCGGCCTGTACCGGCTGGCGGTGAAGTGGGGCTGGCCAAATGTGCCCCGCGCCGTCCTGAAAACGGTGAAATGGGGGCTGACCGCGTTTTTCCTCGTGTTGGGTCTGGCGACGCTGGCCGCGTACATGAAGATCGGTTTCGATCATCGCGCCCATTACGGCGAGCGTTATACGCCGGAGCGGATGCTGGAAGACGGCGCTCGCCGGGAGGGCGGGCAATGAAAACGATCATGACGGATGTGCTGGTGATCGGCGGCGGCCTCGCCGGTTTGCGGATGGCGATTGCGGCCAGACGGCGCGGGCATGATGCTATCGTTCTTTCCCTGGTGCCGCCCAAGCGTTCACACTCGGCGGCGGCGCAGGGCGGCATGCAGGCTTCGCTCGCCAACGTCTCCAGGGGCGCGGGCGACAACGAGGATGTGCATTTCGAGGACACCGTGCGCGGCAGTGACTGGGGGGCGGATCAGGTCGTGGCGCGCATGTTCGTGAATACCGCCCCGAAGGCGGTGCGCGAGTTGGCGGCCTGGGGCACGCCATGGAGCCGTCTGCGCAGGGGGGATCATGAAGTCATCATCAACGAACAGAAAGTCGTCCTCACCGAGCGGGCCGAAGCGCACGGCCTGATTGCGCAGCGCGATTTCGGCGGTACCAAGAAATGGCGCACCTGTTATGTATCGGACGGCACCGGGCACGCCATGCTGTTTACGACGAGCGACCAGGCGATCCGCCACGGCGTGGAGGTTCATGAACGCACCGAGGCGCTGGCGCTGATACACGACGGCGCGCGTTGCTACGGCGCGGTGGTGCGCAACCTCGTGACCGGCGAACTCGCCGCCTACCTGGCAAAAGCGACGGCCATCGCCACCGGCGGCGCGGGCAGGCTTTACCGCGTTACCACCAACGCCGTGATTTGCGAGGGCATTGGCCATGCGCTGGCGCTGGAAACCGGCGTCGCCGCGCTGGGTAACATGGAAGCGGTGCAGTTCCACCCCACGGGTATTTTCCCGGCGGGCATTCTTGTCACCGAAGGTTGCCGTGGCGACGGCGGGCTGTTGCGCGATGTCGATGGCCACCGTTTCATGCCCGATTACGAGCCGGAGAAAAAGGAACTGGCCTCGCGCGATGTCGTCTCCCGCCGCATGGAAGAGCACATCCGCGCTGGCCGCGGCGCGCCGACGCGCTTCGGCCCGCATCTGTGGCTCGACATCACCCTGCTTGGCCGCCGCCACATTGAGCACAACCTGCGCGAAGTGAAGGAAATCTGCCAGTACTTCCTGGGCATCGACCCGGCGGAATCGTGGATTCCCGTGCGTCCGGCGCAGCACTACACAATGGGCGGCGTGCGCACTGACCACACCGGGCAATCGCCGCACCTCAAGGGGTTGTTCGCGGCGGGCGAGGCGGCCTGTTGGGATTTGCACGGCTTCAACCGCCTCGGCGGCAACTCCGTGGCGGAAACCGTGGTCGCCGGGATGATTGTCGGTGAATTCATCGCCGACTTCTGTGACAAACCGGAAAACACCGTTCCGGTTCCGCTCACGCTGGCGCGCGAATTCGTGCGGCGCGAAGAAGCGGGACTCTCGGCGATCCTGGCCTGTGGCGGGCACGAGAACCCGTTCCAGCTCTGTTCCGAGATGCAGGAGATCATGACGCACTACGTCGGCATCTTCCGCCAGGGCGACGCCCTGCTGTCCGGGGTTGTGAACTTGCAACATCTATTGGCGCGAAGCCGCGAAATCGGCGTCTCCGGCAAATCGCGCGCTGCTAATCCCGAACTCGTCGCCGCCTACCGCCTCCGGCGCATGCTGAAAGTGGCGCTGACCATCGCTTATGGCGCTTACCTGCGCACCGAGAGCCGGGGCGCGCATTTCCGGGAAGATTTTCCCCGGCGCGACGACCAGGGTTGGCTCAAGCGCACGCTCGCCTTCTGGCCGGACGAAGATCCCGCCTTGCCGCGCATCGACTATGAACCGCTGGATGTGATGAAGATGGAACTGCCGCCGGGCTGGCGCGGTTACGGCGCCAAAAATTACATCGACCATCCAGACGCGCCGCGCCGCCGCCAGGAAGTCGATGCCACCCGCGCCCGGATGCGGGACGCGGATCGGCACGCCGTGCAGAATGCCTTGATGCCTTATGCCGATGAATTGCCCGCCTCGCTCGCGGGCCGAAACGAGCGGCTTGACGAACCGCTGGAGACCGCCCAATGAGCGCCATCACCGAAAACAACGGCAGCGCCGCCGCTGTCGACGCCGAACCCCGGCAGGGCCGTTGGCTGACCTTCAACATCCTACGCTGCGACCCGGCTGACCCTGGCGCTGTGCCGCACCTGCGGGCCTACCGGATCGAGGAAGCCGACAGCATGACGTTGTTCATCGCCCTCAACGAAATCCGCGAGCATCAGGATCCGACGCTGAAATTCGATTTCGTCTGCCGCGCGGGCATCTGCGGCAGTTGCGCGATGATGGTCAATGGCCGTCCGAAACTGGCTTGCCGCACCCTCACGGCCAGCCTGCCCGCGGAAAACACGCTCGCGCCGCTGCCGTTTTTCGAGCTGATCGGCGATCTTTCCGTCAACACCGGAAAATGGATGCGCGGCATGAGCGAGCGCCTGCAAACCTGGCTGCACGGGCGGGAAGACGACGTCGACCTGCGCCGGATCGAGGAGCGTATGGATCCCGATCTCGCCGAGCAGATCTACGAACTCGACCGCTGCATCGAATGCGGCTGCTGCGTCGCCGCTTGTGGCACCGCACGGATGCGCGAGGATTTCGTGGGGGCCGTCGGCTTTGGCAAGATCGCGCGTTTCCGGCTCGATCCGCGGGACGCCCGCACGGACGGCGACTACTATGCGTTGATCGGCGACGACACCGGCGTATTTGGTTGCATGTCGCTGCTGGCCTGCCACGATGTCTGTCCCAAGTCGTTGCCGCTGCAAACGCAGATCGCGTTCCTGCGCCGCAAAATGGCGATGACCGGAACAAGGCGGTAGGGCAGGGCGGTTTTTTTCGTATAGTTGCGTCCTTGCCGTCTTCTATGATTTTCCGCAGCGAGTTTTTTCATGGACTTATCTTCCTTGCAGCCAGCCGCCGTCTGGCGTCATTTTTCCACGCTGTGCCGGATACCGCGCGCTTCCGGCAACGAAGGCGCGCTACGCGACGAATTGGCCACATGGGCGCGCGCGCGCGGGCTGGGGGTAAAAGTCGATGCCGTCGGTAATCTCGTCCTGAGCAAGCCAGCCAGTCCGGGCCGTGAAGATCGGCCGGGCGTGGTGCTGCAAGGCCATCTCGACATGGTGTGCCAGAAAAACGGCGGCAGCACGCACGATTTCGCGCGCGACCCCATCCGCCCCGTGCTGCGCGACGGCTGGGTGACGGCGGGCGACACCACGCTGGGCGCGGACAACGGTATCGGCGTCGCACTGGCGCTGGCGGCGCTGGAGGACGGCAGTCTCGAACATCCGGCGCTGGAAGTGCTGCTGACCGTGGATGAAGAATCCGGCATGCACGGCGCTCTAGGCCTGAAGCCGGACGCGGTGGCGGGCCGCCTGCTGCTCAATCTCGACACCGAGGAGTGGGGCGAGTTGTACATCGGCTGTGCGGGCAGCGCCGATGTCATCGCCGGGGCGGTCTTGCCCGTGGCGCCGCCGCCGGACGGGCTGCATGCCGTCACCGTGCGTTTGTCGGGGCTGGCCGGGGGGCATTCCGGCATCGACATCCATCGCGGACGCGGCAATGCCATCAAGCTGCTGGCGCGCCTGTTGCATGCGCTCGCGGCAACGGATGCCGATTTCCGGCTGGCGGCGCTGGAAGGCGGCACGGCGCACAATGCCTTGCCGCGCGAAGCCGTGGCAACGTTATTGCTTGCCGATCCCGCCCGCCTGCAAGCGCAGGCGGGCGATCTCGCGGCCAGGTTGCGCGGGGAGCTGCCCATCGAAGACGGTAATGTTCGCATCGACATTGCGCCCGAGTCCACGCCCCCCGCCGTGGCGCTGACCCGCGACGCATCGCGCGCCCTGTCGTCGCTGCTCAAGGATTTGCCCTACGGCGTGCGCGCCATGAGCGAGCGGATGCCCGGCGTGGTCGAGACCTCCAACAACATCGGAGAATTGCGGCTCGATGCGGGACGCCTGCACATCAACGCCATGGCGCGTTCCTTGCGCGCGGAAAGCCTGCGCGCGCTGTCGGCGGAAATCACTGGTCTGTTTTCCCGTGCGGGACTGGAAACGCGCGTGCAGGGCGACGGGCCGGAATGGACGCCCGCGCCGGATTCAAAACTGCTCGCGCTGGCGCGAAGCGTCTATCGCCGCGCCTTCGGCGGCGAAGCGCATGTGCAGGTCATCCACGCCGGGCTGGAATGCGGCGTTTTCAACGCATTGTGGCCGGATATGGACATGATTTCCTTCGGCCCCGCCATCCAGGGCGCGCACTCGCCGGGTGAGCGGGTGGAAGCGGCGAGCGTGGAACGGGCTTGGCGTTTGCTCATGGGGATATTGGCGGCCATTCCCGCAGCGTGAAACAGTTGTCCGGTCCCGGCGCTTCGCGCCTCGCAATGACGAAAGCGGAGGCGTCATCGTGGATTGTCACAGGGCTTCGCCCGCAATGGGACGGTTGATCGGGCGTTCCCCAGTGAGCCTTATCCGCCGTGATCCCCGCTTTCCGCCTGGAATTTCTCCGGTGTCACGATCCGGAATCTTTCGCGCAGCAGGCGGTGACGGTTTAGTTCCAGCAGTCGCTTGTCGCGGGTGAGGAGGTGGCTTGCGGCATGGTCGCGCGCGATCTCCAGGAATTTCTGGTCGTCGCGGTCGCGGCATTGGGGCAGCTCGAAGGCGGTAGCGGTTCCGGACGGCGGGGGAACGAGCAAGTCGCCGTACTGGGCGAGGATTCGCGCCTGCTGTTCCGGCGCGATGTCGAATCGCGCGCGGGCCAGCACGCGGCGTAGTTCTTCCAACGCATCGTCGCGGCTCAGGAGCGCGAATCGCTTGCGGGCAATCGCTCCGACGAGCGGGGCGAGGCGGGGATCGCTGAAATGCCACAGCGCCAAGACCGTGTTGGTGTCGAGCACGAGGCGCGCGGGTTTGGTCATCGGCGGAAAAGGATGAAAGACGGGGCGGCTTGTTTGCCGCGCCGTCTTTCGGATGGGCAAGCGGTTTTTACAGCCGGAATTTGACGTAGGCGCCCGGCGCGTCTTCCAGCGCGCTCAGTTTGCCGTTCGCCGGATCGCGCGACGCGACCTTATCGCTGCCATGGCCCGTCACCCATTCCTGCCAATTGACCCACCATGATCCCTCGTGCTGTTGCGCGCCGCCGAGCCATTCCTCCGAAGTCGCGGGCAGTTTGGAGGCCGGGTTCAGCCAGTAACCGTATTTGTTGGCGGCAGGCGGGTTGACGATGCCGGCGATGTGGCCCGAGCCGCCAAGGACGAAGCGCACCGGGGCGGTGAAGCGCCGTGCGCCGAGGTAGGTGCTTTTCCATGGCGCGATGTGGTCTTCCATGGTGGAGATGAAGAAGCACGGCACTTTGATCTTGCCAAGGTCGATCGGTACGCCGTCGATGTCGATGCCGCCGGGTTCGACGAGTTTGTTTTCCATGTACATCTTGCGCAGGTAGAAGCTGTGCATCTTCGCGGGCAGGCGGGTGGAGTCGGAGTTCCAGTAAAGCAGGTCGAAGGGGAAGGGGTCTTTCCCCATGAGATAGTTGTTGACCACGAACGACCATATCAGGTCGTTGGCGCGCAGCATGTTGAAGGTGCCCGCCATTTCCGAGCCTTCGAGGTAGCCGCGCTTGAACATTTTCTTTTCGAGGTTGGCAACCTGGTCTTCGTCGATGAATACGCCCAATTCGCCCGGTTCGGAAAAGTCGGTGAGGGTGGTGAGGAAGGTGGCCGAAGCGACGCGCTTTTGCTTCTTGACGGCGAGCCAGGCCAACGCGGTGGCCAGCAGCGTGCCGCCAAGGCAATAGCCGATGGCGTTGACTTCTTTTTCGCCGGTCTGCGTTTCGATGGCGTCGAGCGCGGCGAAAAGCCCTTCGTGCATGTAGGAGGAGAAAGTTTTTTCCGCCAGTTTTTCGTCGGGGTTGACCCACGAGATCATGAATACCGTATGCCCTTGATCCACGAGCCATTTGACAAAAGAATTTTTCTCGCGCAGGTCGAGGATATAGAATTTGTTGATCCAGGGCGGCACGATCAGGATCGGGCGCTTGAACGCTTTGTCGGTGCTCGGCTGATATTGGATTAGTTGCATCATGTCGGTCTGGAACACGACCTTGCCTTTCGAGATGGCAACATTTTTTCCCAGTTCAAAGGCCGTGGTGTCGGTCATTTTTACCCGCAGCCTGCCGTCGCCTTCTTCGATGTCGCGCAGCAGGTTGTTCAGTCCCTTGATAAGATTCTGGCCGTTGCTGCGCACGGTTTCGCGGAATACTTCTGGATTGGTGAGGGCGAAATTCGACGGCGAGAACGCGTCGATGTATTGCCGGGTATAGAAGTCGATTTTTTTTGCCGTCTGTTCGTCCAGCCCTTCGATGCCGTTGACTGCTTCATGGATGTGCCGCGCGGTAATGAGGTAGGACTGTTTGACGAAGTCGAACATGAAATGCTCTTGCCATTCATCGTCGCGAAAACGTTTGTCGCTGCGCGTCGGCACGGCGACCGGCGCGGGCTGCATGCCGGCGAAGCGCAGCATCGACCGCTGCCACAGGGCGAAGTAGTTCCAGACCAGACTCATCTGCGTCTGCGCGAGTTTGTAGGGGTTGGAGAGCAGGCGGGCCATCATGTCCATGAAAGCCTGGGCGATGCCCAATTCGTCGGACGGTATCTGGATGCCTTTCTTGAGCTGGTGCCGGACGTGTCCGCTTAGCAGGGCCGAGGCGCGGCGGGCGACTTCGGCGTAGGTTTTGGCAATCGCTTCAGGATCAGATGCGGGGGTTTCAGGGGTGGCGCTCATGGTCTTGCTGGCTCCGTGGTTCTGCGGGGTGAAGGCTGTATGTATGCGGGTTCCGCAGGGAATGCCCGATTCGTGGGGCATCCGGGCAGGGTCCGCCGACCTGTTCAGCCGTGGGACAGGGCTTCGGCGACTTCGGGCGGTGCTTGTACCAATTCGATCAGTACGCCCTCGGCGCCGATGGGGAATTCGTCGTTGCCTTTCGGATGCAGGAAGGTGATGTCGTGGCCCGCCGCGCCCTTGCGGATGCCGCCGGGGGCGAAACGCACGCCTTGGGCGCTCAGCCATTCCACGGCGCGCGGCAGATCGTCAACCCACAGCCCCACGTGGTTCAGGGGGGTGGCGTGGACGGCGGGTTTTTTTTCCGGATCAACCGGCTGCATCAGGTCGACTTCGACTCTGTACGGACCGCTGCCCATGGCGCAGATATCTTCGTTGACGTTTTCGCGCTCGGAAACGAAGCTGCCCGTAACGTCCAGCCCAAGCATGTCGACCCAGAGGGTACGCAGTTTCTCTTTACTCGAACCGCCAATGGCGATCTGCTGGACGCCAAGGATTTTGAATGGACGCAAGGCCATGTGGCTGTCTCCCGAAGTAGCCGATGGGACAAAGATGTTCATTTTAGCCGTAGCGATGCGCTTTTGTGCAGCACGGAAAAACCCTATGGGGCTGTCGCGTGACAGTTTCGTTCTTTGTTGTCTCGGTTCTTCTGCTTCCGGCAGTTTCGGATAGACTCTGTTGCCCGCGGACCCGCCTGGAACCCGTCATGGAAAAATATCGTTATCGCATCACTCTTGAACAACTGGACGCAGCACCCGCCGAAACGGCATCCCGCACATTGCAGTTTGGCTTCGGCAATCACGATGACATTTTCGCCATCCTTGGACGCCTGGAACGGCGCGGCGACTTCGCCGTCCAGGACATCCCCCAATTTGTCGTGGGTCTCAAACTGCTGGGCAACATATTGATGACAAACAAGGAAAACGCCCTGTTTGCATCGTTCAAATCGCATTTCGTGGAATTCATGCGGGAACTGAAGAAAGGTACGCCTGGAAAACCGGGCGATCCGCCAAAGTAATCAGCGCAGCCCCAACACGTCCTGCATATCGAACAGCCCCGCCCCGCGTCCGGCGAGGAAGCGCGCGGCCCGAAGCGCCCCCAGGGCATAGGGCATGCGGCTGCCCGATTTGTGCGTGATCTCGATGCGTTCGCCGATCCCGGCGAAAAGTACGGTGTGGTCGCCCACGACGTCGCCGCCGCGAATGACGGAAAAGCCGATGGTTTCGGCCTTGCGCTCTCCGGTGACGCCCTCGCGGCCATGGACCGCACATTCGGCAAGATCGCGCCCAAGCGCCTGGGCGACGGCTTCCCCCATGCGCAACGCGGTGCCCGAAGGCGCGTCGACCTTGAAACGGTGATGCGCTTCGATGATTTCGACATCGTAGCCATCGGCGAGAATCCTTGCCGCGACTTCGAGCAGCCGGAATACGGCATTGACGCCCACTGCCATGTTGGGCGCGAAAACGATGGGGATATGGCGAGCAGCTTCGGCAATCGCGGTTTTGCCCGCGGCATCGAACCCAGTAGTGCCGATCACCATTGCCTTTCCCAGGCGCACGGCGTGCGCGAGATGCGCGAGCGTGCCTTCGGGGCGGGTAAAGTCGATCAGGCCATCGGCGGCGGCGATGGCCTCGCCCGCATCGCCGCCGATGGCGATGCCGCTGGCAACCCCCGCGAACTCCCCGGCGTCGCGGCCAATGGCGAGCGAATCTGGGCGGTCGAAAGCGGCCGCCAGCACGATGTCCTCATCCTTGAACACTGCTTCGAGCAACATCCGGCCCATGCGGCCCGAAGCCCCGGCAATCGCCACGCGAATCGGCGTCATGTATCGAAATCTCCCAAAAAGCGGCTATCACGCGCGATCAGTCGTCTTCCACCTTGGGCACTTCGATGACGCGCGAGCGCGGTTCCGCCGCCTGTCCGCCTTCGGGGGGTGTCAGATCGCCTTCAACGCGGTCGAACTTGTCGCCGTTGAAGAAAACCGAAATAGTCCGCTGCTTCGCCTCGCCGCGCCCCGGCTTGAAGCGGTACACGTAGTCCCAACGGTCATTGCGGAATACGTCAGCGACCAGCGGCGAACCGAGCACGAAGCGCACATTGTCGCGCGTCATGCCGGGTTTGAGCTGCGCCAGCATGGCCTCGTCGACGTAATTGCCTTGCCGGACATCAATGCGGTATGGTGCAAACCAGGAGCAGGCCGACAGCGCGACCGCCCCGATGAGCGCCGCAAATGTGGGCAGGATGGATGAGGCAAATGAGAAAAAAAGCGTACAACGCATGGAGAAGAACCCTTCGTCCTGTTGATTTGCGCACTTTTTCGAGCGCGCCGGTTCTCAGTAGAGGGCAGAGAATATAACATAGCGGGCAATTCAGCATCGCCTGTTCCGGCAGGCCACAATGGTCCAACTCATGTCAGACAATTTCCGTAGCCTCAAAAACATCGGCCTCAAGGCCACCCATCCCCGGTTGAAGATTCTTGAGCTGTTCCAGAATGCCGGGCAACAACATCTCACCGCCGAGGATGTTTACCGCTATTTGATGGAACATGAGATGGACATCGGGTTGGCGACCGTCTATCGCGTGCTGACGCAATTCGAGCAGGCGGGCTTGCTGGAGCGCCACTACTTCGAGATGGGCAAGGCGGTATTCGAACTCAACAAGGGCGAACATCACGACCATCTGGTGTGCCTGCAATGTGGCCGGGTCGAAGAGTTTTTCGATGCCGAGATCGAGCGCCGCCAGAAGCTTATCGCCAAGGAGCGCGGATTCGTCATCAAAGAGCACGCGCTGTATCTCTACGCCGACTGTACGCGCGAAAACTGTCCGCATCGAAACAACGGCCACTAAGCGTAAGCGGCGGCGCGGCTCGCGTCACGGCTTGCCTGTCAGCATCTCCGCCGCGTGCCGCCGCGTGGTCTCCGTGATGTCGACGCCGCCAAGCATGCGCGCGATTTCCTCGACGCGCGCCGGGCCGTCGAGCGGCGTGACGGCGCTCAGGGTTTGACCGTCACGGATTTCCTTGGAAATCCGCCATTGCCAGTTGGCGCGGGCGGCCACCTGCGGAAGATGCGTCACGCACAGCACCTGCCTGTCCCGGCCAAGACGATGCAGGGATTGACCGACGATCTCCGCCACCCGCCCGCCGATGCCGACGTCGACTTCATCGAATATCAGGGTCGGCGTCGCCGAATCGCGGCTGGTCATCACCTGGATGGCCAGGCCGATTCTTGACAGTTCGCCGCCGGAAGCCACTTTGGCAAGCGCGCGCAAGGCCTGCCCCGGATTGGCTGCCACCTGAAACTCTACTGTTTCCCGGCCATGCGCCGAAGGCGCGGCGGCAATCAGCGCCACCTCGAACTGCCCCCCCGGCATGGCCAGCGATTGCATGGCCTCGGTAATCCCGGACGACAAGGCCGTGGCAGCCGCCTGGCGCGCGGCGGACAGACGCGCGGCGGCGGCATCGAACGCTTGACACGCCACGGCTTCTTCAGCGGCGAGGCGCGCCGGGTCGGCGCTGGCTTCGAGCGCGTCGAGCCGCGCCTGCCATTTGGCGGCCAGTTCGGGCAGTTCCTCCGGCGTCGTCCTGTGCTTGCGCGCCACGTCCATCACGGCGGCAATGCGCCGCTCGATGTCGGCGAGGCGCGCCGGATCGAGGTCGAGCCGGTCGCGGTAACGGCGCAACGCGTGTAAAGCCTCATCGGTCTGGATCGCCGCCGCGTCGAGCAGGCCGCACACATCGGAAAGCGTCGGATCAATGGCGGCCATCGCGGCTAGACGGCTCGAACAATGCCCGAGCACGACGCGCGCCGCCTGCTCGCCGTCACCCAGACCGTCGAGTACCTCGCCCACGCCGCTCATCAAATCGGCGGCATGCGCCAGACGGCCATGCTCGGCGTTGATCTCGCACCATTCGGCGGCATCGAAGGCCAGATCCTTCAGTTCGGCAAGCTGCCAGCCAAGCAGTTCGCGCTCTCGGGCGGACGCCGCCGTATCCTGCTCCGCCGCTTGGCGCAACCCGGCCAGCCGCTGCCACTCGCGCCAATGCGCGGCAACCTCGGCGGCCAGTTCGCCCGCGCCGCCGTGCGCATCGAGCAGGGCGCGCTGTGGCTCGGCGCGCAACAAAGCATGGTGCGCATGCTGGCCGTGAATGTCCGCCAACCATTGCCCGAGCGTGCGCAACTGCGCGAGCGCCGCTGGCGTGCCGTTTATCCACGCACGGGAACGTCCTCCGGCATCGACCACGCGGCGCAGTACCAGCGTCCCGTCGCCGACGTCCAACGCCTGCCCGGCGAGCCAAGCAGCCAGTTCCTCGCCGGGGGGAAGATCGAACTCGGCAGCGATGTCGGCCTTCTCGCAACCGTTGCGCACCACCCCGGCATCGGCGCGTTCGCCAAGCGCGAGGCTTAGGGCATCGAGCAAGATGGATTTACCCGCTCCCGTCTCACCGGTCAGCGTCCCGAAACCGCTGGCGAATTCGAGTTCAAGCCAGTCGACGATCACAAAATCGCGGATAGAGAGGCGGTGCAGCATGAGTGGGGCCGTTCGTGCCGGTGGTCAGATGCGCGACATGGCCGCGCTCCAATGGAGCTTTTCGCGCAACATGGCGAAATAGCTGTACCCCTCGGGGTGTAGCAAGCGCACTTCCAGCGGCGAGCGCACGACACGCAGCCGGTCGCCCGCGCGCCCGTCGCAATAGGTCGCGCCGTCAAAATGGATGCGGGCATCGTGCGGCGGCATCAGTACGATTTCGATGCAGCATGTATCCGGCAAGGTCACGGGCCGGGCGGAAAGCGCGTGCGGGCACAAGGGAACGAGCGCGATGCCGGACACGCCCGGATGCAGGATGGGGCCGTTGGCCGCCAGCGCATAAGCCGTCGAGCCTGTCGGTGTGGCGACGATCATGCCATCCGACCGCAAGGTATAGACGAATTCCCCGTCCACTCGCAGCTCGAACTCAATCATCCGGCCCAGATTACCCCGGTTGACCACAACGTCGTTGAGCGCCAGGGTATGAAAGATACGTTCATCCCCGCGCATCACTTCGGCGTCGAGCATGAAGCGCGATTCCGCGCAATAGCGCCCGTCGAGGATTTCACCCAACTGCCGACGCGCGTTGGCGCGCGGCAGATCGGTGAGGAAACCGAGGCGGCCAAGATTGACCCCCACCAGCGGCACCGCGCGCGCGCCCATGCATCGCGCCGCATTGAGCAGGGTGCCGTCGCCGCCGATCACCACGGCAAGATCGGCCTCGCTGGCGATTTTTTCGTAAGCGATGGCGGCGAAATCCTGGGCGGCTTCGCCGATGGCGTTGGCCGTGCCTTGCTCGATCCGGGGTTCGATGCCGCGCTCGCGCAGGTAACGGGCGAGGTCGAGCACCGTTTCGGCGCCGTCCGCGCTCTGGAATTTGCCGATCAGGGAAATGTTGTTGAATTCATGCGCCATGGTGCGCGATTAAACCACATTCGCCCGCCGCTTGTTACACCCTTGGCGGGGAGCCATTGCATGATTGCCGCGCTTCCCGTGCGCGCCACGGGGCTGGACGCGCGTCCGCTTTCCCCCACTTCGGAATGCTTCGGAAGGGAAAATGGTGGTGATGGGCAGGATTGAACTGCCGACCTGCGGGTTATGAATCCGCCGCTCTAACCATCTGAGCTACATCACCACGGAAAGGCAGCAATTCTAGGCACCGGCGTATGGGGCGTCAAGAAAACGATGCGATCAGAGCGCAACGACACGCGCCTTGCCGATGGAAAGGGCACGACCAGCAAATGACGGGATCGGATTTCGCCCCGCCAAACCTTTGTGGCAAGCAGGCCGCTCAACCTTCGTCGAAATGGAGCCTGGATTATTTGTACGTGTTACATTACCGTGATCAAGGAGAAACTCTGTGAACATTGATCATGACATCCTCGTCCCGGAGAACGCAGCGCCCATCAAGATGTGGACACAGGGTGTGCCGGTCGAAGATGACGCCCGCCGACAATTGATTGCCACCGCAAAAATGCCCTTTATATTCAGTCATCTGGCGGTCATGCCGGACGTACATCTGGGCAAGGGTTCGACCATCGGCAGCGTGATCCCGACTCGTGGCGCAATCATTCCCGCCGCCGTCGGCGTCGACATCGGGTGCGGGATGATGGCGATGCGCACCACGCTCTCCGTGGTCGACTTGCCGGACGATCTCTCCAGCCTGCGCGCGGCCATCGAGCGTCACGTACCGCACGGACGCGACGTGCGCGGCGGTGTCGGGCGCGATCCAGGGGCGTGGGGCGAGCCGCCGAGGATGGTCGAAGCCGCCTGGGAGAGCCTGCGTCCGGGGTTCGAGCACATCGTCTCGAAGTATCCACGTCTGGAAAAGACCAACAACCGTCTGCATCTCGGAACACTGGGGACAGGCAATCATTTCATCGAAGTGAGCCTCGACGAGGCTGACCGGGTGTGGTTCATGCTGCATTCGGGTTCGCGCGGCGTTGGAAACGCCATCGGCACGCTGTTCATTCAACTGGCCCAGCAAGACATGGCGAATCGCATTGATGAATTGCCAAGCCGTGATTTGGCGTACTTCGAGGAAGGCAGCGCACGTTTTGACGACTATATGGAGGCGGTCGCCTGGGCACAGACGTTCGCGCGCAAAAACCGCGACGTAATGATGGCGAATCTGGTGGCCGCCGTGCGAGCCGAGCTGGGTATTGAGTTCGAGGCCGGCGTGGAAGCGGTAGACTGCCACCATAACTATGTGCAACGCGAAGCGCATTTCGGCGAAGAGGTGTGGGTGACGCGCAAGGGGGCGGTCTCGGCCAAAAAAGGCGAAGTCGGCATCATTCCCGGCTCGATGGGCGCGAAAAGTCATATCGTTCTCGGCCTCGGCAACGAAGAGGCTTTCTGTTCATGTAGCCATGGCGCAGGCCGCGCCATGAGTCGCTCCGCCGCGAAGCGTTGCTTCACGGTGGGAGACCAGATCCGCGCTACTGCGCACGTCGAATGCCGAAAGGATGCCGCTGTGATTGATGAAATCCCAATGGCCTACAAGGATCTCGATGCGGTCATGCGGGCGCAGCGCTCGCTAGTGGAAGTTTCGCATACCTTGCGGCAGGTGGTGTGCGTGAAAGGTTGAACGTCGTTGGTAGTCCTCGAAGCTCATCAGCAGATGTCGGGGTCCGCCGACTTTGAGGCCCAGGCGGAAAGCTTGGAGCGCGCCGAGCGCCTCCTCGCCCTCCAAGCCCGTTGCCCAACATGCGGCTGCAAACAACGGGCCGGTGTTCATCACGGATCGAGGCCGGACGGCCCATGTGCTGCTAGGCGCTCATCAGCAGAAGACTAGGAGTACGCTTAAAGCGCACTACCTTTCCTTGGAATAAACAGTTGGGAC
This sequence comes from Azoarcus sp., assembly GCA_031258965.1. Lineage (GTDB taxonomy): Bacteria > Pseudomonadota > Gammaproteobacteria > Burkholderiales > Rhodocyclaceae > WRNU01. Next base: position 988 of record JAIRMC010000041.1, on the reverse strand, counting down.
ATATCGGCAGCCTCCAATTCAAGCAGTTTGATTTTAGCGGCAATGCCTCCAGCGTAGCCTGTCAAGTTGCCATCTGACCCTACAACCCGGTGGCAAGGGATAATAATTGATACAGGATTGTGACCAACCGCTCCGCCTATTGCCTGACTGGACATTCTTTCTTTATTCATTTTCACGGCCAGTATCTTTGCGATACTGCCATAAGTGATGACTTTACCGTATGGAATATCACATAAAATCCGCCATACCTTTTGGCGAAATTCACTGCCAATAGGCGCTAATGGCAATTCGGAAGCAGTAGGCTCTTCACCAGCAAAATATCTATCCAACCATTTTCTGGTAGCGCAGAAAACAGGTATATCCCGGTTTTCCACCATATTTTTAAAGGTGGTACTCCCGTGATACTTTTGCCCCTTCATCCACAAACCAAGGAGATTGGCCCCGTCGGATGCCAGTGTAAGCAAGCCTATGGGAGAATTGCAAGTTGTCGAGTAATACGCTTTATCATTCCTCATTCATTTTTCCTATAGGCGCGACACATTAACTGGCTGCAACGGCGCGCCAGGAAGCATCGGGCATCAAAGCGTTTTCGAGCTATCCGCTAAAACTCGTCCAACATGATGTTTTCACGCTCGACGCCGAGATCGTGCAGCATCTTGATGACCGAGGCGTTCATCATCGGCGGGCCGCACATGTAGAACTCGCAGTCCTCGGGCGCGGGGTGGTTCTTCAGGTAGTTTTCAAAAAGCACGTTGTGGATGAAACCGGTCGGCCCCGTCCAGTTGTCTTCCGGCAGCGGGTCGGAGAGCGCCAGCGTCCAGGCGAAATTGGGGTTGTCGGCCTGGAGCTTGTTGAATTCGTCGACATAGAAGGCTTCGCGCATGGAACGGGCGCCGTACCAGAAGCTGATCTTGCGTTTCGTCTTCAGGCGCTTCAGTTGGTCGAAGATGTGCGAGCGCATCGGCGCCATGCCCGCGCCGCCGCCGAT
>JAIRMC010000106.1 GCA_031258965.1 Azoarcus sp. | reverse complement strand
ATGATTCCCTTCTATGTCTGCTATTCCATGTTCGGCATCCAGCGCACGATGGATCTCGTGTGGGCGGCGGGCGACCAGCGTTCGCGCGGCTTCCTGATTGGCGGCACGGCGGGCCGCACTACCCTGAACGGCGAAGGCTTGCAGCACGAGGACGGCCATAGCCTGGTACTTGCCAATCTGATTCCCAATTGCGTGAGTTATGACCCGGCCTTTCAATACGAAGTGGCGGTCATCGTGCAGGACGGTCTGCGGCGCATGCATCAGGAACAGGAGGATGTGTTCTATTACCTCACGGTAATGAACGAAAACTACGAACATCCCGAAATGCCCGTGGACGCGGAAGCCGATATTGTCAAGGGACTGTATCTGTTCAGGAAAGGCAACGCCTCCGAAGGGCCGCGGGTGCAATTGCTCGGCTCCGGCAGCATCTTCCGCGAAGTCGTCGCCGCCGCCGCGCTGTTGAAGGAGGATTGGGGCGTAGACGCCGATCTTTGGGGCTGCCCCGGCTTCAATGTGTTGACCCGCGAAGGGCAGGATATCGCGCGCTGGAATTTGCTGCATCCGCTGGAGGCGCCAAGAATTTCGCATGTTGAAAAATGCCTGGGAAACACAGCAGGCCCGATCATCGCCGCGACCGATTATGTGCGCCTCTATGCCGAGCAGATTCGACCTTTCGTCGGCCGGCGTTATGTAACACTGGGCACGGACGGTTTCGGGCGCTCGGACACGCGGGAAGCCTTGCGGCGCTTTTTCGAGGTCGACCGCCATTGGGTGACGGTCGCGGCGCTGAAGGCGCTTGCCGATGAAGGAACATTCCCGCGCGAAAAAGTCGCGGAAGCCATCGGCAAATACAAGCTGGATGCGGAAAAGCCGAATCCTGTAGGGGTGTGAAACATGAACTGCAATGGTGGCTGTGCTGGAAGCCAAACCGGGGAAGAACAAAGGAGATTCTTGGGGAGAAATGGCACATGGCTTGCCACGTTCATGCAAGCATTGACATGATATGCATTTTTGCAATATCATTCTTGTTTGAGTTATAGGGCAAATTACAATGCTTCTCCATGAGGTGCACTTTTATGACTAAATCCTTGCAAGGGTTGGACATCGATGCCACACTGTGCATCAGCCTGAATAACCGTGAAGACAGGCGGGCGTCTTTACTGGAATCTTTCAGTAAATCCGGCCTGGATATTGAGTTCTTCCTGGTAGACAAAGATGAAGAAGACCAGCAGCGCGGTTGTTATGATTCGCACCGCGCTTGCGCCCAAATGATATTGCAACGCGGATACAAAAGAGCTTTGATCCTGGAAGACGATTGCGTTCTATCATGCTCTCCCTCTCACAAGACCGTTGCACACATCAATCGATTCCTAAACCGTAACAATCCGGAAATTTTTTACCTTGGTGTTTTGCTCGGAAAAATCTGGTTGACCTGGTTTCCTGGCATTGCCAGGTGCCGGGGGCAAGGGATGCACGCATACATAATTTCGGCGCAAGGCTGCCAAACCATATTAAGTTGGGAAGCTTATGCAGGCAAAGGTATTGACAATTTATTTTCCAAGCGTTTCAAAGGATATTGCGCATTTCCAATGATGTGCTTTCAAAGCCATGAATTTTCGACTGACATCGAAATCTATCGCGATAACCTAGGTGAAAAACACACTAAAGCCCAAAAAACACGCAGCGACAGGGAAAATTTTCACCGTCAGCAAAAAAGGAAACAATATACCTCCGCATTGGGAAATTGGTATAAGACGCTGCTTTGCCAATAGCTGATAATGGATTTTCCAATGAAGAAACATTGAGAACAACCGTGTGCCACCGCCCTGAGGAGACTAACCATGAGCACGCTTATCGACATCAAGGTACCGGACATCGGCGATTTCTCCGATGTGCCTATCATCGACATTTTCGTGAAACCCAGCGATACGGTGGCGCTCGACGACGCGCTCGTAACGCTGGAATCCGACAAGGCAACGATGGACGTGCCCGCCACCGCTGCGGGCGTCGTAAAGGAAGTGCTGGTCAGGCTAGGCGACAGGGTTTCCGAAGGCAGTTCGTTGATCCGCGTGGAAACCGGCGCACAGGCGAATGCGCCCTCCCCCGCCGTGCCGCCGCCGCATATGGCCGATGAGGGGATTCCCGTCGTGGCCGCTGCCCCGGCTGGCGCGGCGCTCGGCGGCCTGCCGCCGGTTCCGCCATTAGGTGGTAAGGTTCACGCCTCGCCGTCCGTGCGCGCCTATGCTCGCGAGCTGGGCGCGGATCTCTCCAAAGTCGCGCCCAACGGCCCCCATGGGCGCATTCTCAAGGAAGACGTAACCGCTTACATCAAGGGGGCACTGACGGCGGACGCGCCGACGGGCGCATCGCCAGCCCTGCCCGGACTCGCGCTCCTGCCCTGGCCGCGGGTCGATTTTTCCCGGTTTGGCGAAACCGAAACACGGCCCTTGTCGCGCATCAAGAAAATTTCCGGTCAGAACCTCGCCCGCAACTGGGTGATGATTCCCGCCGTAACCTACCACGAGGACGCCGACATCACCGATCTGGAGGCCTTCCGCGTCCAGATCAACGAGGAAAGCGAAAAAAGCGGCGGCGTGAAGCTGACCTTGCTGGCCTTTCTCATCAAGGCCAGCGTCAAGGCACTGCAAGAATTCCCCGAATTCAACAGTTCACTGGATGGCGACGACATCATCCTGAAAAAATATTTCCACATCGGCTTCGCCGCCGATACGCCGAACGGCCTCGTGGCGCCGGTGCTCAAGAATGCCGACAAGAAAGGCATTTTCGAGATCGCGGCGGAAACCGCCGATCTCGCCCGGCAGGCCCGCGAAGGCCGGCTGAAACCCGTCGACATGCAAGGCGCGAGTTTCACCCTCTCCAGCCTCGGCGGCATTGGCGGCACATCCTTTTCGCCCATCATCAACGCGCCGGAAGTGGCGATCCTGGGCATCAACAAATCGGCGATCAAACCCGTATGGGATGGCAAGGCATTCCAGCCCCGGCTGATCCTGCCGCTTTCGCTCACCGCCGATCACCGCGCGATCGACGGCGCGCTGGCGACACGGTTCAATGTATATCTCGCGCAATTGCTGGCGGATTTCCGGCGGGTAACGCTCTGATTGGCTGGCGAATTCGCGCGGTCCGGGAGACGGCGGACAAGCAATAACGGCATCATTGCTTCATTCCTTGCCGCGCGGGCGCGGTAGATGAGCCGATCCCCCGGTCATCCCGCCTTCTTCATCTTCCCCATGGAATGACCGCATTCCGGAGCCGGGAGTCTGCTACTATCTCCACGGAAACGGCGACAGCCGAACGCGAACGCGGAGAGCTTGTGATGGGGTATTTCGACAGACTGAAAAAGGCGGTGTCCGGCTCGGTGTCCAGCCTCTTCCCCGCGCAAAAGCGGGAAAACAAGGATGCCCAGACGGCAGAGAACATCGCCAGCCCGCGCGGCCTGCCCAATATCCATGTGCTCGCCACCGGCGGTACCATTGCGGGCAGCCAGGCGGACGCGGGGCCACCGGACGTGGGGCCACATTACCAAGCGGGCATACATGGCGTCGAGGCGCTGCTTGGCGCCGTGCCAACCGTGCGCGCCCTGGCCAACATCAGCAGCGAGCAAGTAACGAACATCGGCTCGCAGGATATGGATGAGGAAATCTGGCTCAAGCTCGCACACCGAGTCAATGAACTGCTTGCGCGCACGGATGTTGACGGCATCATCATCACTCACGGCACCGACACGCTGGAAGAAACCGCCTACTTCCTCGACCTGACGGTACCGAGCGGCAAGCCCATCGTACTGGCGGGCGCGATGCGGCCCGCCAACGCGGTCGGTGCCGACGGGCCGGCCAACTTGTTCGACGCCGTGGTCGTGGCCGCCAGCCCCGATTCCGCCGCTCGCGGCGTACTGGTCGCCATGAATGGCAATGTATTCGAGGCGCGCGACGTCACCAAGGTATCGACCACGGCGGTACAGGCGTTCGCCGCGCCAAATTTCGGGCCGCTCGGACAAGTTCACGATGGGCGCGTGTTTTACTGGCGGCGCTCCGACCGCGCCCCGGCGCGGCAACAACCCGGATTCGATGTTTCCGGCCTGGACAAGCTGCCAGCGGTCGGCATCGTCTATGGTCACGCCAATGCTCCCGCGCTGCCGGTGACAGCGCTGGTCGAGGCGCAATACCGGGGCATCGTTTCCGCCGGGGTGGGCAACGGCAACCTTTACCACAAGGCGCTTGCCGCGCTCGCCGACGCCGCCAGCCGCGGCATTGCCGTGGTGAGGTCTTCTCGCGTTGCCGCCGGGCCGACGCTGCGCGGCATCGAACTGGACGATGCCCGTTATGGCTTTGTCGCCGCCGGCACGCTCAATCCTCAAAAAGCGAGAGTGCTCCTGCAACTGGCATTGACCAGAACGCAGGAACCCGCGGAAATCCAGAAAATATTCGTCGATTACTGCTGAGGCTGGCCGCTGGCGCTCATTTTGCCGCGCCAACCGCCAGCCGTTGCTGGATTTCCACCGTCAGCGCCGCCGTATTCATGCTGTAGAAATGCAGCCCCGGCGCGCCGCCGCACAAAAGCCTTTCGCACAGACGGGTAACGACCTCCACCCCGAAAGCGCGGATGGAGGCGGCATCGTCGCCGTAACTCTCGAACGCCTTTCGCATCCAGCGCGGAATATCCGCCCCGCAAGCATCCGAAAAACGCGCGAGCCTGGAAAAATTCACGACAGGCATGATACCGGGAATGATGGGAATATCCACGCCCAAGGCAGAAGCCCTTTCCACGAAATGGAAATACGCATCGGCATTATAGAAATATTGCGTGATCGCGGCATCCGCCCCGGCTTTCACCTTGCGGGCGAAATTCTGTAAATCGGCCTCCGGACTCCTAGCCTGCGGATGCCATTCCGGATAGGCGGCGACGATGATCTGGAAGGCGGCGCCCGTTTCGGCGCGAATGAATTCCACCAGCTCATTGGCGTAACGAAGCTCGCCGGGATCGACCATGCCGGAAGGCAGATCGCCGCGCAAGGCCACGATGCGACGGATACCGGCGGCGCGGAATCCGGCGAGCGATTCCCGGATGCCCGCCCTGGTGGAACCGATGCAGGACAAATGCGGCGCGGCGTCGAACCCCTCCGCCATGATTTCTTTCACGATGGCGGACGTGCGTTCGCGGGTGGAGCCGCCCGCGCCATAGGTGACAGAAAAAAACGCCGGTTCCAGCGCCGCGAGTTTTTCACGCTCCGTGCGCAATTTGGCGAGTCCCTCGCTGGTCTGCGGCGGGAAAAGCTCGATGGAAAAAACAGTAGTCATAAAGACGCCCAAATAAAAAATTCTCGATTGCCATCACCGCCCGCGATGGGGCTATCAAACCAGCCGCGAACCTTCAACCGCAAGGCGTGCGCGCACGCCCGCAGCCGACGCTCCACATCATCATAGAGCGCGGGATCGCACACGATGCCGCCTTTGCCGATGCCCCCCGGCCCGACCTCGAACTGGGGCTTGACAAGCAGCAACATCTCCCCCCGTGCGCCAAGTAGGACGGGCAACCGGGGCAGGACGAGCGTGAGGGAGATGAAACTGAGATCGGCCACGATGAGGTCGAAGCCCGCGCGAGGCATGGCGGCCCCCAGGTCGGCAGCGGTGAGCGTCCGGCAATTGATGCCCTCGAACGCGATCACACGCGCGTCTTCCGCCAGGCGGGGGTGCAACTGCCCATGCCCCACATCCACCCCCACGACCCGCGCCGCGCCCGCTTGCAACAGGCAATCGCTGAACCCGCCTGTTGATTGGCCGACATCCAGGCAAACCCGCCCGGCAACCGGCAAGCCGCTTTCCCGCAAAGCGCCCGCGAGCTTCAACCCGCCGCGCGAGACATAGCTGTTCTCGTCCGACGCGGCCAAGGTCAGCTTCGTCCCAGCCGGGAATTCCTGCGCCGATTTCGAGACGACCCCGCCCGCCCAGGCGACGCGCCCTGCCCTGATGAAACCCTGTGCTTCGGTGCGGGAAGCGGCAAGCCCCTGCCGGACGAGCAGCACATCGGCGCGCGACATGCCGACGTCGCGTTTGATCCGCGGCCCTGGCGCGGGACGCGGCTTCGCCTGGCGGGCGTGAAAGGAATTCATGCTCATGACAAGGACGGATCTATCCGGTTTCCGGCGGGCTGATAGAATACCCGCCTTTGCCCGGAGAGTGTCCGAATGGATTCCGCGTCTATTTTCCTTCCTTCCCTGAGCCTGATGCTTGGCACCTATCTCGTGCTGGTATTGATTCCATGGCAAAGATTCCGGTCATATTTCCGCCATGAAGTCGGACCGGAAGATTTCAAGTGCGGAGAATCGAACCGGGTGCCGGAAGCCGTGCTCAGACCGAACCGGGTTTTCATGAATCTGCTGGAAATGCCGGTGATGTTCTATGCCGTATCGACGATGATTTTCGTAACCGGACGGGTCGACGGAATATTCATTGCCTTGGCATGGTGCTACGTCGGCCTGCGCGCCGTCCATGCGTTGGTCTTCCTGATCCGCAATTCCATTTTCTTCCGTTTCTTGTCGTTTGGAATCAGCAATGTGGCGCTGCTTGCCATGTTGATTCGCTTCACGGCAATGATTTCGGAATAATTGTGACGGCGGTCGGGAGCGCCGGAAAACAAAAGTCGCCCGCCCGGTCACAACCCCGCCAGCCAGACGGTTTTATACTCCAGATAATCCTCGATTCCGTGTCTTGATCCCTCGCGCCCCAGGCCGGACGCCTTGATGCCGCCGAATGGCGAGGATTCGGAAGCAATGACCGGAGTATTGACGGCGACCATGCCGTATTGCAAACGCCCGGAGACAGTAAAAGCGCGTTTCAGGTCGCGGGTATAGAAATAGGATGCCAGGCCGTACTCGGTGGCGTTCGCCTGCCGGATAACGTCCGCTTCATCCCTGAACGATTGCACGGTAACGAGCGGCCCGAAAATTTCCTCGTGAAGAAGCCGGGCATCCGGCGCGGGACGGGCAATCAGCGTCGGCTCGAAGAAATGGCCGCCGGTTTCGCCGCGCAGCGGATAGACATGGCCGCCAGTGACGAGTTCCGCCCCTTTGTGCAGAGCGTCCTGCACGAGTCCCTCCAGCCGTTCCAGCACACGGGCGCTGATGACGGGGCCAACCTGCGTTTGCGGGTCGGCTCCGTCGCCGACCTTCAGGGCGGCAATTTGTTCGGCATAACGCGCGACGAAAGCCCCGAATAGTTTTTCCTGTACGTAAATCCGGTTTACGGCGACGCAGACTTGCCCGGCATTCCTGAATTTGGCGGCGACGGCGCCCGCGATGGCGGCATCCAGGTCAGCATCGTCGAAAACAATGAAAGGTGCATTTCCGCCTAATTCCAACGTCACTTTTTGTACCTGCCCGGCGGCCTGGGCGAGCAGCAATTTGCCCACGCGGGTAGAGCCAGTAAAAGAAAGTTTCCTGACCGCTGGATGTGCGGTGAACACCCGCCCAATCTCGGCGGGATTGCCTAATACAACGTTGAACACGCCGGACGGAAAACCGGCGCGGCGGGCGAGTTCCGCCAGGGCGAGAGCGGAAAAAGGCGTGGACTCCGCCGGTTTCAACACCACCGGGCACCCGGCCGCCAGCGCGGGCGCGGCCTTGCGGGTAATCATGGAAGAAGGAAAATTCCAGGGCGTGATCGCGGCGCACACCCCCACGGGTTCCCGAAATACCAGCAAGCGCCGGTCTCCGGCAAAGGAGGGAATGATTTCGCCATAAACGCGCCGGGCTTCCTCGGCATACCATTTGACGAACGCCGCGCCGCCCGCAATTTCGCCTTTCGCTTCCGCCAGGGGCTTGCCTTCTTCTTGCGTCATGATGCGGGCAAGATCGTCGGCGTGTTCGGCGATGAGCGCCGCCCATTTTTCCAGCAAGACGGCACGGTCGCGGGCGGGCAGGTCGCGCCACGCGGAGAAGGCCGCCTCGGCCGCGGCGACGGCGATCTCAACCCGTTGGGCGCCGAGGGTTTCTACCTCGCCCACGAGCGCGCCGTTGGCGGGATTGTGGATCGCCAGCGGGGGCGCATCGCCTGCCTGCCACTGGCCGCTGAAAAAGGGGCGATGCCGCAGCAAATCCGCGTCTTGTAAATCCGGCATGGAACATCCTCTCAAGTAAAGCGCAACGAGCGTGCAAGAATGGCGGAACCATACTGATGCGCGGGCTTATATGGAAATAAAAAACGGTTCTAGGCAGCGGGCCGTTTCATCATGCATAGCGCCCATCGACATATGGAAATCATGGAACCGTCTACTTTCGGCAGCCAGTGCGCCCGGATAATGCGCCCTCTGGTTTGTCCTGTATTGGCGTTTCCCCATGAGCGATTTGCAATTCGACTACATCATCGTCGGCGCGGGCAGCGCGGGCTGCGTGCTGGCCAACCGCCTGACGGCTTCCGGCCAGTACCGGGTCGCGCTGATCGAGGCGGGCGGCGAAGGCAGGCACCCGTTCTTCCATATTCCCGTGGGCTATGTCTGGAATCGCGCCCATCCGCGCGGCAACTGGCTTTATTACACGGAAGCGGAAGCTTCCAGCGGCCATCGCAAAATCCTCTGGCCGCGCGGGAAAGTGCTTGGCGGTTCCTCGGCAATCAATGGCCTGCTCTATATTCGCGGACAGGCCCGCGATTACGATGAATGGCGCGACCTGGGCAATCCGGGATGGGGCCATGAAGATGTGTTGCCCTATTTCCGCAAGGCGGAAGACCAGGCGCGCGGGCCGGACACTTGGCACGGCATCGACGGGCCGCTGGCGGTCACGGATTTGTCCGACCGCCATCCGCTCGCCGATGCCTTTCTGAAAGCCTCGGCGGAAGCGGGTTTTCCGCTGCGCAATGATTTCAACCAGGATGGACAGACAGGCGTCGGCTATTTCCAGCAGACAGTGAAGAACGGTATCCGCTCAAGTACGGCGAATGCCTATTTGAAACCGGCGCGCAAGCGGTCAAACCTTTCCGTATTCACCCGCGCCCATGCACTGAAGCTTACTTTCGCGGGACAGCGGGCGGCGGGCGTCCTCATCCGGCACCGGAAAAAAGACGTGACGCTCACGGCGGCGCGGGAAATCATCGTCAGCGCGGGCGCGATCGGCTCGCCCGCCTTTCTGCAACACTCCGGCATTGGCGATGCTGGGCGTCTGCAAGAACTGGGCATCACGGTACACACAAATCTGCCCGGCGTTGGCCGCAACTTGCAGGATCACTACATGGCGAGTCTCACCTGGCGCGTGAAAGGCATCGAAACATTCAACGAAAGCACGCGCGGCCTGAAGGCGGTGCGCGAAGCCCTGCGCTATGCCTTTCAGCGGCGCGGCCTGCTCACCATGAGCGCCTCGCAGGTCAATGCCTTCCTGCCCACGACGAAGAACCCGGCCCACCCCGACATCCAGTTCCATGTGATCATGGGCACCTTCAATTTCGAGACGGGCGCAATCGAGCGCGCGCCGGGCATGACTTGCGGCGTCTGCCAGTTGCGGCCGGAGAGTCGGGGCGAAGTTTTCATCGACAGCGCCGACCCGTTCGCCTACCCCAAGATTCGTCCCAACTACCTCGGTGCGCCAAACGATGCCGCCGCGCTGCTCGAAGGTTTACGCCACGCTCGCAAGGTGGCTGCACAACCCTCGCTCGCCCGCTGTCTCGCCGGGGAAATCCAGCCGGGCGCCAAAGCGGACGACGATGATGCGCTCCTTGCGTTCGCCCGTGGCACTGGCAAGACGCTTTATCACCCGGCGGGCACTTGCAGGATGGGCGCGGACGCGGACGCCGTGGTGGACAGCCAATTGCGCGTGCATGGCGTTCCCGGCCTGCGCGTGGTCGACGCCTCCATCATGCCAACGCTGATTTCCGGCAACACCAATGCGCCAACCATCATGATCGCGGAAAAAGCGGCGGCGCTGATCCTGGAGTGGTGATGCCGAAAAGCGAGGCGCGCGCCCGAACCGGGCTGGATAAATCCCGCGCCGTTGACACTTATTGGCGTCCATCCGGCATAGCTTGAAAAAATATCCCCGACACGTCTGGCCTGCATATAAAATACGCGAGTTGCACTGCACGTTAAAACACTTGATTGGAGGTCATCATGGCGTTCCCGTATTTATATCCTGTTGTCCCCTATGTCTATGCCCCGGTCTTTTTTTATAGCCCCTGGGCACTGCCTGTCGTCCCTGCCGTGTACGGCCCCATTGTCGTCGTCAAGCCTTCCAAACCGGCAGTGACCACCGGCACCGATGACGCGGAAACCCTGAGCGGCGACGATACCCCGGACATCATACGTGGCAAGAGCGGCGACGATACCCTGGAGGGCAATGGGGGAAGCGACGTCCTGTATGGCGACGCGGGCAACGATTTCCTGGATGGCGGCTCGGGCAACGACGACCTATATGGCGGCGCGGGCAACGACTCCCTGGCTGGCGGCACGGGCGGCGATATCCTGGACGGCGGCTCGGGTAACGATATCCTGGACGGCGGCTCGGGCGTCGACGATCTGTATGGCGGCTCGGGCAACGACACCCTGGGCGGCGGCACAGGCAGTGATTTTCTGAACGGCGGCTCGGGCAGCGATACCTACGTGTTCAGCCTCGGCGATGGCCGCGACCAGATTCTCGACACGGGCGGCGATCTCGACATCATCAGCCTTGGCGAAGACATCCTGACCGACGACATCGAAGTCACACAATTCCGCAACACCACCGTCCTGAGCTTTAACTCGGGCAAGGACCGGATTACCTTCAACACCGATGGCATCGAAGAAGTTCACTTTGCCGATGGCACGGTCTGGACGGCGGACGACATCGCCGCACTGGTTTAACAACGACATAAACCGCGACAAACAGGCGGCCCTCATCCGTGAGGATCGCCTGTTTCGTTTCTGTTGGCCCTTTCAGCCCCGCATTCCCGTCCGGGTCAAGAATGCAGTTGTTTGGTTCCGTTCACCCCGGCGAATTCCCAAGGAAACGAGGATTCACCGAGGCTGGCACGCCATTTATTTTGCCAGTGCCCGTTGAAAATCCGGGTCGTCAAACAATCTGGCGACCAGTTTCGTATATAGCGCGCTGTATTGATTCATTGCCCGGGGGATTGCTATCGCACCAAAGAAGGACGATTCCCAACTTGTATCGACTGCAAGTTCTTTGTCGTACTCCACGCGACCGTCGTTGGTGACGATAAAGCGCGCAGCCAGGCGGGCCGTGCCGGTACTGGCCTTGATCGGGGCATCAATTTTGCTGGCCGTGAGTTGACCTTCGATGACAAACCGTGAGGACGGATCGTACAACCCTGCGGCAGTGAGTTCGACGACAAGCGTGTCCTTCAGTAATTGCGCCCAGCTTCCCTTGGCAGGTCTCATGCGGCTGCCTCGCAGACTGGCAGACTTGGTGTCTATCGCGGGGGGCTTGCCGGGAGCCAGTTGAAACGCGCCAACTTGTACGGGAACCACGTTTGCCGCACGCAGCTTTTCGAGTGTGGCAGGCGAGGCACCTGTCGTGTCGACCACGACGTTGGCGCAACCGGTGATAGCGAGCGTGGCGAGGAGCGGAACGAATCGAGACGCGAAGTGTTTCATGGGAATGAGGGATCTTGTGAAAGGTCGTTGAGGGCGCGGCTGATCACCTGCCGAAGCATCAGGAAAACAGCTTCATCGGCATTGCTCGCCTTGTGCACGCCCGGCGGCGGGCTGCCGGTTCCGAAGGTTGTGTGGATGGCGTGCTTGCCGCTGTATGTCAAAGGCGGCGAGCTTCCATTTCCTGACGTATAACGCAGCGTGCATTCATAGCCGTCGGCTACGGTCGTGCCCGCAAGGCCGAAAGTCAACCCGGTGACGAAACCTTTGCCCAAAGCGTCATCCATGTCGGTGAGCGGCACATTATTGACCGTTATCGCAAGCAACGCACTACCGGCCACAGGTTTGTCGCTCACCTTGGCAAACAGGCCGCTGGCAACGATCTGCTCATGCACGCGAGCTTGCAGGGCCTGTGTCGCTTGGGTATTCGCCACACCTTCCGTCTGGAATTCCCAAACCAGTTGCACATTGAGCGCTTCCGTCGGTTTCTTGTACTGAGTAACGGGAATTTCCGGGGCGTTGCCATCCACATAGAAAGAGGCGCAGGCGCTAAGGAAAGGCAGCGTCGCCAGCAAGAACCAGTGCAGCATGCGTCCAAGGCCATTCAAGGATGCGGAAATATGATACATGAGAACCTCCTTGCTGTTGAAACCAAAGGAAGCCTGGATCGTCACTCCGGCCAGAATAACTTTCTGTCGGTTCGCGGGCTTCCGGCCTGCAATTGCGAGCCGGATACTTGCGCACTAAGAAAATTATCGTGACCGTTATTATAATCGTCATTGCGAGGAATAAACTCCCGTGACAATCCATGCAGCGGTTGCCTCGCTCGCGTCAACAAATGACAATTGACTTTATAGAAGTTTTTGGAATTACACATAGGTCTCAATATCGCACACGCGCCCTTGCCGCGCTGTTGCCAACATCGAGCAAGCTTCATATAATCGTCCGTTTTCCGTAACTCCATCTTCAGAGACTCCCCCCATGGTCGTCATTCGTCTTGCTCGCGGCGGTGCCAAGAAGCGCCCCTTCTACAACATCGTCGCCACCGATTCGCGCAACCGCCGCGACGGACGCTTCATCGAGCGCGTCGGTTTCTACAACCCGCTTGCCGTCGGCGCATCGCAATCGCTTTCCATCAACAGTGAGCGCCTCGCCTATTGGGAACAGAACGGCGCGCGCCTCTCGCCGACTGTCGCCCGTTTGGTGAAGCAGAACGCCAAGGCTGGGCAACAAGCGGTCGCCTGAACCGGGCATGATCGTATTGGGGCGCATCGTCGCCCCTTTTGGCGTCAAGGGCTGGCTCAGCATCCGGCCATTCGGCGACGATCCACTCTCTTGGCGGGAGATGCCGCACTGGTGGATTGCCCCCACAGACAACACGCCCGCCGGTGGCTGGACGCAATACGCCCTGCTCGCCTGTCAGGCGCACGGCAAGAACCTGATCGCCAGCCTTGAAGGCATCTCCGGCCGCGACGCGGCACAGGCGATGGTCGGCGGGTATGTCGCCGCGCCGCGCGAAGCACTGCCCGGCACGAAAGAGGGCGAATATTACTGGGGCGACCTCGTGGGCATGACCGTGAAGAACGATGCCGACGAAACGCTCGGCGAAGTCGCCGGGCTGCTTTCCACCGGCGCGCACGATGTGCTCCAGGTGCGCGACGGCGACACGGAGCGCCTCATCCCCTTCGTGGCCGTCTATGTGGGCGATGTCGACCTCGCCAGGCGGACGATCCGCGTGGCGTGGCAAAAGGACTGGTGAAAAATCCATGCGAGAAGATGGGACGATGCCGATGCCCGGCGGCGCGCGCCATTACGATGTCGTTACCCTTTTCCCGGAAATGTTCGCCGCGCTCACCGGCAGCGGCATCACACGGCGGGCGCTGGCGCGCGGCCTGTACCACATCGCCTTTCACGATCCCCGCGACTTTACCGACGACGCGCATCGCACCGTCGACGACCGCCCCTACGGCGGCGGCCCCGGCATGGTGATGCTGGCCGGACCGCTGGCGCAAAGCATTGCCCACGCGCGCGCGCGGCAAACGGAAACGCTCGGCATAGCCGGACCGCTCATTTACCTGTCGCCGCAGGGCGCACCGCTCACGCACGGCAAAGTCATGGCGCTGGCGCGCGAGCCGGGCCTGATCCTGCTTTGCGGGCGCTACGAAGGCATCGACCAGCGCCTGATCGAGCGCGAAGTCGACGAAGAAATCTCGCTCGGCGATTTCGTCCTCTCCGGCGGCGAACTGGCGGCGATGGCGCTCATCGACGCCATGGTGCGCCAATTGCCGGGCGCGCTGAACGATGCCGGATCGGCGCAAGAAGATTCCTTCGCTACCGGCTTGCTGGACTGCCCGCACTACACGCGGCCCGAGGTCTACGAGAACGAACGGGTGCCGGAAGCGCTGCTCTCCGGCAACCACGCACTGATCCGCCGCTGGCGGCTCAAGCAGGCATTGGGCCGCACATGGCTGCGCCGCCCCGGTCTACTTGCCGAACGAGGGGTGAATGAGGAAGAATCGCGCCTTCTGGAAGAATTCCAGCAGGAGCACAACGGGGAAACCGGCGCGACAACCCGCCAGCTTCCCGACGACAAACCGCGCGCACCAGGCAATATCTGCTCTGCGCGCCAGGCCACAGGCCATTGAAACAAACGGAGTCATGAAATGAATCTGATCCAGCAAATCGAACAGGAAGAAATCATCCGGCTGTCCGCGGGCAAGACTTACCCCCCCTTCGCCCCCGGCGATACCGTGGTCGTACAAGTCAAGGTCAAGGAAGGCACGCGCGAACGCCTGCAAGCCTACGAAGGCGTCGTCATCGCCAAGCGCAATCGCGGCCTCAACTCCTCATTCATCGTGCGCAAGATTTCTTCCGGCGAAGGGGTGGAGCGGACATTCCAGACCTACTCCCCGCTGCTGGCCTCCATCGACGTCAAGCGACGTGGCGACGTGCGCCGCGCCAAGCTCTACTACCTGCGCAACCGCTCCGGCAAGGCCGCGCGCATCAAGGAAAAGCTCGACTACAAGGCCGCCGCGGCCAGAAAGCAGCAGCAGAGCTGACCGCCCTGCATGCCCCCGCGCCGCAACGAGCACAAGACCATGCGCCGCATGCCTTGTGCCCCCTGCATGGCGGCGCTGGCGTTCTGGGCGCTGGCCCTGCCCGCGAGCGGCGAAGAAAAACCGGAGGGCGCGGAAAAACCGCTCTGGGAAATCGGGCTGGGCGTGGGCGCGGTTTCCTTCCCGGACTATCGTGGATCAAGCCGCCAGCGCACCGTCGGCCTGCCCGTGCCCTATTTCGTCTACCGGGGCAAAACCCTGCAAGCCGACCGGGGCGGCCTGCGCGGCAAAATCTTCGATAGCGACCGGGTAAAGCTCAACCTCAGCCTTTCCGCGTCGCTGCCCGTCAAAAGCAACAGCAAGGGCGCGCGCCGAGACATGCCCGATCTTCAGCCGACCGCCGAACTCGGCCCCTCACTCGCCATCGGCCTGTGGCGTGGCAAAACACACAAGGCGCGGCTCGACCTGCGCCTGCCGGTTCGCGCCGCCTACACCATTCGCGGCGGCGTCCGGTACGCCGGGCTGATCTTCTCCCCGGCCCTCAATCTCAACCTTGATCCCTTCGGCCATTCTGGCTGGAATCTCGGCGCGCTGGGCGGGCCGGTTTTCGCCAATGCCCGCCAGCACAACTATTTCTACGATGTCGCGCCGCGCTACGCCCGGCCTGGCCGCCCGGCCTATAGCGCCTCGGGCGGATATTCCGGCGCGCAGTTCCTCGTCTCGCTCTCCAAGCGTTTCGAGGATTTCTGGGTCGGCGGCTTCGCGCGTCACGACAACTTGCACGGCGCGGCTTTCGACGACAGTCCGCTGGTCGAGCGCAAACACGCCTGGGCGGGCGGCCTGTCCATGATCTGGATATTCGGCAAATCGTCCCGCCCCGCCGTCAGCGGCGGCGATTGAGCGGTGAACCCGCTCGCAGCACACTGCTTGACGAAAGCGTGTCACCATCCGCCGCCTTCGTCTCACCGTCCGGCGTCTTCATTTCCCGCGCGAACCATTCCAGTTGACCTTCCAGCGCCTCGCCGCCCGCGATTTGCGGCAGGGAGGCCAAGAAGCCTTTCGCCGCCTCGCGCTCCCCGATGACAACCCTGGCGCGCTCGAACGCCTCGACGAACGAGCGCGTTTCCTTGAGCGCCTCGCCGAAATAAGCGCGTCCGAAATCGGTGAGTTCGTTGGCATCCTCACAGCCGAAAGAATTGCGGGCGGCGGAAGAAGCCGTCATCACCAGGGTCTTCGCATCCGCGAGATCGGGCACGAAGCCTCCGGAATAGCAGGCCGAAACCACCACCACCCGATGCTGGATACCCGCATCGTCGAGCAGTTTGCGCAAGACCCGGGGAGTGAGATCGGCGAACTCGAACGGCCACAGCTTGATGGAAAAATGATGATCGGCGCTGCCATGCGAAGTCAGGAAAAGAAAAAGCAGGTCTTCCCCGCCGTTCATCCGCTCTCCGATACGCCGCAACGCCTGCATGAGCGACTCCTGGCTGGCAAAAGGCAGCTTCTTCGCCATGGCCGGATTGTTTATCAAAATCATGGAATGCCCGGCGGTGGCATAACGATCCCTGAACAATTGTTCGACGGCGATGACTTCGCGCATGAACACGCCTTCCTCGCTGCCGGCGACGCCGAGGAAGAAAATCTCCCGCACACCCGCCTTGCCCGGCTCGATCCCCGCGAGGCGTTCAGCCAGCAGCCGGGGCTGGCCGTAGAACACATTTTCATCAACGGTGAGTCCCTCGACATCTTCCGGATGAGGGGCCGAGCTAACCTGCCACAGCGCCAGCGGATCGACGCTGGTGAGCACGGCAAGCAAGGCCAGCGGCGTCAGCGGCACATACAGGCCGCGCCGCCAATCGTCGCTGTGGCTGCCGCGCGCGATGAACACCGTCCCCGCCGCCGCCAGCCACACATGCGGCAACATGGCGACGAACTGCGGCGCCATGCCCGCAAACCAGGAAACGAACCCGGCATCCGGCGAAGAAGAAAAAACCTCCAGCCTCGCCACGACAGGCCATATCTTGGCGCCGATGAAACCGGCCAGCGGCAGCGCAAGCGCCAACAGCGAGAACAGCAACCAAGTACGCCCGCCGTCCAGGCGCTTGTCGACCCATTTCAGTACGCCCGCGATCACGGCCATGGCGCCAAAGGGGATGAACACCGCGCCGTCGATGAACACCGCGCCGTCCGCCCTGCCGTTCAGGGCAATACCCAAGGCGATGGCGAACAGGCAATAAAGCAGTAACAACCAGGGCAATTTGCCTATATCCGGGCTGAAACCGCTGGACGGAATCCGGCGCAGAAGCAGAACGCGACCAAGCTGATACAAATCGGCGGGCAAGCTGGAGCGCGTGACGGCATCAGTGACGAACATATTTGATAACGCTTTGTTCCGGATCGCCATTGTGCCCGTCTTTCGCGGCATCTGCCGGAGGCGCCATCAATTTTCGGCCTTGCCGCCGCCACACAGCGCCGCACGCCAAAGTTCGAGCTTGCTGGCAAACGGCAAAGTGTAGGCGGGGCTGGAAGAAGGCAACACGCGGGTTTCCAGCCCGAAACGCGCCAGTTGCGGCGCAAACTTCGCCGCGACGCGGCCATTGAAACAGACACGGGCCAACAGGGGCGTCCGGGCGAACAAGGCGGCGAAGTCGTTGGCCTCGCCCGCGCGAATGTCGGCATCGAGCGCGCCGGGGCGGATACAGGCGCGATAAACATCCCAAATACCGACGCGGTGCGCCAGCACGCGCCGGGTGCGCGCCGGATACGGAAGATCGTAAAGCGGCTCGGCGAAGATCGCGCCCAAGAGTTTCCAGAAATGATTTTGCCTGTGCCCGTAATACTGCCGCGCCGCCAGCGAGGCCGGAGAAGGAAAGCTGCCAAGGATCAGGCAGCGGATACTTGCGTCGAACACCGGCGCAAGACCGCTAAGCCGGGGAGTTTCGCGGGTCGTTGTATTCATGGCGTTCCGGTAGAAAAGCGCGCCGCCGGATTGTCCCCGAGTGCGCCCCGCGCCGCCAGCGGGGCCGCACAGTCCCGCCTCTCCGCCGTATTCCGGCGGGCTTTGTCGAATCCGCCGGTCAGACTTCAAGGTTGTCGATCAGCCGCGTCGCGCCCAGCCGGGCGGCGGCGAGTATGACCAGCGCTTCGTCCGGGCGCTGTGGCGCTTGCAGGTCGGCGCGGCGGCGCACGGTGAAATAGTCGGGCTGCCAGCCGTGCCCTTGCAATGTTTCGAGGGCGGCGGCCTCAAGGGCGGCATAGTCGCGCGCGCCGCCGCGCACGGCCTCGGCGACGAGGGCGATTTGCCGGTACAGGCGCGGCGCTTCGGCGCGTTCGGCGGGGGAAAGATATCTGTTGCGGGAAGACAGGGCCAAGCCGTCAGCGGCGCGGAGAGTGTCCTGGGCAACGATTTCCGTGGGCAGCGCCAGTTCGCGCGCCATATTGGTCAGCACCATGAGTTGCTGGTAGTCCTTCTTGCCGAAAAGGGCGACATCGGGGGCGACGATGTTGAAAAGTTTGAGCACGACGGTCGCCACGCCGCAAAAGTGGCCGGGGCGGCAAGCGCCTTCGAGGATGTCTGCCTGTCCGGGGCCGGGGACGACGCGGCAGCCCTGCGCTTGCGGATACATGACGGTTTCGTCCGGGGCGAACAGGTGCGCGACGCCGACGGCTTCCAGTTTTTCGCGGTCGGCCTCGGGCGTGCGCGGGTATTTGTCGAAATCTTCGGCGGGGCCAAATTGCAGGCGATTGACGAAGATGCTGGCAATGACGGTATCGGCGCGCCTTGCCGCTTCGCGCATCAAGGCGATGTGGCCGTCGTGCAAATTGCCCATGGTGGGCACGAAGGCGACCCGTCCGGCCCGGGCGCGCGCCGCGCGCAGGCTGGCGATGGCGGTGTGGATCCGCATTGTCAGTAGCAGTGTTCCGGCGCGGGAAAGCCGCCGTCCTTGACGGCGGCGACGTAGGCGGTGACGGCTTCCTCGATGCAAGCCGCGCCTTGCATGAAGTTGCGCACGAAACGCGCCGTCTTGCCGGGAAAGACGCCAAGCATGTCGTGCATCACCAGCACTTGCCCATTGCACAAGGGACCCGCGCCGATGCCGATGGTCGCCGCGGCCGTCAGGCTGGCGGTGATTTCGCCCGCAAGCGCGGCGGGCACCATCTCCATGACCAGCAGCGCGGCGCCCGCCTGTTCCAACGCCAGGGCGTCCGTCTTGAGGCGGGCGCCGCCGGCGTCGCCGCGCCCCTGCACGCGATAACCGCCGAGCTGGTGCACCGACTGCGGCGTGAGGCCGATGTGGGCGCATACCGGCACGCCGCGCTCGACGAGGAAACGCACGGTTTCGGCCATGTATGCGCCGCCTTCGAGTTTGACCATTTGCGCGCCGGCGGCCATCAGGCGGGCGGCGCTGCGCATGGCCTGGGCGGCGCTTTCCTGATAGCTGCCGAAGGGCAGGTCGCTGAGGATGAAGGCGCGCTTCGCGCCCCTGGCGACACATTCGGTGTGGTAGACCATGTGGTCGAGCGTGACGGGCAAAGTGGTCGTTTGTCCCTGGACGGTATTGCCGAGCGAATCGCCGATCAAGAGGGTGTCGACGCCGCAACGCTCGAACAGGGCGGCGAAACTAGCGTCGTAGCAGGTGAGCATGGCGATCCTGCGGCCTTCGGCGCGCATTTTTCCCAGTTCGGAAAGCGTGACGGGTCTGTCGTCCTGGAGGTAGCTCATGGTGTTTTCAGCGCGCGCCTTTGCGGGAAGCGAAGTTTCTGTCAAACAGGGGGGATGTGCAAGCGCGGGGCGGGTCCGGGGGCGGCGTCAGCCCGCGTAGGCAAAGAATTCGCGGTGGCTGCGCATTTCCCCGAGGCGCTCGATGAGCAGCCGGAAATCTTCTTCGTTGTCGACCGGGTTGAGCACGGCGGCATCGACGACGAAAAGCGGGGCCAGCTCGTACTGGAAGAAGAAATTGGCGTAACGCTTGGCGACTTTTTCCAGATAGGACTCGGTGATCCGGCGTTCGGCGTCGATGCCCCGTTTGTGGATGCGCTCGGCCAGCGCCATGGTCGGCGCTTGTAAATAGATGACGAGGTCGGGGACGGGCAAGGAGGCGGGTTTCATCGCCGCGTAAACCCGCTCATAGAGAGCGAATTCGTCGGACGAAAGCGTGATGCGGGCAAAAAGCGGGTCGCGTTCGAGCAGGAAGTCGGAGACGACGCGCGAATTTTCGCCCGCGTTGTCGTGTTCGAGCGTGGCGAGTTGGTCGAGACGCTGGAACAGGAAGGACAACTGGGCGGGCAGCGCCCAGCGTTCCGGGTTTTGGTAGAAGCGGGCGAGAAAGGGGTTGTTTTGCGGCTGCTCGAATAGCTGCTTTGCCTGTAGATGTTCGGCCAGCCGCTTCGCCAGCGAGGTCTTGCCCGCGCCGATGGGGCCTTCGACGGCGATATAACGTGCCTTGTCGAGCATGGAAGGGGGATCGGCGGGGCGCGCGTGAAGGGTGGGATCGGTCATGTCAGGTAAGAAACAGGTTCGACAGAAAAACCGCGAAGGCGTGTTCGTCCTGCGCCGCGCCGATGAATGCGCCCTGCTGGAGTTCGCAGCCCAAGGCAAAGAGAAAATCCTGTTGCGCCCGGCTGCGCACGCCGCGCGCCAATATCTGGGCGCCGAGCGGCGCCGCCATGTGGACAATGGCTTCGATCAGCGCCGTGTCGTGATCGTTTCGCCCAACTTGTTCGACGAGGGCGGCATCGAGTTTGAGCGTGCCAAAAGCGTAGCGGGCCAATTGCGCGAGCGGTACGGGGTCGCGGGCAAAATTGTCAAGCGCCAGTTGAATGCCCATGTCCGCCAGGGTTTGCAGTGTGGCGGCGGTTTCATCGCCGGGCAGGGAGAGCGCGCGGATGTCGATGGAGAGTTCCAGCCGCCGCGGTTCCAGCCCGTTCGTTGCCAGGGCGGAGCCGATCAGCGTCGGCAGGGCGGCGTCCCGGATTTGTCCGGCGTCGATATTGAGGCTGATGACCGGGGCGCGGTTCTGGATGTGCGGCCAGGCGCTGGCGGCGCGGAAGATGGCGGCGAGCGTGCGGGCATCGAGTCCGGCTTCCCGGCCCTTGTCCGCGTTGTTGGCGGCGAAGCCGACGCAAGCGCGGGAATCCGGTCCTTGCGGCAGCCAGCGCGGCAGGACTTCAACGGCGTGTATCGCGCCGCTGCGGACGTGGATTTGCGGCTGGAAATAAAGCGAGAGCCTGGACGGAGCCTCTTGCGCGGGTTTTGAGTCCGGGCAGGCGCGGGGCTGGCTGCCGCCGAGGACGATGGCGTGGATGCCGGGACGCAGGCGCGGCGCGGCGATGTAGGGGAAGTCCTGCACGCGGCCATCGGGCAGGACGAGCGCGAGCGTGCCGCGCGCTTCTCCCCGGATCAGCAGCCTTTCGCGGGCGTCGAGGAAAGCTTGTCCATCGGCGAACAGATCGGCCAGGGCCTGCCCGGCAAGCTGGCGATAGCCACGGCCAAGCAGGCGGCAGGCGGCGCTGTTGGCGTCAATGATGTACTCATCGCCGGTAATGATCAGCCCCTCGTCGATGAGTTCGAGCAAGGCCAGGTAGACGCCGATTTCCGTCCCTTCCGACAGGTCGGGAACGAAGGCCGTTGCGTTGTTGCCGTTCCGTGGGGAAGGGGCTGTATTCATCGGAGGCTGCATATCCTGGATGTCCAGTCTGCTATATCGGCGCGGGCGGCGGATAGCCAAGGGAAGCTTGAAGCACTGTGTGCAGGATACTTGCCATGGCCGGAACGGATCGGATGAATAAGCGGGATAAGTCGGCGGTTATTTCTTGCCCAGTCCGCCGAGGAGCACGGCCAGCGGACGTCGTGGTTTGCCGGGGGGCGGCGCGGCGGATGCCGCGGCTTTTGCCGCGCCACTGGCCGGGACTTCATAAGGCTTGGAAAAATCGAAGCCGTCGGCGGCGATCATGGGGGGAGAAGCGGGGCGGTCGCGTTTCGCCCCCTTGCCGCCGCGCTTGTGTCCGGCGCACCCATCGGCGCGCTCGCTGGCGGCACAACGTTCACGGCGTTCACGGCGATGGGCGGGGGTTTCGGCGGGTCCGGCTTGCGGCGCGAAACCGGGCACGATTTCTTGCGGTATCTCGAATTTGATCAATTTCTGGATATCCGCCAGAAAGGGGCTTTCTTCGACGCTCACCAGCGATACCGCGTTGCCTTTGTTCCCGGCGCGGCCCGTGCGGCCTATGCGGTGGATGTAGTCCTCGGCGGTGTGCGGCAACTCGTAATTGATGACGCAGGGCAGTTCGTCGATGTCCAGCCCCCGCGCTGCAACATCCGTGGCGATCAGCACGCGCAACTGGCCGCTTCGGAAAGCGTCCAGCGTTTCGGTGCGCTGCTGCTGGCTTTTATCGCCGTGGATGGCGTTGGCCGGGATGCCGTTCTGTTCCAGGAAGCGCGCGAGGCGTCCGCACAGGATCTTGGTGCCGACAAAGACAAGCACCTGGGTATCGGGCTGGCCGCGCAGCAGATGCACCAGCAGATTGCGCTTCATGCCCGCGTCCACCGGGTGCACGACGTGCGTGATGGTGTCCGACACCGTGTTGCGGCGGGCGGCTTCGATCAGTTGCGGCGCTTTCAGCATCTGGTCGGCGAGCTTCCGGATTTCTTCCGAGAACGTGGCGGAGAACAGCAGGCTTTGCCGATGGGCGGGCAACAGGGTCAGGATGCGGCGGACATCGGGGATGAAGCCCATGTCGAGCATCCGGTCGGCCTCGTCGAGCACCAGCGCTTCCACCTGGGAAAGATGGATCGTCTTTTGCTGCACATGGTCGAGCAGCCGCCCCGGCGTGGCGATGACGATTTCCATGCCGCGGCGCAATTCCTGGATTTGCGCGTTCATGTCGACGCCGCCGTAGACGCAGGTGGCGCGCAGGGACAGATGGCGGCCATAGCCGACGACCGACTCGAAGACCTGCACCGCCAGTTCGCGGGTGGGCGTGAGGATCAGGGCGCGCACCGGATGGCGGGCGGGCGAGGCGCTGGCATTGGCGTGGCGGGCCAGCCGTTGCAGCAAAGGCAGGGTAAAGCCCGCCGTCTTGCCCGTGCCGGTCTGCGCGCCGCCCATCACGTCGCCTCCGGCGAGGATGACGGGAATGGCTTGCTGTTGAATCGGCGTCGGTTCGGTATAGCCCGCGTCGGCGATGGCTTGCAGAAGTTCCGGAATAAGGCCGAGATCGGCAAAATTCATGGCTATTGTTTTTCTTCAGGTTGGTTTGTCCGCGACGGCGTTTCAGGGATGGCTGACGTACCCCCGCGGGAAAGCGGGGATTATACACAGCCGTCCTGGCATCCGCCCATGCGCGGAGCGTGCGGGCCTATATCGTTATAAGGTTTTTGGGAAGAGGACGCCCTGGTCTTCGAGGGCGAGGACACCGGTCGATGAGGTTCCCGCCGCGCCAGCCCCCGCGCCCGGTCACAAAAACGCCCCTTTCCAGGGGCGTTTTTGTGCAGGCTTGCCGAGGGGGAGGGATCAACGGCAGCTTGCGGGGAGGTATTTGGCGGGTATGTTGGTGCCAGTGCATTTCCAGGACTTGACCGCTTTTTCACTTCCTTTTTTAAAGTCCACTTCCTTCGCCGCCGCCGTAGATGCCGTATCGGTGTAAGGCGTGAGCGTCAGTGCTGGGTTTGAAAGACTCGACAACTGCGAAATATTCTGGGGAACCACTGTGATTACGCCATCTACGCTTGTCGAAACGGATTTAACGTATTGGGAAATCCCATCGGTTGGAGCGGCTTCACCGCAGCCAAAACCGTCGACTGAGACAGTGCTCATCCCGGTCTGGGACGCCTCGGTCACAGCCGAACGGCAGGTCGATCCCGCCAGGATCAGTTCCGATACCTTTGCGCGCGCGGTGTAGTCCTCATAGGCAGGCAAAGCCACGGTGGCCAGGATGCCAATAATGGCAACGACAATCATCAGTTCGATCAGCGTGAAGCCCTGTTGCAGCGTTTTCATTTCAATCTCCTGTTGGCATGGCGAACGCGCCATCGACTGCTTACCAGCAAGGCTCATGCCAGGCGCGGGCGGCGCTTTGGCGTGACACAGCGCACGCCAAAACGTCCGGAAGTGACAACGCGGCATCTTGCGTTGTCATTTTCTGACAAGGCGCGCGTCGCCGCTTTCACCTTCCCGGCATGCCCGCCCTTGATGGCCGTGCCAGCAAGAGCAGCGTGATCAGCAGCAGGAACGCGCCTCCCGAGGCCCAGAAAAACTCCGTCAACGAGAGCGTGGCCGATTGCGTGTCGATCATGCGGTTGATCGTCGCCAGCGCCTGCGCCTGATCCATGCCGCGTTTTTGCAGTTCTTCAAGCGCCATCCGCGCCGCCGGCCGGTAGGGGTCGATCGCCTCGGCCAGTTGCGCGTGATGCAGGGCGGCGCGGTTTTCCCAGAGCGTGACTGAAATCGACGCGCCGAACGCACCCGCCGTGATCCGCGCGAAATTGGACAGCCCCGCGGCGGCGGGCACCTGCGCGGGGTCGAGACCGGAGAGCAAAATCGCCGTCAGCGGCACGAAAAACCCCGCCATGGCAATGCCCTGGACAAGCTGGGGCGCAACCATGTCGAAAAAAGCCATGTCGGTGTTGAACCCGGCGCGCATGAAAGAGGCGAGCGCCAGAATGGCGAACGCAAGCGCCGCGAAGATGCGGGGGTCGACCTTTCCCAATGACTTGCCCACCAGGGGCATGAACAGGATCGCCAGCAGCCCGGCGGGCGCCGTGGCAAGCCCCGCCCAGGTGGCGGTGTAGCCCATGTATTGCTGCATCCACAGGGGCTGCACGACGATACCGGCGAAAAAAATGCCGTACCCGAGCGAGAGCGCCAAGGTTCCGGACGTGAAGCTGCTTTTCTTGAAAAGGCCCAGATCCACGATGGGATGTTTTTCCGTCAACTCCCACGCGAGGAAGAAACAAAAGCCCACCACGGCAATAACCGTCAGGGCGACGATTTCGGTGGAGCCGAACCAGTCCAGTTCCTTGCCCCGGTCGAGCGTCAACTGCATGGCGCCGACCCAGACCGCCAGCAGAACCAGCCCTACCGTATCGACCGGCAGGCGGGCGGCGGGCGACTCGCGCTGCTTGAGCAGCATCCAGCTCATGCCCGCCGCCAGCAGCCCAGCCGGGATGTTGATGTAGAAAATCCAGCCCCAGGCCATGTTGTCCGAAATCCAGCCGCCGAGGATGGGGCCGATCACCGGCGCGACCGTCGTCGTCATCGACCAGATCGCCAGCGCCGTGCCGCTTTTGGCCGCCGGGTAGCATTGCAGGAGCAGCGATTGCGAGAGCGGAATCATCGGCCCCGCCACCAGGCCCTGTATGACGCGGAACGTTATCAGCATGTCGAGGCTGCGCGACAGCCCGCACAGCCACGAGGCGAGGACAAAGAGCAGCGTCGACACGACAAACACCCGCACTTGCCCGAAACGCCGCGCCAGCCATCCGGAGAGCGGCACCGAGATGGCGTTGGCGACCGCGAACGAGGTGATGACCCACGTCCCTTGGCTCGCCGAAACGCCGATGTCGCCCGAAATGGTGGGGATGGACACATTGGCGATGGTCGTGTCGAGCACGTTCATCAAGGTCGCCAGCGCCAATGAGAGCGTTGCCAACACCCGCGCGCGCCCTTCGAGCGGCGGAAAACCGGCGGAACGGGCGGGGCCGGACATCGCGGCTTACTTTCCGCCGCCGCCGCTGTGTTCGCGGATGATTTCCGCGATCCGGGCGCGCGCCTTGCCCAGCGCGTCCGAGGACGGCTCCGGCGACGGTTTCACGGCGGCATTCCCTGTCCCGGCGTTGATCGCCGCGCCGCCATTGTCGTGGATGTCCACCGTCGCCTGCATCGACAGGCCAATGCGCAGCGGATATTCTTCCAATTGCGCCGGTTCCAGCGCCACCCGCACGGGTACCCGCTGCACCACCTTGATCCAGTTGCCGGTGGCGTTTTGCGCGGGCAACAACGCAAAGGCGCTGCCCGTACCCGCGGCCATCCCGGCGACGCGGCCACGATACTCGACGCTGGCGCCGTGGAAATCGGCGGTCAGCGTCACGGGCTGGCCGACGCGCATCTTGCCAAGCTGCACTTCCTTGAAATTCGCTTCCACCCACAACTGGCGCAAGGCCGCCACCGCCATGAGCGGCGTGCCCGCCGCCACCCGCTGCCCCACTTGCACCGTGCGTTTCGCCACCTGCCCGGCGACCGGCGCGACGATGCGCGCACGCGACCAGGCCAGCCAAGCTTCTTCCACTTTCGAGGCCGCCTGGAGCACGCCGGGGTGGTTATCGAGTTCGGCGCCCGCCGTCAGCACCCGGTTCGCCGCCAGTTGCTCCCGCGCCGCGATCAGCGCGGATTGCGCCATCCGCAACGCCTCGCGCGTGTGCTCGAAGTCTTCCCTGGAGACGAACCCGCGCCGGACGATTTCCGTGCGCCGCGCCAAATCCTGCGTCAAGCGGTCGACCTCCGACTGGCGCACCGCCACTTCGGCGCGCAGCGCGTCGTTCTTGACACTGAGCACCCGCACTTCACGCACCGCCTGCGCCAGCGCCGCCTCCGCCTGATCCAGCGCCACGCGGCTGTCCGCCGCGTCCAGTTCCACCAGCGTATCGCCCGCCGCCACGGCATCGGTATCGTCGACAAACACGGCCTTTACCGTACCGCCGATCTGCGGCGTGATCTGCACAACGTGCCCAGCGACATAAGCATCATCGGTCGACTCCCGCCAACGCAGGACGAAGAACCAATAAACGCTGTACAAAGCCGCGATGCCGAGAAAAACCAGCGTTAGAACCAGCATCGCCCGCCCGCGCGCGCTACCGTTGGCGAAAGACGCCGATGGCGGCGAACCGGCAGCGGGGAGCGGCGCATCCTGTGTACTCATGTTCATAGGCTCCGGGGAATATCCGCCTCGTTGTTTTGATACTGAAGGGTACCGGTTCCCGGAAATGGTACTTGGCAGTACCATAAAAGGCAAATCCCCCCGCCGCGCAACGGGAACCCTGTTGCGCGCGCGACGGATCAATGAAAAAAGTCCAACTTCCTGAAAGGTATGGAAATGCAGCACGACAAACGGCCAAACGCCGGGCCGCGACGGCAAGCGCCGGAGCGCGCTGGCTCGACTCCCGCCAGCGCCGCGCCCAAACCCCGGCGGCTCAAACACAGCGATCGCCGCACCGCCCTGTTGCAAGCGGCGAAGGAACTCTCCGTCGAGCAGAACGTCACTATCCCTAGCCTGGACGCCATCATTAAACGCGCGGGCGGCTCCCGGCGCAGTATCTACACTGAATTCGGCGGCAAGGAAGGGTTGCGGGACGCGCTGCTGGCGGAAATCTCGGGCGAGATTCTTCCGGCGCTGCACGAAGGCATCGACCGCAACATGGACTTGCGCGCCGCGCTCACCCACTTCGCGCGCAGACTGGTTTGCGTCCTGATGTCGGAGCACGGCATCGGCATGAGCCGCCTCATCATGCAGGACAGCCTTACTTCCCCCTCGCGCGCAAGAACCTTCTACGCCAAAGGGCCGGGCAAAGGCATGAAGTTGCTGGCGGACATTCTCGAAGCCGCGCGAGGGCGGGGCGAAATCGCGGTAAGGGATTGCGCCAGCGCGGCCGGTTGTTTCACCGGCATGGTTCGAGGCAATCTTTATCTGGAGCGCGCGCTGCGCATACGTCCGCCGCTTTCCGAGGCGGAAATCGAAGCCCATATCGGCGCGGCGGTCGATATTTTTCTCGAAGGAGTGAAGCCGCGCTGAGGTTCCCGCTTCCGGAGAATATCCGGTCCGTCAATAAATCATCATTGCGAGCGAAGCGCGGCAATCCATGGGCCGCATGGCGGCACGGCATTCCGGTCCGAACCGCCGCCCGTTCAGCCTGTTGTAACGTTATGGCGGCCCAAACCGCCGCCCGTTCAGCCTGTTGTAACGTTACGGCGGCCCGAACCGCCGCCCGTTTAGCCTGTTGTAACGTTACGGCGGCCCGAACCGCCGCCCATTCAGGCTGTTGTAACGTTACGGCAGCCCAAACCGCCGCCCATTCAGGCTGTTGTAACGTTACAGTGGCTCGAACCGCCGCCCGTTCAGGCTGTTGTAACGTTACGGCGGCCCGAACCGCCGCCCGTTCAGCCTGTTGTAACGTTACAGCGGCCCGAACCGCCGCCCGTTCAACCCAAACCGATTTCACGGCGCGGCGCGCCTTCGGAACCCACGCTTCTGGAGACGACGCCCGCCCTCGTCATTGCGGCGTCAGGCGCAATCAGGCGTCAGGGATCAAATGTCGTTTTACGCGGCGCGCCGCCTTGCTACTCCGATCCCTACAGGCCGGGATAGTCGGTATAGCCTTGCGCGCCGGGGCTGTAGAAGGTGGTCTTGTCCGGGGTATTGAGCGGCGCGCCTTGGCGGAAACGTTCGGGCAAGTCCGGGTTGGCGATGAAAGCATTGCCAAAAACCACGGCATCGGCCCGCCCTTCGTCCAGCGCGGTTTCGGCCTTGGTCTGGTCAAGGCCGCCGCCGAGGAAGTAGACGCCGTCGAAGCGCGGGCGCAGCAGGGCATGGTAGCCGGTGTCGGCGCCGAACAGGGCGACGTGCAGGTAGGCAAGGTCGAGGCCGCGCAGGTGGTCTACGAGCCAGGTGTAGGTCTCCCGCGGGTGGGCGTCGGAGATGTCGTTGAAGTTCATTTCCGGCGAGATCTTGATGCCGACGCGACCGCCGCCCGCTTCCGCGATCATGGCCGCGAGGGTTTCCAGGATGAAACGGGCGCGGTTTTCGACCGGGCCGCCGTATTGATCCGTGCGGCAATTGCTGCCCGACGAGAGGAACTGTTCGGGCAGGTAGCCCGATGCGGCGTGGAGTTCCACGCCGTCGAAACCGGCCTGGAGCGCCCGGCGCGTGGCCGCGCGGTAGCTGTCGATGACGGCGGCGATTTCGTCCAGGCCGAGCGCGCGCGGAGTGACGAAGTCTTGCGGGCCGGTGTCTGTCCAGACTTGTCCGGCGGGCCTGATGGGGGAAGGGGCGACCGGCTGCTCGCCGTCCGGCAGCAGGGCGGGATGCGAAATGCGCCCGCAGTGCATGATCTGCATGAAGATGCGCCCGCCTTTGGCGTGTACGGCGCCGGCGACGCGCTTCCAGGCGGCGGCCTGGGTTTCGTTGATGATGCCGGGCGTGCGCGGGTAGCCTTTGCCCATGGCGGAGGGGTAGACGCCTTCGCTGATGATGAGTCCGGCGCTGGCGCGCTGGGCGTAGTAGAGGGCGATGAGTTCTCCGGGGACGCCATCGGCGTCGGCGCGCGAGCGGGTCATCGGCGCCATGACGAGGCGGTTGGGGAGAGAATATGGCCCGATGCGCAGGGGCATGAATAGTTGGCTCATGTGAAAATCCTTGGTAATGCCGCGGTGGAAAGGAATGTCGCGGGCGGGCGGCTTCCGGCTGCCCGAAGCGGCAACGGGGATGATCGGCTTTTCTCCGGGCGGAATAAACAGGGCTGGCTGGAGAACAGCAATCCATTGACGGGATAATCTTTATGGAATTTCTGGACGATATGGCCCTGTTCGTGGAGGTGGTGAAGGCGCGGAGTTTTCGCGCCGCCGCCGAGGCGATGGGGATGCCGGGTTCAACCTTGTCTCGACGGATCGGGGCGCTGGAGAAGAAAATCGGTTTGCGGCTGCTGCACCGTACAACGCGCAAGCTGGCTTTATCCGAGGCGGGGCGGATTTATTTCGAGCGTTGCAAGCGCATCGTGGAGGAGGCGCGGCTCGCGCACGAGCAGCTTGGCGAGATGCTGGCGCAGCCGGGCGGGGTGTTGCGCGCGTCACTGCCCGCGGATTTCGCGGTTTATCTCGCGCCCTCGATGGCGGAGTTTGCGCGCCGCTATCCCGGCATCGCTTTTGATTTCGATCTTTCGCCCCGGCGGGTCGACCTGGTGAGCGAGCATTTCGATGTGGCGATCCGGGCGGGAAAGCCCGAGGATTCGCAGTTGGTCGCGCATCCGCTAACGGTGTTTTCGGCCCGTCTTTATGCTTCGCCGCGTTATCTCGAACGGGCGGGCGAGCCGGTGGCGCCTGTCGATCTGGCACGGCATGAATGCCTGAGCCTGCGCAGGGGCGAGGCGTGGACCTTGCACAATGGCGCGGAAACGGCCATGGTTCCGTCGGGCGGACGGTTCGCGTTCAATAACGTGGGCCTGATCCGGCGACTGGCAACGCTCGATATGGGCGTCATTTTGCTGCCGGAGGAGATGGTCGCTGCCGATCTGGCCGCTGGGCGGCTGCGCCGCGTGCTTCCCCAATGGCACGGCGCGCCGCTGCCGGTGTATGCCATGACCGAAACGCGGTTGCTGCCCGCGAAAACACAGCGGTTTATCGCGTTCTTGCGTGAAAGCCTCATGAGGGATCAAAGATCAGGGATCAGCGGCTCGGATGACGAGGCGGCATCGAATGTTACGTAGACAAACCCGGGAAAACGCCGAGCAGGCGTCATTGCGAGGCGCGCAGCGACGCGGCAATCCGCGCGCGGCGCGGGCGGCGGCGCTCCGTTCGCAATGACGGCGCTTTGACCGGCATTCATCGGGGACGGGAATCTTCCGATCCGGCGGCTGTCTCCGGTTCGTTTTTCGCTTCAGCCACGGGCCGCGAGAGGGCGCTGGCGATGAGAATGCCCGCTTCGTACAGCAGGCAGACGGGCACGGCGAGCATGATTTGCGAGGCTACGTCCGGGGGCGTGACGACGGCGGCGACGATGAAGGCGCCGACGATCACGTAGGGCCGTATCTCGCGCAGCTTCGCCACGGATACGACCCCGGCCCTGGCAAGCAGGATGACGGCAACGGGGACTTCAAAGGTCATGCCGAAGGCGATGAACATCGTTGTCACGAAAGAAAGGTATTGCTCGATGTCCGGTGCGGGCATCACGCTTTTCGGCGCAAACTGGGCGATGAAGCCGAACACCATGCGAAACACGAAGAAGTAGCAAAATGCCATGCCGGCGAGGAAAAGCAGCGTGCTTCCCGCCACCAGGGGCAAGGCCAGGCGGCGCTCATGCGCATAAAGACCGGGCGCGACGAAAGCCCACGCTTGGTAGAGTACGAAAGGCAGCGCCAGTACGAAGGCCGCCAGCAGAGTGATTTTGAGCGGCACCATGAACGGCGTGATGACGCCGGTGGCGATCATGCGCGTTTCGGGCGGCAGGGCGGCAATCAGCGGGCTGGCGAGCAGGTCGTAGATCGCGCCCGACCAGGGCATCAGGCAGACGAAAACCGCGCCAATGGCGACGATGGCGCGCAGCAGCCGGGTGCGCAGTTCGAGCAGGTGCGAAATAAAACTGTCTTCTTCCCGCGGTTCTTCGCTCATGTTTTGTCCGTAGGCACGGCGGCGGGAAGGGCGGAGGAGGTTTCCGGGGCAGGCGCGTCCGGCGGCGCGGACGAGACGCCGCCAGCATCGTCCGGGGCGGGGGCAGTTTCGGTGAGTATCAGCGCCTCCCGTACTTCGGACTGGATTTCGCCCACTTCGGCGCGCAGGGTTTGATCCAGTGCATGGGCCTGCTCGCGCAGGGTTTTCAGTTCGTCGATCTGGATTTCCCGCCGGATGTCGGCTTTGACTTCCGCGACGTAGCGATGGAAGCGTCCGAGGAGATGCCCTGCGGCGCGCGCCACCCTGGGCAGGCGTTCGGGGCCGACCACCACCAGCAATACGATGGCGATGACGGCGATTTCCGAGAAGCCGAGATCAAACATGCTTCAGCCGTCCGTCGTCATTGCCGCGCGGGATGGGCGGCAATCAAGCGGATTTCCCCGCGTCATCGGTGGTTTTCTCGCGCGCTTCGCCCTCGATGACCACCGCGCCGTCCCGCGTGGCGATCTGGGGCGAAGGCGCGGCCGCGCCTTCGCTTTCTTTCAGGCCGTCCTTGAAGCCGCGCACCGCGCCGCCCAGATCCTGGCCGATATTGCGCAGTTTCTTGGTGCCGAAGATGAGGACGACGATCAATAAAATGAGCAACAGTTGCATCGGGCCGATTGCCATGGTGTTTTCCCTCCGTTAATCGTGTTTGACCATCGGGCCGACCGGTTCCGGACCGCCCAGGATATGTAGATGCAGGTGCGGCACTTCCTGCCCGCCAATCCTGCCAGTGTTGATGATGCCGCGGAAGCCGTCCGCGCTGCCGTTTTCCGCCGCGAGCTTTTGCGCTATCGACAGCAGGCGTCCCAGCACGGGTTCGTCCGCCGCGCCCACATGGGCAAGCGAGGTGATGTGCTTCTTGGGGATGACGAGTATGTGGACAGGCCGCAGGGGGCGGATGTCGTGGAAAGCGATCACTAGTTCATCTTCGTAGACTTTCCTGGAAGGGATGTCGCCCGCCGCGATTTTGCAGAAAAGACAGTCGTTCATGGTCTGGTTTCCGATTTTCCCCAAGGATGGATGTTCACCCGGAGGCAAGTTTACTTGGCTTGGCGCGCCTTTTTTTCTTCGATGCCGGAGACGCCTTCGCGCCGTGCCAGTTCCCGGCGCACGTCGTCGATGGAAAGGCCATGGAAGACGAGCAGCGCCAGGGTGTGAAAAAGCACGTCCGCCGCTTCATGGACGATGTCGACTTTTTCGCCGTCCTTGCTCGCCATGATGAGTTCGGCGGCTTCCTCGCCGATTTTCTTTAGGATCGCATCCGGCCCCTTGGCAAAAAGCTTTGCCGTATAGGAGGTTTCCGGATCGTCGCCACGGCGCGCCGCGAGCGTGGCGGAAAGCCGGTCGAGAATGTCGCCGTCCGCGTTGGTTCCGGTATCTGTCGTGGCGCTCATCCTCTCCCCGGCGTGTTTCCCGTAGATGTCTTTGGGATCTTTCAGCACCGGCTCGGCGTCCTGCCATCCGCCGTCCGCGTAGCGCCGGTAAAAGCAGCTTTGCCGCCCGGTATGGCAGGCGATGCCGCCTGTCTGTTCGATGGAAAGCAGCACCGCATCGCCGTCGCAATCGATGCGGATGTCGCGCACTTCCTGCACATGGCCCGATTCTTCGCCCTTGTGCCATAGGCGTCCGCGCGAGCGCGACCAGTAGACAGCCTCGCCCGTCGCCACGGTGCGCGCCAGCGCCTCGCGGTTCATCCACGCGAACATCAGTATTTTGCCGCTGGCCGCTTCTTGCGCAATGACCGGCACGAGACCGGCCGCGTCCCACTGGATGGCGTCGAGCCAGTCCGGCGCGGCGCTCACAACCGCACCTCGATGCCGCGCGCGCGCATCAGTTCCTTGGCCTCGCGCACGGTGTGTTCGCCGAAATGAAAGATGCTTGCCGCCAGCACCGCATCCGCGCCGCCCGCGCTCACGCCGTCGGCCAGATGCCCGAGCGTGCCCACGCCGCCGCTGGCGATGACCGGGATGCGTACAGCGTCGGTCACGGCGCGGGTGAGCGCGAGATCGAACCCGGCGCGGGTGCCGTCCCGATCCATGCTGGTGAGGAGGATTTCGCCCGCGCCAAGCGCCTCGACCCGCCGCGCCCATTCGACGGCGTCCAGCCCCGCGCTCTTGCGTCCGCCATGAGTAAAGACTTCCCATTTGCCCGGCGCGCCCGCCTTGGCGTCGATGGCTACCACGATGCACTGGCTGCCGACCTTGCCGCTGGCTTCCCGCACAACTTCGGGGTTGTTGACCGCCGCCGTGTTGATGCTCACCTTGTCGGCGCCAGCGTTGAGAAGCCGCCGCACGTCCTCGACCGTGCGCACGCCGCCGCCCACGGTGAGCGGGATGAAAACTTGTCCGGCGACCTGTTCGACCACGTGGAGGATGATGTCGCGCGCATCGGAACTGGCGGTGATGTCGAGGAAGGTGACTTCATCCGCGCCTTGCTCGTCGTAACGGCGCGCGACTTCGACCGGATCGCCCGCATCGCGCAGATCGACGAAGTTCGTGCCCTTGACCACGCGCCCGGCGTTGACGTCGAGGCAGGGAATGATGCGCTTGGCCAGCATGTCAACGCGCCCGCGCGGCGGTGAGTTCGTCGGCGCGCGCCTGCCCGGCGGCGAAATCGAGCGTGCCTTCGTAGATGGCGCGCCCGGTGATGGCGGCGCTCACGCCTTCGTCCTCGATGGCGCACAGGGCTTCGATGTCGGCAAGGCTCGCCACGCCGCCGCTGGCGATCACGGGAATGCGCAGGGCGCGGGCCAGCCGCACCGTGGCTTCGATGTTGACGCCGGTCAGCATGCCGTCGCGCCCGATGTCGGTGTAGATCACCGCTTCGACCCCGTAATCCTCGAATTTCTTTGCCAAATCGACGATATCGTGCCCGGTGAGTTTCGACCAGCCATCGACGGCGGCCTTGCCGTCGCGCGCGTCCAGCCCGACGATGATGTGTCCGGGAAACGCGCCGCAGGCATCGTGCAGCAGGCCGGGATTTTTCACCGCGGCAGTGCCGATGATGACGTAGCTGATGCCCTCGTCGAGATAACGCTCGATGGTGTCGAGGTCGCGGATGCCGCCGCCGAGCTGCACGGGAATATCGTCGTCGACTTCGCCGACGATGGCGCGGATCGCCTTGCCATTGACAGGCTTGCCCGCGAAAGCGCCGTTGAGATCGACTAGATGCAGGCGTCGCGCGCCCTGGTCGAGCCAGTGCCGGGCCATGTCGGCGGGCGCCTCCGAGAATACCGTGGCATCATTCATTTCGCCTTGCCGGAGGCGAACGCAATGGCCGTCCTTGAGATCGATGGCGGGGATGAGCAGCATACCGGGACAGGAATCGTGGCGATGATCGGAGCGGGCGCCCGTGGTTCAGGGCGCCCATTGCATGAAGTTGGACAGCAGGCGCAAACCGGCCTGGGCGCTTTTTTCCGGATGAAACTGGATTGCGAAGATATTAGCCCGCTCCACCGCGCTGGTAAAGCGAATGCCATGATCGGTTTCGGCGGCGATCACGCCGGCCGCCGCCGGGCACACATGATAGCTGTGGACGAAGTAGAAACGCGCCCCGTCCGGGATGCCTTCCCAGAGCGGATGCGGACGCCGCCGCCATACTTCGTTCCAGCCCATGTGCGGCACTTTCAGGCGCGCGCCATCGCCGCCGCGCATCGCTTCGTCGCGGAAACGCACGACTTCGCCCGTGAAAATGCCAAGCCCCGGCACGTCCCCCTCGCCGCTCCTCTCGAACAGCATTTGCAGGCCGATACAGATGCCCAGGAAGGGTTTCGAGGCCGCCGCGTCGAGCACCGCCGGGCGCAGGCCGCGCAAATCGAGTTCGCGCATGCAGTCGGGCATCGCGCCCTGGCCGGGGAACACTACCCTGTCAGCGGCGGCCACCCGCGCCGGATCGGCGGTGATCTCCACCCGGCATTCCGGCGCGACATGTTCGATGGCTTTCGCCACCGAGCGCAGATTGCCCATGCCATAGTCGATGACAACCACCGCGCTCATCGCGTCCGCCTGCCGGAAAGAAAAGAAAAAGCTATGAAGATGCCGCGGG
Source organism: Azoarcus sp. (assembly GCA_031258965.1). Taxonomy (GTDB): domain Bacteria; phylum Pseudomonadota; class Gammaproteobacteria; order Burkholderiales; family Rhodocyclaceae; genus WRNU01. Next base: position 79,051 of record JAIRMC010000106.1, on the reverse strand, counting down.
CGCGCCGCGAGGTCCAGGTACAGTTCATCACGAAAATCCGGTTGCGGAATCGCGCCTCTCTTATTGCCGGGGGCGCGTCAGAGCGCGCCCTTGGTCGACGGCACCGCGCCCGCGGCGCGCTCGTCGCGCTCCGCGGCCATGCGCAGGGCGCGGCCAAACGCCTTGAACACGGTTTCGCACTGGTGGTGCGCATTGTCGCCGCGCAGGTTATCGATGTGCAACGTTATCCCCGCATGGTTGACGAAGCCCTGGAAAAACTCACGCGCCAAGTCGACATCGAAACCTCCGATGCGCTCGCGGGCGAAGGTCACGAAATAGAACAGGCCAGGCCGCCCGGAAATGTCGAGCGCCACCCTGGAGAGCGATTCATCAAGCGGCACGTAGGCATGCCCGTAGCGGCGCACGCCTTTCTTGTCGCCTATCGCCCTGGCGAACGCCTGCCCGAGCGCGATGCCGACATCCTCCACCGAATGATGGTCGTCAATGTGGATGTCGCCCTCGCAACGCACGTCAAGGTCGATGAAACCGTGCCGGATCACCTGGTCGAGCATGTGATCGAGAAAAGGCACGCCCGTGTCGAGCTTGCCCAGTCCCGCGCCGTCGAGATCAAGGCGCACCGAGATGCGGGTCTCCACCGTATTGCGGGTAACGCTGGCCTGACGCATGGTCTGTCTGGTGAAACAGGTAAATAAGCGGGACATGATACCATCGCCAGCGTTTGCAACCTCTCCCGGCGGCCCGATTTACGCGCCGGACACGCCTTTCCCCTCTCTCCCCGCGTTTCCGCCTCTGCCCCCCTCCCCTCTTCTCCGCAGTTTCCGCATGAGCCGCTACTGGAGCGCCGTCACCCACGGCCTGACCCCCTACGCACCGGGCGAACAGCCCGGACTCGACAACCTCATCAAACTCAACACCAACGAAAATCCCTACGGCCCCTCGCCCATGGCGATCAAAGCCATTTGCGCCGCCGCCGCCGACAGCCTGCGCCTCTATCCCGACCCGGACGCAAAGGCACTCAAAGCCGCGCTCGCCGCCCGTCACGCAACGAGCCAGGCGCATATCTTCGTCGGCAACGGCTCCGACGAAGTGCTCGCCCACGCTTTCCTCGGCCTGCTGAAACACGATCTCCCGCTATGGATGCCGGACATCACCTACAGCTTCTACCCGGTTTATTGCGGCCTGTACGGTATCGATTTCCGCAGGATTCCGCTCGCGGACGGCTTCGCCCTGCGGGCCGAAGATTACCTGCCCCGCGACGGCGAGCGCGCGGGCGGCATCGTCTTTCCCAACCCCAACGCGCCTACGGGCCGCCTGTTGCCGCGCGCGGAGGTCGAACGCATTGCCGCCGCCAACCCGGACGCCGTCGTCCTGATTGACGAGGCCTACATCGACTTCGCGGACGACGACGCCAGCGCCATTGCCCTCATCGACCGCCATCCCAACCTGCTGGTCGTGCAGACCTTCTCGAAAAGCCGCGCGCTCGCCGGGTTGCGGGTCGGCTTCGCCATCGGACATCCAGAGCTGATCGCGGGCCTGGATCGGATAAAAAACAGCTTCAACTCCTATCCCCTCGGCCGCCTGGCGCTCGTCGGCGCCATCGCCGCCGTGCAGGACGAAGTCTGGTTCCAGGAAAGCCGGCGAAAAATCATCGTCACCCGCGCCATGCTCACGGCCCGTTTGCGGGAACTCGGCTTCATCGTCCCGCCCTCATCGGCCAATTTCGTTTTTGCCCGCCACCCGGCGCATGACGCGGGCGAAATCGCCGCCGCGCTGCGCCAGCGCGCCATTATCGTGCGCCATTTCAAAACGCCGGGCATCGAACAATATCTGCGCATCACCGTCGGTACCGACGAACAATCCGCCACGTTGATCGCGGCCCTGCGGGAGATCCTGCAAACGGCGCGGCCCGGAACGGAAAACGAATGAAAACGCCAACCCCCGCGGGCGTTCTTCTGGCGCTGTTCCTGCTGCTCGTGACGGCGGGCATTCCGTATTACCAATCCCAGCGCCGCGCCGCCATGACGCCAGGAGAGATCGCCGATGAAATCCTTGCAAGCGCCGACGGCGAAATCGACCTTGACAGCCTGCCCTTGTCGCAAGCCATCAAACAAGTACATGGCAACGGCGAACTGATCCTGGTGACGTTTGAAGACCCGTATTGCCCCTTTTGCGCCAAACTGGACGAAAAACTGGCCCGGCTCGACAACGCGACCTTCTACACTTTTTTGTATCCCATCCTGTCCGGCGACTCGATGCTGAAATCCCGCCTGATCTGGTGCGCCAACGATCCGGCCACGGCCTGGAACGACTGGATGCTGAAACGCCGCCTGCCCGCCAGCGCAACAAATCATTGCGACACCGGCGCTCTTGCCCGGAACCTGGAACTCGGTGATCGCCTGGGCATCCGGAGCGTGCCTTACCTGTTGCGGGCGGGAAAACAGTCCCACAGGCCACGCTGATTCCTGATCCCTGAAAGCTGCGCGATAATCTGCGCTCTCAATGGTGAGCAGGGAAAATCATGATAAAAGCGGGCATTGTCGGTGGTACCGGTTACACGGGTGTCGAGCTGTTGCGGATATTGGCAAGCCACCCGGCGGTGAAGTTGACCGCGATTACTTCGCGCGGCGAGGCTGGGCAGCGGGTGTCCGATATGTTCCCAAGTCTGCGGCGGCGGGTGGATTTGAATTTCGTCGCGCCGGAGGATGCCGCGCTCGAACAATGCGATGTGGTGTTCTTCGCCACGCCCAATGGCGTCGCCATGAAACAGGCGGCGGCATTGGCGGCGGCGGGCGTAAAGGTTATCGACCTGGCCGCCGATTTCCGTCTTGATGAGGCAGGGTGGGAAAAATGGTACGGCATGAGCCATGCCGCTCCCGAACTGTTGGCCGAGGCCGTCTATGGCCTGCCCGAAATCAACCGGGCGCGGATTCGCAAGGCCAGGGTGCTTGCCAATCCGGGCTGCTACCCGACGGCGGTGCAACTGGGCTTCCTGCCTTTGATCGAAGCGGACGCCGTGGCGCTCGATCACTTGATCGCCGATGCCAAGTCAGGCGTTTCCGGCGCGGGACGCAAGGCGGCGGCGGCGAATCTGTATGCGGAGGCGACGGACAGTTTCAAGGCATACGGCGTTGGCGGCCATCGCCACTTGCCGGAAATCCGCCAGGGACTTTCCCGCGTGGCGGGCGGGCGGGACATCGGGCTGACTTTCGTGCCGCACCTGACGCCAATGGTGCGCGGCATCCACGCCACGCTTTACGCGCGCCTGACGAGCGAGTTGAGCGAGGCGGATTTGCAGGTCTTGTTCGAGACGCGCTTTGCTGGAGAAACCTTCATCGACGTGATGCCGCCGGGCAGTCATCCGGAAACGCGCTCGGTGCGAGCTTCCAACCATTGCCGGATTGCCGTGCATCGTCCGCAGGGCGGAGACACGGTCGTGGTGCTATCGGTCATCGACAATCTGGTCAAGGGCGCGGCGGGGCAGGCGGTGCAGAACATGAACATCATGTTCGGCGAGGAAGAAAGCCTTGGCCTGACCATGACGCCGGTCAGCCCGTGACAGTGATGCCTTGACTTTGACGCCGCCCCGCGCATGGGCGCATCATCGCGTCTGTCCGCATGGGCAAATCCACAACAGAGGAGAAAACACGATGAGCACGGAAACCCTGGATGAAGTTTCGAACTTCCTGGTTTTTACCGACAACGCCGCCGCCAAGGTGCGCGGACTGATCGAAGAAGAAGGCAACCCCGCGCTGAAGCTGCGCGTGTTCGTGAGCGGCGGCGGGTGTGCGGGGTTCCAGTATGGCTTCACTTTCGACGAGGACGTCAACGAAGACGACACCACGCTCGAAAAGAACGGCGTGACCCTGCTGGTGGACGCCATGAGTTATCAATATCTGGTCGGCGCCGAAATCGACTATACCGAAGGGCTTGAAGGCGCGCAGTTCGTGATCCGCAATCCGAACGCGACCAATACTTGCGGCTGCGGATCGTCATTCTCGGTCTGAGCGGCGCTTGCCGCCGGGGAAGTCCCGCTCAGGGAAACGCTTGTTCGGCGTTTCCCTTATTTCGTCATTTGTCACACAGAAACTTCACCACGGTTTAGCACTCCAAGACGCGGAGTGCTAATATTCGCCGCCAAGGAGGTTTTGTACTTATGAATCACAGCCTGTCGCTCCCCATTTCTTGCGCCACCGGCAGCATCGACCAGTACATCGGCTCGGTCAATCGCCTGCCCATGCTCACCGAGCAGGAAGAACTGGATCTCGCCACCCGCCTGAAAGAACAGGGCGATCTGGACGCGGCGCGGCAATTGGTGATGTCGCATCTGCGGCTGGTGGTGTCGATCGCCCGGGGCTACCTCGGCTACGGCCTGCCGCATGCGGATCTGATCCAGGAAGGCAATGTCGGCCTGATGAAAGCCGTCAAACGTTTCGATCCCGCGCGCGGCGTGCGCTTGGTGTCGTTCGCCATTCACTGGATCAAGGCGGAAATCCACGAATTCATCGTGCGCAACTGGCGGATGGTCAAGATCGCCACCACCAAGGCGCAACGGAAACTTTTCTTCAACCTGCGCAGCATGAAACGGGATAGCTCCACCTTGAACCGCGAGGAGGTGCACGCCATCGCCGCGCGGCTTGGCGTGAAGCCCGAAGAAGTGGTCGAAATGGAAACGCGCCTGTGCGGGCGGGAAATTCCGCTCGAAGCTGGCGGCGACGACGAGGACGAACACTTCGCCCCCATCGCTTACCTGCCCGATCCACACGCCGAACCTTCCGCCGCGCTCGAAGAAGCGCAGCATGTCCGCCTTCAGGATGAAGGCCTGCGCCATGCGCTCGACGCGCTCGATGCGCGTAGCCGGGATATTGTCGAACGCCGCTGGCTGCGCGAGGGCGATACGGCCACGCTGCACGAGCTGGCGGCGGAGTATGGCGTTTCGGCAGAGCGCATCCGCCAGATCGAAGCGCGGGCGATGCAGAAGATGCGCACCTCGCTTGCCCCGATGATGTAAGTCGGGCGAACCCGCGCCGTCATCCATCGCCTTGCTTCCCGCGCGCGAAAATACGGGAATCGCATTCCGCCAAGCCGCCAATGTGCGGCCTGGCCTTGTCACGGCATATCGCCGATAACGGCATCGGTTCATCGGTGCATAATCCGGGAACGTTTGTCCATCCGCCCGCTTGCGCGCAGCGACTCCAATCCAAGGCCGAGGAGCCAGACCATGCCCCCACTCATCGACATCGCGGTACCCGACATCGGCGATTTTTCTGATGTTCCCGTCATCGACATTTTCGTGAAACCCGGCGATGCCCTGGCTATCGACGATGCGCTGGCGACGCTGGAATCCGACAAGGCGACGATGGATGTGCCCGCTACTGCCGCTGGCGTGGTGAAAGAAGTCCTGGTGCAGTTGGGCGATCGGGTTTCCAGGGGCAGCGTCCTGATCCGCGTGGAGACGGACGCCAACGCCCCCGCCGCGACGGCAAACCCACCGAAGGAAACCGCCGTCCGCGCCGTCGAAGCGCCTCGCGCGGCGCCAGTTCCGGCTTATAGCGGCAATGCCGACATCGAGACCGAGGTACTGGTGCTAGGCGGCGGTCCCGGTGGCTACTCCGCCGCATTCCGCGCCGCCGACCTCGGACTGAAAACCGTCATCGTGGAACGTTACGGCACGCTGGGCGGTGTTTGCCTCAATGTCGGCTGCATCCCCTCCAAGGCGCTCCTGCATGTCGCCGCCGTCATCGGGGATGCTGGGCATATTTCGGCGGCCGGGGTGCGTTTTGCCGCGCCGGAGGTCGACCTCGAGCACCTGCGCGCCCACAAAAACGGCATCGTCGAAAAGCTCACCACCGGTCTCGCCAGCATGGCGAAAGGCCGCAAGGTGCGCCATATCCGGGGCGTTGGGCAGTTCCTCGACGCGCATCACCTCGAAGTGATCGCCGCCAACGGCAAAAAGCAGGTGGTGAAATTCGCCCAGGCCATCGTCGCGGCCGGTTCCCACGCCGTGGCACTGCCTTTCATGCCGAAGGACGAGCGCATCATGGATTCGACCGGCGCGCTGGCCCTGGGCGCGATCCCCCGGAAGATGCTGATCATCGGCGGCGGCATCATCGGGCTGGAAATGGCTACCGTCTATAGCGCCCTGGGGGCGCGCATCACCATCGTGGAACAGGGCGAGGGGCTGATGCCCGGCGCCGACCGCGATCTGGTGAAGATATGGGAGAAGAAGAACGCCCATCGCTTTGACCGCATCCTGACGGCGACAGGCGTTACCGCCGCCGGGGCCAGGGCGGAGGGCATCGAAATCACTTATTCCACGGGGGAGAAAGAGAGCTTCGACCGCGTGCTGGTCTCGGTGGGCCGCGGCCCCAACGGCAAGACGCTCGCCGCCGAAAAGGCGGGCCTTGCCGTCACGGAACGCGGTTTCATCGTAGTCGACCCGCAGCAGCGCACGAATGTGCCGCACATTTTTGCCATTGGCGACATCACCGGCAACCCGATGCTGGCTCACAAAGCCGTACATGAGGGCCACATCGCGGCGGAAGCCGCCGCCGGGCGGAAATCCGCTTTCGACGCGCTGCAAATCCCCGGCGTTGCTTATACCCTTCCCGAGATCGCCTGGGCGGGCAAGTCTGAGACGCAGTTGAAAGCCGAAAACAAAACATTCCAGAAAGCGGTTTTCCCTTGGGCCGCCAGCGGTCGCGCTATCGCCAACGGCGCGGAGGAAGGGGTAACGAAGCTCCTTTTCGATACGGAAACCCATCGCCTTCTCGGCGGGGCCGTCGTGGGCGCGAACGCAGGGGATTTGATCGGCGAAATCTGCCTGGCCATCGAAATGGGCGCGACGGCGACGGACATCGGCAAGACCATTCATCCGCATCCGACCCTGTGCGAATCCGTCGGCATGGCGGCGGAGGTAGCGGAAGGTGTCTGCACGGACTTGCCGCCGACACGAAAGCGATAAATGCAGCGATAATACGGCGTCGAGGCGACAAGCAGCAAAAATCTCCATGTCCTGTAAACCTCCGCCATTCACAGCCAAGTTCTGCCCGCCGCAGGCGCTTGCCGCCCGCGCCGCCCGCCTGCCCCGCCCGCTGGCGTTGACCAATGGCTGCTTCGACATTCTCCATCGTGGCCACGTTACATACCTCGCGCGCGCGCGGGCGCTGGGCGCGGCCTTGGTCGTGGCAATCAATGCGGATGAGTCGGTGCGACGCCTGGGCAAGGGAGCGGATCGCCCGCTGAACCCGCTGGAAGACCGCCTCGCGGTAGTCGCGGCGCTGGAGAGCGTCGACCTCGTTACCTGGTTCGAGGAAGATACGCCGCTCGCACGCATTCTCGATGTCCGGCCCGATGTCCTGGTCAAGGGCGGCGACTGGCCGGTGGAGGCGATTGTCGGCGCGGCGGAAGTGCGCGGATGGGGGGGCAGCGTGCATTCGGTGCCGTTCGAGGTGGCGCGCTCGACTTCCACGTTGATCGAGCGCATCCGCAAGGCGGGCACTGGCCGCGAATGAGCCGGGACGCCCGCGACATCCTCACCCACGTATTCGGCTACGGCGCTTTTCGCGGCGAGCAACAGACGATCATCGAACATGTCGCCGCTGGCGGCGACGCGCTGGTGCTGATGCCCACCGGCGGCGGCAAGTCGCTGTGCTACCAGATTCCGGCGTTGATGCGGCCCGGCACGGCCATCGTGGTGTCACCGCTCATCGCGCTCATGCACGACCAGGTGAGCGCCTTGAAAGAGGCCGGGGTAGCGGCGGATTATCTGAATTCCAGCCTTGATCTCGACGCCATGCGCGCCACCGAGCGCGCGCTTTTCGAGGGCGGTCTCGATCTGCTTTATGTCGCGCCCGAACGACTGATGACGCCAAGATTCCTCGACCGGCTCGATCATCTGCGCGATACGGAACGGCTGGCGCTGTTCGCCATCGACGAGGCGCATTGCGTCTCGCAATGGGGGCACGATTTCCGCCCAGAATATCTGCAATTGTCGATCCTGTCCGAACGTTATCCGGCCATTCCGCGCGTTGCGCTCACGGCCACGGCCGACCGCCAGACCCGCGACGAGATTGTGCAACGACTGCACCTGGACGCAGCGCGGTGTTTCATCTCCAGCTTCGACCGTCCCAACATCCACTACACCATCGTGGAAAAGGACGATCCGCGCCGCCAGTTGCTCAATTTCATCCGCGATGAAATCTACCCGAAATTCTCGCGCGCGGCGGGCATCGTTTACTGCCTCTCAAGGCGCAAGGTAGAGGAAACCGCCGCGTGGTTGCAGGAACATGGCATCGCCGCCCTGCCCTACCATGCCGGGATGCCGGCCGAGATTCGCGCCGCGCACCAGAACCGCTTCCTGCGCGAAGACGGCCTGGTGATGGTGGCAACCATCGCTTTCGGCATGGGCATCGACAAGCCCGATGTGCGCTTCGTCGCCCATCTCGATTTGCCTCGCTCGATCGAGGGGTATTACCAGGAAACAGGCCGCGCGGGCCGCGACGGGCTGCCCGCGCGGGCATGGATGGCGTGGGGCGCGCGGGATGTGGTCAACCAGCGCCGCATGATCGATGCCGGCGATGGCGTCGACGACCGCGATTACGAAACTTACCGCAGGCTCGCCCGCAACCGGCTGGATGCCCTGGTCGGCCTCGCCGAAATCACCGGCTGCCGCCGCCAGCATTTGCTCGCCTATTTCGGCGAGGAGGCCGCCCCTTGCGGCAATTGCGACAATTGCCTCGCCCCGCCCCAGGCCTGGGACGCCACCGATGCCGCGCGCAAGGCGCTGTCTTGCATCTATCGCACCGGCCAGTGTTTCGGCGCGGGACATCTGATCGATGTGCTGCGCGGCGAACTCACCGACAAGGTGCGGAATCGGGGTCACGAGCGGCTGTCTACTTTCGGCATCGGCAACGATCTCGACGAAAAACACTGGCGCGCGGTGTTTCGCCAGCTCATCGCCCACGATTTCATCTGCGTCGACCACGAGCGTTACAACGCGCTGGCGCTCACCGAGGCCGCCCGCCCCCTGTTGCGCGGCGAAGTCGATTTCCTGATCCGGCTGCCGCCCGGGCAGCGCCGCAAATCCAGAACCCGCCACAGAGCCGCCGCGAACCACGACATCCCCGGCGGCGTGCCAACCGCGTTGTTCGACCGTCTGCGCGCTTGGCGCGCCAGCACCGCGCAGGCGCGCAACATACCGGCCTACGTTATTTTCCACGACGCCACGTTGCGCGACATCGCCATCGCCCGGCCAGGCACGCCCGGCGATCTGCGCAAGATCTCGGGCATCGGCGACCGCAAACTCGAAGCTTACGGCGAGGAAATACTGGAAATCGTGGCGGCTAGCGGATAGCGCGGAACCGCGAAGCCGCCTTATTTCAATCCCAGACCGGGATGGCGATAATCCGGATCGCCACGGCGGTACCGCCCCTCGCAATGACGCTTGTCTTGTCCGGGCGCGATGTTCAGTGGATGGGCAGTTGTGCCGCCAGGCAGGCGCCATGGAGGGCAAGCTGTTCGAGGGGTTCCGGTTTGTGGCATTGGAAGCCCTGGGCGTAGTCGATGCCGATCTCACGAATCAGTTGGAGGATGCTCGCGCTGTGCACATATTCGGCCACGGTGTGGAGGCCGTGGGCGCGCGCCAGGGTAACGATGGCCTTGACGATGGCGAAATTGGTCGAGTCGCCGTCGATGTTGCTGATGAAAGCGCCGTCGACTTTCAGGTAATCGGCCTGGAAACGTTTGAGGTAGGCGAACGACGACAGGCCGCTTCCGAAATCGTCGAGCGCGACCACCGCGCCCGCCTTGCGCACGCTTTCGATGAAATGCAGCGCCGGTTCGATGTTGGCGACAGCGCTGCTTTCCGTGATCTCGAAGCACAGTTTCTTCGGGTTGATGCCGCTGGCGCGAATCTGGCCGAGGACAAAGTCCGGAAAGCGTTCGTCGGAAAGGCTGGCGCCCGAAATGTTGATGCCGAAGCAATCGACGCTGATAGGGCTGCTGTCTTTTTCCCACTGTGAAATCTGGCGGCAGGCGCTTTCGATGACCCATCGGTCGATATGCGGCATGAGGTTGTAGCGTTCGGCGGCGTGGATGAGGTTCGCCGGGCCGTCGACGCCGCCTTCGCTGTTGCGCACGCGAAGCAGGATTTCGGCATGGTTGCCCCGATTGCCCGCCAGCGGGGAGAAACGCTGGTGATAGAGGATGAAACGATTCTGGGCGAGCATGTTGTTGAGTTCCGCCACGCTGCGCAGTTCCTCCCGGCGCTGGCAAAAGTAGTCATCGTTGGGACGATAGACCCGGATGCGGTTGCGCCCAAGTTCCTTGGCGCCGAAGCAGGCGGTGTCGGCGGCGATCATCAGATCCTTGAGCGAGCGGGTGCCGAGCGCGCGGCAGGAGGCTACGCCAATGCTCGCGCCAACCCGGTAGCTCTGGCCTTCCCACTCGAAATGGATGTTGGAGATGTCGTTGATGATGCTCTGCGCCAACTGGCGAACATCCGCTTCGTCCTCCAGGGTGACGACGGCGGAAAATTCGTCGCCGCCAATGCGGGCGACGAATGCGTTGTCCAGGCGCGATTCGAGCAAGTGGGCAACGCGGGTAAGCAGGATGTCTCCGGCACTGTGACCGCAATTGTCGTTGATGGCCTTGAACTGGTCGAGGTCGATGTAGAGCATGCTGACATTCGGTCCGCCGGGGTCGTCGAGCAGTCCCGCGGTGTGTTGCTGGAATGCCCGGCGGTTGAAGGCGTCGGTGAGTGCATCGTGTTGCGCCTGCCATTCGAGCATGGATACCTTGCTGCTCACCGTGAGCGCCATGGAGCGAAAATGCCCGATCAGGCTGTCGAGTTCGGAGACGCCGGTGGCGTCCATCCGCACGTCGTAATTGCCCGAACCGATGCGTTCGGCGACGGCGCTCAAATCCAGCAAGGGTTTGATGATGTGCCGGGCCAACGCGATGGCCATGAGGGAGAACAGGCATATCCCCACGAGCGCGCCAAAGCAGTTGTAGAGGATCAATTTTTTGCGGTCTATGGCCAGGTAATCGGTAGACAGGCCGTATTGCACCGAGCCGTAATGCTGCCCAAGGTAGTTCACGTCGAAACGGATGTGGCGGACGGCGGTACCGGCACTGCCGGGGGCGGGCGGGGGCGCGCCGTGTTCCAGCCCTATTTCGGTCAGGCGCTGCCCCTTGGCATTCATGATGACAATGTAGGTGAGATCGCCGGTTTCTTTCCAGACCTTGAGTATGTCGTGCAAGGCCGCGTAGTCCCGCCCGACCAGCGGGCCGACGAGTACCGCCCGGTAAGCGGTGGCGGTGGCGTCGATGCGGGCGTCGATCTGGCGTTCGATCTGTTCGCCGACCGAATAGAGGTTGATCGTCAGCATCAGGGCGAACAGGATGCTGCCCATGAGAAGGCTGCAAGCGATGACGCGCTTCCGGAATGAATCAGGGCTGGCTTTCTTCATGTACCTGCCCATCGTGAGCGTGGCGCGAAAAGCGGCGTGTCCGTATTGAGAAAGACCGCGACGATGAGGGGCGAAGGATCATGATATGCCTTATGGAAGGCATTGGCCGCCATTGTTCGGGAACGGCGTGGAAAGGGAGTGTCAGGCAGAAAAACCATTTCCATGGTATGGGATTGCCTTGCCGGGAACGAGATGTACTTGTACGTAGGTGTTACTACGTATTTTTTATTCCAAAATTCTATTTTGTCCGGATTGGGCATTATAAGGCCCGTATGTACCATGGCGTAAGGACGCGTTGAAGCGGGCCGTGAGAAATAGACGGCGGAAAACCTGTTTATTCCTGTGGTTCCAGTGCCGGGGCGAGTCGCATAATCATGCCGGGATCGCGCCGCTGGCGCGCGCCGAACCGGGAGATTCGAGCCATGGATGTCAAACGCTATTTTGCCCCCACGACCCGCGAGGCTTTGCGGGCGCTGAAGGCGGAACTGGGCGCCGAAGCCATTGTCCTCTCGAACCGGGCCGTCGCGGACGGGGTCGAAATCCTCGCCCTGCCGCCGGGCGCCATTGATACGCTGCATGCCGCGCCCCGCCCGCGCCCGGCTTGTGACGAAACGCGGCGACCGGCTGGAACCGCCGGGAATTACGATGACCGGGATTTCCACGTCACGCTCTCCAGCTTGGCGGCTGACACGATTCCCCGGCATCTCGCCGCCCATGCGCCGCGCGCCGCGTCACCCGCCGCGCCCCGTCCGGAAAATGTCCGCCCCTTCTCGCCGCCCCGGCTCGACGCCGCCCGCCGCGCCGAGGCGGGAAACGGCGAACAGGTGGTGGAAAAAATGGCGGACCGCGTTGCCGAAAAAGTCGTCGCCCGCAGCGCGGACGGCGAACGCTTGCGCGCCCTGCAACAGACCAATGCTCGTCTGATGGAAGAAATCTCCGGCATACGCGGCGTCATCGAGCGCGAATTGAGCGGTTTCGGCTGGAATGAAACGCGCCGCAATGCGCCTGCACGCGCCGAAGTGCTCGGACAATTGCTCGCAAGCGGGTTTTCCGCCGCCGTCGCGCGCGAATTGAGCAAGGCCGTCAGCGCGGACGCTTCGGCTGAAAACGCGCTGGAACTGCTGGCCGGGGCGCTTGGGCAACGCCTGAAGCTGCGCGCGAACGGCGATGAAGTCATCGACGCGGGCGGCGTATTCGCGCTCGTCGGCCCCACCGGCGTGGGCAAGACCACGACGGTCGCCAAACTGGCGGCGCGCTTCGTGACCCGCCACGACGCCGGGCAACTGGCGCTGATTACGACGGACGGCTACCGCATCGGCGCGCAGGAGCAATTGCGCATCTACGGGCGCATTCTCGGCGTGCCGGTCTTTGCCGTGCGCGATGCCACGGAATTGCGCCAGACCCTGCTCGACCTGCGCGGCAAGCGCATGGTGCTCGTCGATACCATGGGAATGAGCCAGCGCGACCGCGCGGTTGCCGCGCAGGCCGCGATGCTGACCGGCGCGGGCGAAGTGCGCCGCCTGTTGCTGCTCAACGCCACCTGCCGGGGCGATACCCTCGACGATGTGGTGAAAGCGTTCGGCGGGCCGGAAACAGTAGGCTGCATTCTCACCAAGGAGGACGAAGCGGCCTCGCTTGCCCCGGCCATTGATGTCGCCGTTCGCCGCAAGCTCGACATCTGCTACATCACCAACGGGCAGCGCGTTCCCGAGGATCTGCACCTGCCCCGGCGCGGCTGGCTGCTGCAACGCGCCCTGCGCCCACAGATGGACGGGTCGCCGTGGCGGCTCGGCGGCGACGATGCGGGCGCGATGCTTGCCGCGCAAGGAGCCTGAGATGATCGACGGACGTGAAGACCAGGCCGCTGGCCTGCGCCGTTTGTTTCGCCAGACCCCGCCTGCGGTGGTCGCCTTCTACGCCACGGGCCGCTATCGCGCCAACAACGCGGTGCTCGCCGCGCATCGCATCGCGGCGCAGCGCCAGCGCGTGCTGCTGCTGGACGAAGCCACGGGCAAAGAGGCGCTCGGGGGCGCACTGGGGCTTGCGCCTGGCCCCGATCTCTTGCAAATGCTTGATGGGCACATGACGCTGGCCAGGCTCTTGCAGCCCGTGCCCGGCCTGTTCGGGCGTGTTCCCGCCGCCGCCGCCGCACTCGCCCTGCCCCTGCTCGACGATGCCCGCCGCGCCTGCCTGGTGCAAGCCTTGCGGGTATTGCACAGTCATGCCGGTTTCGTACTGATCCATGCCGGTTGCGATTCGGCGAAAGACCCTTCGCCCTTCGTGTTGGCCGCGCCCCAGCGCCTATTGGTGGCCGAAGCCAGCGCTAGCGGCGCAACCGACGCCTACCGCGCGATCAAACAACTGGCCGCCGCCGGAGCGGGATCCTTGCATGTGGCGGTAACGCGGGCGCGCGGCATCGCCGATGCGCGGAATTTCTTCACATCGCTGCAAGTGCTGGTGCGGCAACATGTCGGCATTCCGCTGATTTGGCTCGGTGAAGTCGAGCGCGACGATCTGGCGGCGGGTCTGACCCGCATGCCGTCCACGTCCTCGGCGCGCGAGGCGGGCGCAAGTTTCCTGCACCGTCTCGCGGCAGCGCCGCCATGGCGGGAAGCCGGCGCGTCCGGCTGAGACGGCGCGGCGAGAATGGCATTGCAATGCACGGCACAGTGCTGTCGCCGGTAGAAGGAAAAAGGAATATCCCGTTTTCGCCGCACCCGTGTAATTACGGTTCGCGCAATGACAGGTCGCATGGATGCATGACGCTGAAGGCCGACTCGATGTAGATAGCCTGGTGGCCGCCCATGCGCCGCTGGTCAAACGTATTGCATATCAGATGATGTCCAGGCTGCCCGCCAGCGTCGAAGTCGAGGATCTGGTGCAGAACGGCATGATGGGCCTGCTCGAAGCACTCAACCGTTTCGAGGAAGGCATGGGCGCACAATTTGAAACCTATGCCGCGCAACGCATCCGCGGCGCGATGCTCGACGGCCTGCGCGATGCCGATTGGGCGCCGCGCAGCGCCCGGCGCGGCATGCGGCGCATCGAAACGGCCATCCGGGAACTCGAACAGAAAAACGGCCGCCCACCCAGTGAAGGGGAACTGGCCGCGCATCTCGATATGCCGCTGTCCGAATACCAGCACATGTTGCAAGACGCGCGCGGGCATCAACTCGTGTATTTCGACGACTTTTCCTCCGGAGAGGGCGAGGACTTTCTCGAACGCCATCTTGGCGAAGCCGGCCCGACCCCGCTCGAACTGCTGGAAGACGCCGACACCAAGACGAGACTGGTCAAGGCAATTGAAGAACTGCCCGAACGCGAAAAAATGGTAATGGCCCTCTACTATGACGAGGACCTCAACCTGCGCGAAATCGGCGAAGTGCTTGGCGTGACGGAATCCCGCGTGAGCCAGCTTCACAGCCAGGCCGTGGCGCGCTTGCGCGCCCAGATGGCCGGGCCGCTAGCGGCCAAGGCCAGGAGCGGCGCGCGGCGTGGCCACCCGTCCGGCAACGCGCTGAAAGTCTGACGGAAACCCGTGGCCATGGACAACATCAGTATTCTCGGCATCATCATCGCCCTGGGGGCCATCCTTGCCGGGCAAATACTCGAAGGCGGCCACCTCTCCTCGCTGCTGCAACCCACGGCCTTCCTCATCGTCGTCGGCGGCACAACCGGCGCGGTACTGCTGCAAAGCCCGCCACGCGTCTTTCTCGACGGCGTGAGAATGGTCAAATGGGTTTTCGCCCCGCCGCGCCGCGACCTCGAACAAGTCGTCTCTCTCGTCGTCGGCTGGAGCATGGTGGCGCGGCGCGATGGCCTGCTCGTGCTGGAGCGGCACATCAACACCCTTGCCGAACCCTTCATGCGCCGCGGCCTGCAAATGCTCGTCGATGGCGCCGAACCCGATTTCCTGCGCGAGGCGCTGGAAATCGAAACCGACGCCTGGGCGGCGCGTATGCGTCAAAGCGCCCGCATCTGGGAGAGCGCAGGCGGCTACTCGCCGACCATCGGCATCCTCGGCGCGGTGCTCGGGCTGATCCATGTCATGGAAAACCTTTCGGATCCCACGAAACTCGGCGCGGGCATCGCGGTTGCCTTCGTCGCCACCATCTACGGCGTCGGCCTCGCCAACCTCGTGCTCCTACCCGTCTCCAAAAAGCTCATGGCCCACATCAGTTCCCAGGCCGCCCGGCGCGAAATGTACATCGACGGCCTGCTGGGCATCGCCAACGGCGATAACCCGCGCATCATCGAGAGCCGGATGCGGGGCCGCATCCATTGAGGAAGCGCCATGCCGCGACAACGCAAATACCGTGCCGAAGAGCACGAAAACACCGAACGCTGGCTCGTTTCCTACGCGGATTTCATCACCCTGCTGTTCGCCTTCTTCGTCGTCATGTACTCGCTCAGCTCGGTCAACGAAGGCAAATACCGCGCGCTGTCCGAATCCTTGGGGCAGGCGTTCCGCAGCGCCGCTATCGACATGAACAGCCCGCAAGTCACGACGCCGCCGGTAACAACGATAGTGCCGCCGATCCGGCCCGGCCATGCCGTCGCGCGCAACAAACAGGCCGAGGAACGCAGACGGCAGACCGCGCGGAAAATGCGCAACATGGCCGACGCCATTCGCGGCGCGCTGCGTCCCCTGACCGAAAACGGCCAGGTCAACGTCACCGAAGGCGCATTCGGCGTCACGGTGGAAATCAACGCCAGCGCGCTTTTTGCGCCCGGCGAAGCCGTGCTCGGCAGCGAAGCGGTGGCGGCGCTGCGCGCCGTGGCGGGCGTCATCGCCATGGCAGAGTTTCCGATCACGGTCGAAGGCCATACCGACAGCCTGCCGATCAGCAACTACCGCTTCCCCTCCAACTGGGAACTCTCCGCCGTCCGGGCCTCCGCCGTGGTGCGTCTGTTCATCGAAAACGGCGTTCTTCCGGATCGCCTCACCGCCGCGGGCTATGCCGACCAACGTCCGGTGGCGGACAATGACACCGAAGCGGGCCGGGCGCGCAACCGTCGCGTGGCGATCATGATTGAATCGCGGCTTCCCGTTCCCGAATCGTTGCCTGGTTCCGAGTCCGGCACGGAAACGGAAGCGGACACGCCCGGCGAAGCCGAATCCGGGGACGATACCCCTCGCGCCATCCTGCCGCCCGCGTTCGAGCAGATAGAAATACGCTGAACGCGGCGCCGCCCCCGCTCAGACCGCTGCCAGAGCCTGATCGAGATCGGCGAGGAGATCGTCGATATGCTCGATGCCGATGGACAGCCGCACCATGTCGGGCAGCACGCCCGCCTTTGCCAATTCCTCCGCGTTGAGCTGCCGGTGTGTGGTGGACGCCGGATGGCAGGCAAGCGATTTGGCATCGCCGATATTGACCAGCCGCGTAAACAGCCGAAGCGCATCCTGGAAGCGCGCGCCCGCCTCGCTGCCGCCTTTCACGCCGAAGGTCAGGATGCCCGAAGCGCGGCCCCCCAGATACTTCCGCACCAGCGGATGATCGGGGTGATCGGGCAAACCAGCGTAATTAACCCACGACGTTTTGGCGTGTCCCTTGAGGAATTCCGCAACCTTGACCGCGTTATCGCAGATGCGGTCGAGCCGCAGGGCGACCGTCTCCACGCCTTGCAGGATCAGGAAGGCATTGAACGGCGAAAGCGCCGCGCCCTGGTTGCGCAAGGGCACGACGCGCGCCCGCCCGATATACGCCGCCTCGCCGAATGCCTCGGTATAAACCACGCCGTGGTAGGAAACATCCGGCGCGCTCAATCTCGGAAAGCGCGTTTTATATTGCGCCCAGGGGAATTTGCCCGAATCGACGATGATGCCGCCAAGCGAATTGCCGTGCCCGCCGAGATATTTGGTAAGCGAATGCACAACCACGTCCGCGCCGTACTCGAAAGGCCGGCACAGATAAGGGGAAGGCACCGTGTTATCGACAATCAGCGGAATGCCCGCCTCGTGGGCAATGGCGGCCAGCGGCTCGAAATCCGTGATGTTCCCGAGAGGATTACCGACGGATTCACAAAAAATGGCTTTCGTGCGTTCGTCGATCAGACGCCGGAAACTGTCCGGATTGCGGTAATCGGCAAAACGCGTCTCGATGCCCAACTGCGGAAAAGTGTGGGCGAGAAGATTGTAAGTACCGCCATACAGCGTGGCGGCGGAAACGATATTGTCGCCTGCCTCGGCAATGGTCTGGATGGCGTAAGTGATCGCAGCCATGCCGGAAGCCGTCGCCAGCGCCCCAACGCCGCCCTCCATCGCCGCGACGCGCTGCTCCAACACGGCGTTGGTGGGATTCATGATGCGGGTATAAATATTTCCCGGCACCTTGAGATCGAACAAATCCGCGCCGTGGCGGGTATCGTCGAAAGAGTAGGAGGTTGTCTGGTAAATCGGCACAGCAACGGCATGGGTCGTGGGATCGGGGGTGTAGCCGCCATGGACGGCAAGCGTTTCGGGTTTCATGGCATCTCAGCTGATAGATTGGCGGGTGAGTATATAGAGGATGGAAGGCCATAGGAGCGGCCCCTACGGCGTGTCATTGCGGACGCCGAAGGCGCGCCAGTTTTTGCAGGGTCTGGTCGCGCCCGAGCACGGCCAGGACGTCGTCGATGGAAGGGGTATGCTCCACGCCGAACAGGGCGACGCGCAGCGGTATGGCCAGGCGCGGCATTTTCAGGCCGTGCTCCCTGAGGGTTTCCTTGATTACCTGGCTGATGGCGTCTTTTTCCCAGTCCGAGAGTTTCTCCAGCCGGGCGTGCAATGACTCCAGCGCCGCGCACGCCGGAGCGTCGAGATGTTTTTCGGCAAGTTCCGGTGAAATGACGGGCGTCCGGTAAAAAGGAGCGATGGCTTCGGCCAGTTGATTGAGATTGCCCGCGCGTTCTTTGTAGAGCGCCACGACGGCGGGAAGCGCGGGACCGTCCATGGTGTCGATGCCCCGCGCGTCGAGGCGCTCGGTCGCCTCTCGCGCGAGATCGCTGTCGCGGGCGGCCTTGATGTATTGCGCGTTGAGCCAGTCTAGTTTGCCGGTGTTGAATTGCGCGGCGGAGGAAGTGATGTGGTCGAGGTCGAACCATTCGATGAAACGCTCGCGGCTGAAGATTTCGTCGTCGCCATGGCTCCAGCCGAGCCGGGCAAGGTAATTGACGACGGCCTCGGGCAAATAGCCCGCGTCCCGGTATTGCATGACGCTGACCGCGCCGTGGCGTTTGGAGAGTTTCGCGCCGTCGTCGCCGAGGATCATCGAAAGATGGGCGTATCGCGGGATGGCCGCGCCGAGCGCCGTGAGGACGTTGATCTGGCGCGGCGTGTTGTTGACGTGGTCATCGCCGCGAATGACGTGGGTAATGCCCATGTCCCAGTCATCGACGACGACGCAGAAATTGTAGGTCGGGGCGCCGTCGGCGCGGGCGATGATGAAGTCGTCGAGTTCGGCGTTGGCGATCTCGACACGCCCTTTTACGACGTCGTCCCAGACGACCGCACCGTCTTTCGGGTTCCGGAACCGCACGACGGGCGCGACGCCTTCGGGCGCGGGCGGCAGCGTCTTGCCGGGTTCAGGTCGCCAACGCTCGTCATAGCGCGGTTTTTCTTTTCTGGCTTCCTGCGCCGCGCGCAGGGCATCGAGTTCTTCTTTCGAGGTATAGCAGGGGTAGGCCGTGCCGTCGGCAAGCATCCGCTGGATGACTTCCTTGTAGCGATCCATGCGCCGCGTCTGGTAGAACGGCCCTTCATCGTGATCGAGTCCAAGCCAGGCCATGCCGTCGAGGATGGCCTGCACGGCTTCCGGCGTGGAGCGGGCGAGGTCGGTATCCTCGATGCGCAGGATGAAACTGCCGCCGCAATGGCGGGCATAAGCCCAGGAAAAAAGGGCGGTGCGCGCCCCGCCGATGTGGAGGTAGCCTGTCGGGCTTGGGGCGAAGCGGGTACGAACGGTCGAAGTCATGGCGCGTCATTCCAGAAAGAAAACCCCGCCGTCCGCGACGACGCCGGGGGTGTGCATGATAGTGGGCGCAATGCGAAGGTGTCCATTACACTTGCCTCCCCATCGTTCCCGATCTTTCCAATGCCTTCCCGACTCAATGCCCCGCAGCGCGAAGCTGTCCGTTATCTCGACGGCCCCTGCCTGGTGCTGGCTGGCGCGGGCAGCGGCAAGACGGGGGTCATCACGCGCAAGATTGCGTATCTGGTCGGGGAATGCGGTTTCGCGCCCGGCAATGTGGCGGCGATCACGTTTACCAACAAGGCGGCGCGCGAGATGCAGGAACGGGTGGCGCGGCTCGTGGGCGGACGGACGCCGGAAGGGCTGACAGTGTGTACGTTCCATGCGCTCGGCTTGCGGATTGTCCGCGCGGAGGCGCGCCACTGTGGACTCAAGCCGCAGTTTTCCATTCTCGATGCGGCGGATACGGCACAAATCGTCGCCGACATCGCGGGCGACGCGGAAAAAGGCATCGCCAAACAGTTGCAATGGCGGATTTCGGCGTGGAAGAACGCGATGATTTCTCCCGCCGAAGCGGCGCGGCTGGCCGGTGATGAACTGTCGGCGACAGCGGCGCGGCTTTATCCGGACTACGAACGCACCTTGCGGGCCTACCAGGCGGTTGATTTCGACGATCTCATCGCCTTGCCGGTACGTTTGTTCGAGGAGAACGCCGAGGCGCGCGAACGCTGGCAGAACCGGCTGCGTTATCTGCTCATCGACGAATACCAGGACACCAACCGCGCCCAGTACCGGCTGCTGTGCCATCTGACCGGCGTTCGCGGGGCGTTTACGGCGGTCGGCGACGACGATCAGGCCATCTACGCCTGGCGCGGGGCGGACATCGAAAACCTGCGCCAGTTGCAGGTGGACTTTCCGCAACTCAGGCTCGTCAAGCTCGAACAGAACTACCGTTCCTCGCGCCGCATTCTGGAAGCGGCCAACCGGGTGATCGCTCACAACGACAAGATTTTCGAGAAAAAACTCTGGTCCGAGCATGGCATCGGCGAGCCGGTGGTGGTGACGGATTGCCACAGCGCCGAGCATGAGGCCGAATGGGTGGCGACGAAAATCGGCGCGCACAAATTCCAGCATCGGAGCCGTTTCCGCGATTACGCCATCCTGTACCGCGGCAACCACCAGGCGCGCCTCATCGAACAGCAATTGCGCAACCGAAACATTCCCTACGTGATTTCCGGCGGACAGAGTTTTTTCGAGCGTTCCGAGATACGCGACATCGTGGCCTGGCTGCGCCTGCTGGCGAACGAGGACGACGATCTCGCCTTCATCCGCGCCATCACCGTGCCGAGGCGCGGCATCGGCGCCAGCACCATCGAGGCGCTGGGCCATTATGCCGGGCGCCGCCATCTGAGCATGTACGCCGCCGCGCGCGAGGAGGGCTGCACCGCGCACCTACAGGCGCGCCAACTGGAGACCGTGCGCCAGTTCATCGCCTTCGCCGGACATATGCGGCAGCGCGCCACCGACGAACCGGCATCGCGGACGCTGGCTGCCCTGCTGGCGGCGATCCATTACGAAACCTGGCTTTTCTCGCATCACGCCAACCGCGAGGCGGAAACAAAATGGCGCAATGTCTCCGACTTCGTCGACTGGCTCGGGCGGCGCGGCGACGAGGACGGCAAGAATCTGATCGAACTGACCCAGACCATCGCGCTTGCCTCGATGCTTGACAAGGAGGATACCGATTTCGACGGCGTCCAGCTCGCCACGCTGCACGCGGCCAAGGGGCTGGAGTTTCCGCACGTCTTCCTGATCGGCGTCGAAGAAGGTTTATTGCCGCACCAAAGCAGCGTCGATGAAGACAAGGTCGACGAAGAGCGGCGGCTGATGTATGTCGGCATCACGCGCGCGCAGCGCAGCCTTCACCTCACCTGGTGCAAACGCCGCAAGGCTGGCGGAGAACTGCGGGAGTGCGAACCTTCGCGCTTCATCGCCGAAATGGGCGAGGATGTGCAAATCAATGACCGCGCGCAACGCAACGCCCCGCTATCGAAGGAAGAAGGCCGCGCGCGCCTGGCGGGCCTGATGGCAATGCTCGACGCGCGCCAGACGCCCGGCCAGTGAGCGAGAAAAAGAGAAAACGGAGAAACGCCCCGGCTTCCCTCTTTTTACGCGGCGCCTTGCTACCCCGATCCCCGATACAGGACGCGAATCCTGTCTTGCCCGCTGGAACGAGCCGGGCAAGACAAAACAGCTCACTCAGCGTTTCGGCAGCAGGATTTGCGCTTCGCCGACGGTGACTTCGGTATCGCCGACCGTGCAGACGGTGGAAAGCGTGACACGGCGTTTTTCAGGCTCGAGCGCGGTGATGGTCGCGCGGGCGACGACGGTATCGCCAATGCGCACCGGAGCCTTGAACTTCACCGTCTGCGAAAGGTAGATCGCGCCGGGGCCGGGCAACCTGGTACCGAGCACGGTCGAGATATAGGCGGCTGAAAGCATGCCGTGGGCAATGCGGCCCTTGAACATGGTGCTGGCGGCGAATTCCTGGTCGACGTGCACCGGGTTGGTGTCGCCGGAGACCCCGGCGAAGGCGAAGATGTCGGCTTCGGAAACGGTGCGGGCAATGGAAGCGGTCTGCCCTTCTTTCAGGTCTTCAAAGTTGTAGAGATAGACTTCGGAAAAATCACGCGGCATGGCGATGCTCCTTTTTTCGTTGCGGCGTTTTCCCGGCGACGCGCCGGAAAGGCTGGCAGCATAACGCGACACGGGCTTCGTCACAAGCCATGGCCGCACCGGGAACGGCTCGCGCGATGCCGGAGCGGCAAGGAATCAACCAGGAAACGACTCGGATTCGCCGTCCCGTGGCGGCGAGGCGGGCACCCGATATTGCCCGGAAGCCCATGCCCCGAGGTCGATTTGCTTGCAGCGCGCCGAACAGAACGGACGATAGGGGTTCGCCTCGCTCCATTCGGCTTTCCCGCCGCACTGGGGACAGCACACGAAGCGCCGCCTCGGGGGGGCGGACTCGGTCACAGACCGCAGAAAGTCAGCTCGAAAGGCAGGTCGCGTTCGAGCGGACGGGGACGCGCCTGGGTTTCGGGCAGCATGAAACGAATATTGAGCGCGTACTTGTTGGCGCTGATTTCAGGCACGGCGGCCTCGGCGCGGGCGATGCGGATGCGGATCATCTGCGCGGCGATGCCGTTCGTTTTCTCCGAGAACGCGCCGGCGCGCGCAACCTGCGCTTCCGGGCGGCCACTCGAACGCAGCAGCCGCAGCACGATGGAGAGCGCCTCCCGGATCGGCTCCAGCGGCTTGACCCAGGCGTCGAGATCGTGCCGCCGGGTCTGTCCGTCGCGGTTGAGCCAATAGTGGTAGGAAGGCAGATCGAATTCGCACGCGCCGCCGGGAATGGCGGCGCGGCTGCGGATACTCATCAGCCATTCGTTGTCGCGCAAGTGCTGGCCGAATCTGCCCGACATCGAAAGCAGGCCCGTCGACGCCTGTTCGATTTCCTTGAGCGCCTCCTGGAGCGCGTCTTCGGAAATCTCCGGGTTTTCGCGGAACGAAATCAGTATTTGACGCTGCCGTTCAAGTTCCTGGACAAGATCGACCTTGAGGTCGGCGCGCCCGGCAACCTCGACGATCTCGAACAAGGCAAGAAGAGCGACGTGGTGATGAAACGGGTCATCGCTCTCGCGGAAATGAGCGTTTCTCTGGAGCAGGTCTTCCAGGCGCAGCAAAGTGCGAATGCGCTCATTGAAGGGATATTCGTAGGTAATCACGCTCGTTCCGGAAAAGAATCAAACCCCGGCCTTATGGAAGAAAGCGACCGGTTCAATGGCGGATGATAACATCGCCGCCGGTAAAGGCGAATCCGCGTCATGTTTTCCGTGCCGAAACACCGGATTTACGTAACGGCAAAATCACCAGTCCGGTAATCGGGCGGGGCTGTACGCGCGCCATACCCGCCTCGATCCTCCCCCCGCCTTTTGGGAGACTGTTCAAAACCTTTGGGATGGATCGCCGCCAAGTTTGTAATTTCAGGTTATAAGAACGAAAGTTTTTATTTTTAGCAAGCTTTTGTCCGTCCTTTACACTGCGCCGCATTGATTCAAGAGAGATCATCAATGCCAACAAGACGATATCGGGGGTGGGCGCTTGCCGCCGCTTCGTTCGCCTTGGGCGCGGGCGCGCAGGCGCGGGAGAACATGACCCTGCTCAACGTTCCGCATGACATCTACGTCTCGCGCGAGCCGTGCGGCATCCACGACCAGATCGTTGCTCCCGGCAAACGCTGATGGCCCGGACAACGCGCGTCCTTCCCGGCTTCGGCCTGGCCCTGGGGCTGACGCTTACCTGGCTGTCGCTCATTGTCCTGCTGCCGCTGGCTTCCGTGTTCCTGAAAGCGTCCAGCCTGTCGCTACCCGAATTCTGGAGCGTCGTCAGCGCGCCCAGAGTCGCGGCCTCGTACAGACTCTCGTTCGGCATGTCGTTCGCCGCGGCGTCCATCAACGCCGTGTTCGGGCTGATGCTCGCTTGGTGCCTGGTGCGCTACCGCTTTCCCGGCAAGCGCGTGGTCGATGCGCTGGTCGACCTGCCCTTTGCCCTGCCCACGGCGGTGGCCGGTATTTCGCTGACCGCGCTTTACGCGAAAAATGGCTGGATCGGCCAGTATCTTGAGCCGCTCGGCATCCAGATCGCCTTCAAGCCGCTGGGCGTGATGGTGGCGCTGGTTTTCATCGGGCTGCCTTTCGTCGTGCGCACGGTGCAGCCGGTGCTCGAAGACCTCGACACCGAACACGAAGAAGCCGCCGCCAGCCTGGGCGCGGGCCGCTGGCAAACCTTTCGCCACATCATCCTGCCGGTGCTGCTGCCCGCGCTGCTGACCGGGTTTGCGCTCGCCTTTGCGCGCGCGGTCGGCGAATACGGCTCGGTGATCTTCATTGCCGGGAATATCCCGATGGTTTCGGAAATCACGCCGCTCATGATCATCACCAAGCTCGAACAATACGATTACGTCGGCGCGACCGCCGTGGCGGAAGTGATGCTGCTGATTTCCTTCGCGCTGCTGTTCGTCATCAACGGGCTGCAAGCGTGGGCGGCCAAGCGAACGGGGAGGGATCGCTGATGGCTTCGACACGGCAAATCAGCGCCGACCCGTCGGCGCGTTTCGAGACGCACGCGGCCACGCGCGAAGCGCCATGGGTGAAATGGACGCTAATCGTCCTCGCGCTCTCTTTTTTCGCGCTCTTTTTATTGATGCCGCTGGCCGCCGTGTTCGCCGAAGCCCTGCGCAAGGGCTGGTCGACATACTTCGCCGCGCTCGTCGAACCCGACGCGCTGGCCGCGATCCGGCTCACGCTGATCGCGGCGGGCATCGCCGTGCCGCTCAATCTCATCTTTGGCGTAGCGGCGGCCTGGGCGATTGCCAAGTTCACGTTTCGCGGCAAACATTTCCTCATCACGCTCATCGATTTGCCGTTTTCGGTTTCCCCGGTGGTCGCGGGGCTGGTGTTCGTACTGATGTTCGGCGCGCACGGCTGGTTCGGGCCATGGCTGGGCGAGAATGACATCAAGATCATCTTCGCCGTGCCCGGCATCGTGCTGGCCACGGTGTTCGTCACTTTTCCGTTCGTGGCGCGCGAGCTGATTCCGCTCATGCAAGCGCAGGGCCGGGAAGAAGAAGAGGCCGCCATCGTGCTCGGCGCGAACGGCTGGCGCACTTTCTGGCATGTCACCCTGCCCAATATCCGTTGGGGGCTGCTCTACGGCATCATTCTTTGCAATGCCCGCGCCATGGGCGAATTCGGCGCGGTCAGCGTGGTATCGGGCCACATTCGCGGCGAAACCAACACCATGCCGCTACAGGTGGAAATTCTCTACAACGAATACCAGTTCGCCGCCGCCTTCGCGGTGGCCTCGCTGCTGGCGCTGTTGGCGCTGGCGACACTGGGGGTCAAGGCATGGGTCGAGCGCCGCGCGGGGGGCGCTCGACGGGCAGCACGGGACGGCGCGTCATCATGAGTATCCAGGTTCGCAACATCGCCAAGCGTTTCGGCGACTTCATCGCGCTCGACGATGTGACGCTCGATTTTCCTTCCGGTGAACTGGTCGCGCTTCTCGGGCCGTCGGGCTGCGGCAAGACAACGCTCCTGCGCATCATCGCCGGGCTGGAAAGCGCCGACGGCGGGCAAGTGCTCCTCGAAGGCGAGGACGCTTCCGCCAAGCATGTGCGCGAACGCCAGGTGGGTTTCGTTTTCCAGCATTACGCGCTTTTCCGGCATATGTCGGTATTCGACAACGTCGCTTTCGGCATTCGCATGAAGCCGCGCGCGCGGCGTCCGGCGGAACGGGAAATCCACGCGAAGGTGCGGCGGCTGCTCGAACTCGTCCAGCTCGACTGGTTGGCCGGCCGCTTTCCCTCGCAACTCTCCGGCGGTCAGCGCCAGCGCATCGCGCTTGCCCGCGCGCTGGCGGTGGAGCCGCGCGTATTGCTGCTCGACGAGCCTTTCGGCGCGCTCGACGCCAAAGTGCGCAAAGAGCTGCGACGCTGGCTCCGGCAATTGCACGACGAGTTGCACATCACTTCGATCTTCGTCACCCACGACCAAGAAGAGGCGCTGGAAGTCGCCGATCGCGTCGTCCTGATGAACCGGGGCCGCGTCGAACAAGCCGGCGCGCCGGAGGAAGTCTATCGCCAGCCCGCGACGCCTTTCGTGTATGGCTTTCTCGGCGCGGTCAACCTTTTCCACGGGCGCGTCGACGGCGAAGGCGTGCGCGTGGGCAACGATCTGCTGCCGCGTTCGGCGCAGGAAGGCGACTTGTCCGAAGGCGCGCGGGTCATGGCCTTTGCCCGCCCCTACGAACTCGACATCGTGCCTGGCGACGGGCCGGACGGCATCACGGCGACAGTGAGCCGCGCGCTCTCCTTCGGGGTAACGACCCGGATCGAACTCGAAGGCAGTGACGGCCAGCATTTTGAAGTCGAACTCACACGCGAACGCGCCGCCGCGCTCAGCCTTGCCGCCGGGCAAACCGTGCGGCTGGCGCCCTCGAACCTGCGGGTTTTCGAGTACGAGGAAGGCGCGGGAATCTAAAGCGATAGGAAACAGAACATGAACTTCCAGCAATTACGTATCGTGCGGGAAACCGCGCGGCGCGGTTTCAACCTCACCGCGGTCGGCAACGCCCTTTTTACTTCACAGTCGGGCGTCTCCAAACACATCAAGGATCTGGAAGACGAAATTGGCCTGGAACTTTTCGTCCGGCGCGGCAAACGTCTGCTCGGGCTGACCGCTCCCGGCAAGGAAGTGCTTGCCATGGTGGAACGCATGCTGCTTGACGCGGCCAACATCAAGCGGCTGGCCGAACAATACGCCAGCACCGATGCCGGGCAGCTCACCGTCGCCACCACCCACACGCAGGCGCGTTACGCCTTGCCGCCCGTCGTCACGGCCTTCAGGCGGGATTTTCCCAAAGTCCACCTCAAGCTCCACCAGGGCAGCCCGGCGGAAATCGCGCAAATACTGCTCGATGGCGAGGCCGACATTGCCGTGGCCACTGAAACCATCGCCGCCATTCCAGAGCTGATCTCGTTTCCGTACTACAGTTGGCGACACGCCGTCATTACCCCCGTCGGACACCCGCTCGCCCGCGTCGAGCCGCTCACCCTCCCGGACATTGTTGACTACCCGATCATTACTTACCATGAAGGCTTCACGGGCCGCGCCCGCATCGACAATGCCTTCGCCGCCGAGGGTCTCGCGCCTGAAATCGTCATGTCGGCGCTCGACGCCGACGTCATCAAAGCTTACGTTGGACTTGGGCTGGGCATCGGCATCGTCGCCTTGATGGCCTACGACGCCACGCGCGATACAGACATCGTGCTACTAGAGAGCGCGCACCTTTTCCCGGAAAACGTCACCCACATCGCGGTGCGCCGCGGCCAATACCTGCGCGGCTTCGCCTACCGCTTCATGGAACTGTGCTCGCCGGAACTGACGGAAGAACGGGTCGTCACCAGCCTGGCGGTGGAAGCTGGAATAAAGTGAGCATCCAGATTGACACGCCCCCATGAGCGACAACGGACTCACAGCCGTTTCATTCGAGGCGGGCGGCATTATTGCCCGACGGGCGGCAGTTTGGGCCGCGGTAACGTTACAACAAGCTGAATGGGAGTCGGTTCGGGCCAGAATGTCGCGCCGCCATGCGGTCCATGGAGTGCCGCGCTTCGCTCGCAATGGCGAATCTATACCCTCGTCATTGCGAGAACCAAAGGCCCGTGGCAATCCAATACGCCTTCCTGGATGGCTTCGCCTTCGGCGCGCTTTTGACGGATATCGGCAGTCAAAAACGCGCTCATCCCGGCGCGCTAGCTCAAGAAGTCGTTTTTTTTGGGGCGTCGCCCCCTTTCCGCAAGCGAGAGCTTGCCGCGTCTGTTGCGAAGAACGCAGTGCTGCTGCCTTTTCAGCAATCCGCCTGCTGGAAAAACAGCGCAGACCATCCCCCTGAAACCGGTAACACACTGTCCGCATACGAAAAACGCTTGTGGCGCGCGATTTGCTAAGGATCCGCTTCGAGCCGTCCATCCGGGCGCGGCGCAAGCATTATTCGTCCGCCGCCGCCTTTGCATCGCGTATAGGGAGAAAGCAAATGAATGCCATCGCCGAAGGGTTCGCGCCCAGGCTGCTGCGCGAAAAGCTGTACAGCAATATCGCGCTGTCGGAGAGGCTGTTCAACGACGGCATCGCCGTTGACAAGGCTGTCCGACGCACTGGATTACGATCATTACTTGGACCCGGCAAGGATGTGATCTGCGGCGGTCACAAGAACTGGGTCGATACCCTCCTGCATGAAGTGGAAGTTTTCGGCAAGGGCCATGTCCGCTCTTGTTTCGTCACCGGCATCGAACCGAAGGCGGCGACGCTGGAAGGCATCCAGTTCCTGATCGAGTCGGGCGTCGTCACCGTTCCGCTGCAATGGAATCCGAATCCCGGTTCCGCGCTGGAAGGTCATCGCGCCCCGACTTCCGAGTGGTACCACGATCTGGTGCTGAAGACTTACGCGCTGCTGCGCAAGAACGGTTTTACTCATGAAGACTTCTACCGCTGCGCCGGCGAGGAGACGATCATCAATTATCTGTACGAGGCCGATGGCGATCTGCTGCCGTGGGAACGGCAGATTTATCCCGAGCCGAAGGCCGCATGAACGGAGGCGCCGTGACGCACGGCTTCCTGGAGCGCCGATGCGGGTCATTGCCCGGAAGCCATCTTTTTTCACCTATGGGAGAAACAATATGAATGCTGTCGTCGAAGGGTTCGCGCCCAGGCCGCTGACGCGCGAGAATCTGTTCAGCAACATCGATCTGTCGGAGAGACTGTTCAATGATGGCATCGCCATCGACAGGGCCGTCCTGAAGGCGCTGGATTACACTCGTTACCTGGAACAGGTGCACGGGTGTTTCAACATGAATCACAACGTGCATACGGTGACGAAACTGCCCCAGTCCTTCCGCGATCCGAGCGGGTACAGTTTCAGCGTGATCTATGACCCGAAATCGCATTTCACTATCCGCGGCGAGGATGGGCGCTATTTCCTGAACGATGGCAAGAAGCGCCTGTTCGAGGTGCATTTCCAGCGCAAGCCGAAGTGGTACGACAAACACACATCGGACGGCGTCGCAATGTCGCGCATCGCGCAATATGTGGGGCGCAGCAAGATCACCATCACGTACAGCAACGAATGCTCCTTGCAGGACAAAGGGCTGGATTGCCTGTTCTGCAACATCAACGCCACCAAGGCCGCCTTTGCCGATCTGGAAGGGCTGGGCATCAAGACGCCGCGCCAAATCGCCGAAACGACAAAGGCCGCTTATGGAGAAGGCTATCGCCGCCTCACGGTGACGGGCGGCTTCATCCCTGAACGGCGCGAAGTGGACTACTACATCGATGTCGCGGAATCCATCCAGGAACTGACCGGACTGGAGAATTTCAGTGGCACGGCCTGCATCGGCGCGCCGCTCGACCTGGACGTCATCGACAAGTACAAGGAAGCCGGCTACGAGTGCATCGCCACCAACATGGAAATCTGGGACGCCAACATTTTCAAGACGATCTGCCCTGGCAAGGACGCGATCTGCGGCGGCCACAAGAACTGGGTCGACACCCTTTTGCATGAGGTGGAAGTCTTTGGCAAGGGCTACGTGCGCTCCTATTTCGTTTCCGGCATCGAACCGAAGGCGGCGACGCTGGAAGGCATTCAATTCCTGATCGAATCGGGCGTAGTCGCTATTCCGTTGCAATGGAATCCGAACCCCGGCTCCGCACTGGAGGGCCATCGCGCGCCGACTTCCGAGTGGTATCACGACTTGGTGCTGAAAACCTATGCGCTGCTGCGCAAGAACGGTTTCAGCCATGAAGACTTTTACCGCTGCACCAACGGCGAGGAGACGATCTTCGATTATCTCTTCAACGCCGATGGCGACTTGCTGCCGTGGGAACGGCATATTTACACCGAGTTGAAAGCCGCCTGAGCGGGGAGTTCCGATGAATGGCGCAGTGATCGCCGCACTGGCAATACGAAACGCGGCAACCGCCGCGATGGTTGTTTTCACGCTGCTGGCGGCGGCGCTCACGGGTTGCGGCCCGGAGGAAGAAACGCCGCCGCCGTCGGCGGAAAGCGCCGATGCCGTCGGCGCGCCGCTGAAAATCCGGCTTGGGGTCGATAGCGGCAGTTTTTCTTTCCAGTTCCGCGTGGCGCAGGGAAGCGGCATTTTCAAGAAACACGGCATCGACGCCGAGATTTCCACATACGCCTTCGGTATCGACACGATCAACGCCGCGATCCTGGGGCAGACGGATTCGGCGGAGGGCATGGATTACGCCGTCGCCTCGCGGTTCTCCGAGAGCAACGATCTGCGCATCGTCGCCCATGTCGGCGGCCCGAAACCGGAAGGCGAAAAACTCTATACCCGCCTGCCGGAAGTCAACCGCATCGCCGATCTCAAGGGCAAGGCGCTGGGCGTCAAGAAAGGCACGGTCAACGAATATATCTGGGGCAAGGTGTTCGAGCTTCACGGCCTGGATCCGAAGAAAGTCGAACAGATTTACCTGGGGTCTTCAGCGGAATTGCTGGCAGCCTACCAGACGGGCAAAGTCGATGCCTTTTGGGCATCCACCGAGGTGGCGCGAGCCGTGCGGGAAGTGCCAGGATCGAAATTGCTGGGCGATCTCGATCTGGCGAAAACCGTGTATCGGGGTTATCTGCTGCTGGATGAAAAATTCATCCAGGCAAACAAGGCGGGCGTCGTCCGCCTGCTGCGGGCGCTGGATGAGGCGACAGCCTATATCGCGGCGCATCCGGAAGAAACCGCGCAGATCATCTACGACGATCTGAAAGTGCCGAAAGAAGCGGTGCTGGATGCCCTCAAGCTCTATGACTACGACGTTCGCCTTTCCGCGGAAGATATCGAACACATCGCCCATGTGGCCGACTGGTCGGTCGAAAACGGCCTGATAAAGAATAAATACGATATCCGCCAATTCGTCCATCTCGACGCGTTGCGCGAAGCCCTGCCGGAAAAGCTGTCCGTGCGGGCGGACGAGGCCGGAGATTGAACACATGACGGCGGCCCTGGAAAACACAGCGCCGGTTTCCGGCCTGCCATGGGTGTTCGTGCGCGAAAATGCGGCGCGGCGCGGCGCGGCGGCGCTCGATATCCAACCCCTGATCCGTATCCGGGACGTGGAAATGCGCTACGCGAGCGGGCGGGACGAAACGCCCGTCAAGGTGCTCGACGGCGTGAACCTCGATATCCACGAAGGCGAATTCCATGTGCTTCTCGGCCCGAGCGGCTGCGGCAAATCCACCCTGCTCAACATCATCGCCGGGCTGGCCCGCCAGACCGGCGGCACGGCGACGATGCGGGGCCAGGCGATCCGCAAGCCCGGCCGGGAGCGCGGGCTGGTGTTCCAAAACGCGGATGCGGCGATTTTCCCGTGGCTGACCGTGCTGGAGAACGTGGAATTCGGCCCGCGCATGGCCTCGGCGAAGAAGGCCGAGCGCCAGGCGATCGCGCAAAAGTACGTCGATCTGGTAGGGCTGCGCGGCCACGAGAGCAAGTTCCCCCATGAACTCTCCGGCGGCATGAAGCAGCGCACACAGATTGCCCGCCTGCTGGCGAACGATTCCACCGTGCTGGTCATGGACGAGCCTTTCGGCGCGCTGGATGCGCATACGCGGCGCGTCATGCAGAATGAACTGGTGCGCACCTGGCGGGAAACGGGGAAGACCGTGGTCTTCGTGACGCACGACATCCAGGAGGCACTGCTTCTGGGGCAGTGGATCCACATCATGTCCAAAGCGCCCAATGCCCGCATCTTCAAGACATATCGCGCGGAACTGCCTTATCCGAGAACGGAGACTGATCCGCGATTCGTCGGGCTGCTCGCCCGCCTGCAAGGCCATTTCGACTTCGGCGGCGGCCTATGAGCGAAGGCGAAGCGGCGGACGCCCGCGATATTCCAGATGCCTCCGCGCGGAAGCCATGGCGTTTCGCGCCGGAAAAACGGCTGCGGAAAGCCGGGCGGCTTCTCCTGGAGACGGGCCTTGCCACATGGTTGATCCTGCTGGCGGCCTGGAGCTTGATCGCGCCGCACTACCCGCCTTCGTTCTTCCCCGGCCCGCTGCAAACCCTGCTCGGCGGCAAGGAAATCCTGTTGGACGGCACGCTAGCGAAATTCTCCCTCATCAGCCTGGAGCGGGTGTTCTCCGGCTGGCTTCTCGGCATCTCAATCGGCGCGCCGCTCGGCGTGCTGATCGGGCGCGTTCGGCTGCTGCGACAACTGATCGAACCGTTCGTGGATTTCTTCCGCTTCATTCCCGCCATCGCCTTCTTGACGCTTTTCATCATGTGGTTCGGGGTGGGCGAAAAATCCAAGATTATCCTCATCCTGTACGCCACCTGCTTCGTCGTCATCATCAACACGGCCAGCGGCGTGCTCGGCATCGACCCGAACCGCGTCCAGGCCGCCCGGACGCTCGGCGCTTCGGAATGGCAAATATTGCGTCACGTCGTGATTCCCGAATGCGTGCCCTACGTCTTCACGGGCGTGCGGCTCGGACTGGGGAGCGCCTTTACCGCCATCGTCGCGGCGGAGATGCTGGCGGCCAAGGAAGGCGTGGGCTACCTGGTTTTCACCTCGCGCCTGTATTTCCGCACTGACTGGATCCTGGTCGGCATCGTGACGCTCGGGCTGCTGGGGTATTTCTCGGATCGTTTGCTGCGCCTGTTCGGCAAGACGGCGCTGAGGCGCTACCGGATTGCCGACGCGAGGGGCGAGTTCGGAAAATGAGCGCCGGAACATCGCAGGCATTCAATGACAAGTTTTTACAAAGAGGCAAACCAATGAGCGAAGTCACAGGCAACCGCGTCACTTTCCATGGCCGTAGCGGCGCGGGGAAATCCGCGCAACCGGCCCGGAGCGGCGTCATCGGCAAGCACATCGCCATCTACGGCAAGGGCGGCATCGGCAAATCCACGACCACCTCCAACATCAGCGCGGCGCTGGCGGAAGCGGGATACAAGGTGATACAGATCGGCTGCGATCCAAAGAGCGATTCCACCAACACCCTGCGCGGAAACCACTACCTGCCCACCATCCTGGACAGCGTGCGCGGCGGCAACAAAGTCCGCCTCGCCGACATTTCCGCCACTGGCTTCAAGGGCATCCTCTGCATCGAATCCGGCGGCCCCGTGCCCGGCGTCGGCTGCGCCGGGCGCGGCATCAACGCGGCGGTGACGCTGTTGCAGGAGCTGAAATTGTTCGAGGAATTCAAACCGGATTACGTCCTCTACGATGTGCTCGGCGACGTGGTCTGCGGCGGCTTCGCCGTGCCGATCCGCGATGGCATCACCGACCGGGCCTACGTGGTGACCTCCTCGGATTTCATGGCCATCTACGCCGCCAACAATCTTTTCAAGGCGGTGAGCAAATACGCCCCCACGGGCGGGGCCAAACTGGGCGGCATCATCGGCAACGGGCTTTCCGCTGCGTATTCCAATGCGATCATCGACGATTTTGCCGGACGCACCGGCGTCACCGTGGCGGGCTACGTGCCCCGCGCGCTGGTCGTCTCGCAAAGCGAGCTGTACGGCAAGACCGTGATCGAAGCCAACCCCGCGAGCGAACACGCGAACATCTACCGCAGACTGGCGAAACACATCGCTGGAAACGACGATCTAGTGATCCCGCATCCGCTGGGAGTCAGCGATCTGCGGGACTGGGCGCGGGATTGGGGCGACCGGGTGTTCAACCTGGAAGCGGGCGCCGTGGCGGACAGAGTTGCCGCATGATGGCTTTCCACGAAGAAAAAAACGCTCTGACCAGGGAAAAGCGCAGCGGCGCGATCAGTCACTACCACGGCACGCTGGCTTCGCTGACCGCCGACGCCGCCGGGGAAGAAATCCCACAGCGCATCCGCACATTCACCCAGGCGACCAATGACGACATCCTTTCCGCCCTGACCGCGCTGCGCGGCATCCGCGGCGCGGCCATCGTGATACATGGCGCGGCGGGCTGCGCGGCGGCGGCGGGCGCGCTGGCGCAGGCGGGCGGCGCACGCTGGTATTCCGTCAATCTGAGCGAGCGGGATTCCATTCTGGGCAGCGAAGCGCCCCTGCGCGAAACCATCCTGCGCGCCATCGCGGAAGGCGCGGCGGCGGTTTTCGTCGTCGGTACGCCGGTCGTGGCGATCAACAACGACGACGTCCACGCGGTGCTGCTGGCGCTGGGAGAGGAAACCGGCGTGCCGATACGGCATGTAAACACGGACGGCTTCCGCTCGAAATCGCCCCTGTCGGGATTCGATACCGCCCTGCACGCGCTGTTGCGCCTGGTAGAGCCGCCGGAATCGCGCGGCGATTTCGTCAATGTGTTGGCGGCGGGCGACAACATCCGCAACATCGCCGCCATCGCCGGCGCGCTCGATGCGCTTGGAATCGGCTGGAACCTCCTCCCGGCCCTGTCTTCGCTGGAAAACATCCACAAAGCCGGACAAGCGCGCGCCACGGTGTCACTCAACAGCGACGAGAGCGAATACTTCGGACTGGGCCTGGAAGCCGCGTTTGAAACCCCCTACCTGCGCCTGCCAGCGCCGGTAGGCCGCGCCGCGACCCGGCGCTTCATCACCGGGGTCGCCGAAACATTCGGCATCGCCGGCAAGGCGCAAACATGGCTGGACGCCCAGGAAGCCGCCCTTGGAAACATCCTCTCCGCCAAGCCACTGGCGGGGAAAAAAGTATTCCTGCAACTCGACACGGCCCTGGTCGAAGGTTTCAGCGACCTGATACGCGACCTGGGCGGCGAAGTGGTCGGCGTGGCCCTGACCAGCGTCGACCTGAACAACCGCGCCCACCTGGCCCGGCTGGAAGCCGCCGCCGATATCCCCGCGCTGGTGGCGGTGGGGCAGCCTTTCGAGATCGCCAACGTCCTGGCCAGGACGCAGGTCGACGACTACATCGGCCCGGAACAAGTCGCCTTCGCCGCCCGTTTCGGCGTCCGGCCCCTCTCCCTGCGCGGCGCCGTTTTCTACGGCTACGAGGGCGTGCACGCCCTCGCCGCCCGCGCAAGCGGGCCGCATCCCGATTTCCGGGAGCGGGTGCGGGGAGATTACGCCGAGAACTGGCTGAAGAAAAACGGCGGATGGCATGTCAAACGGGAAGTACGCTGAATGGGAAACATCAAGAATCCGCGCGCGGGCTGCGCGCTGCACGGTGCGCTGTCGACGCTGGAAGCCATCGACGGCATCATCCCCATCGTGCAGGCCAACGCGGGCTGCGCCATCCAGCACGACTTGGCGTACAGGGAAAGCGGCGGCGGCTACATCGGCGGTTTGGCCCTTCCCGCCGCCAACATCATCGACAAACAAGTCATCTTCGGCGGCGGTTCGCGCCTGCGCGAGCAGATCAAGAACACGGTCAAGGTCATGGAAGGCCGCCTGTACGCGGTGCTGGGCAGCTGCGAATGCGCCATGGTGGGCGACGACCTGAACGGCATGGCGCGCGAAGCCGCCGAACAGGGCCTGCCCGTGGTCGCCAGCAACATCGCCGGATTCCATGGCGACGTGTATCGCGGCTACGAGCGGATCTTCCTCGACATGATCGACGGCCTGCCCGCCCTGGAACCGCCGCCCGCGCCGCAGCGCGAAGACGAAGCCCGTCCGCTGGTGAACCTCCTCGGCGTCGTCCCCGCCGCAAACCCCTACTACAAAGGCGACCTGCAAGAGTTGCAGCGCATCCTCGAAGCCATCGGCCTGCGCGTCAACAGCTTCTTCGGCCCCGGCGGCCACGCCGCCTTGTACAGTATGCCGGACGCCGCCCTGAACCTGGTCTTTTCCCGCTGGGGAGAAGCCATCGGCGCGAAGCTCGAAGAAAAATACGCCACGCCGCAACTGATCTTCGACGCCATGCCACTGGGACTCGACGAGTCCAGCCTTTTCGTCCAGGCCCTGGTGGAAAAACTGGATCTGGATGCCGCGGCGGCGGAACGTTTCCTGGAAAGAGAAGAAGCCTGGTCGGAATACTTCCTGCTTGGCGGCGCGGATCGTTATTTCGACGACGGCGCGGGCGTGCGCGTTGCCATCGTCGGCGACGCGGAAACCGTGCTCAGGATCGGCGGCTTCCTTTCCCGCATCGCCGGTTTCGACATTGGGACGGTCATCTACACCGACTGGGCCGAAGGCGAAGCATTACCGGCGGATTTTGGCGGAGAGGCGCGCGGCGCGCGCGACGGCGGGGAGATCGCCGACATATTGCTCGGCAGCCGCGCCGGGCTGATCTTTGCCAGCTCGCTGGAAGAAGACGCCGCACGGACGCTGGACGTCCCGCTGCTCGAGATATCGCATCCGGTGCGGAACCGCTTCATCGCCAGCCAGACCTATGCGGGACTGCGGGGCGCGGTGGCGCTGAGTGCGGATACCCTGACGCTGGCGCGGCAAGGACGGCGGGCGCTGGAAGAACGGCTGGCGCGGAAAATCATGGCGCCAAGCGCGCGAACGGCGGCTTGACGCGACCGATATTGCGCATGCGGATCAAGTCGCCATCATTTCAAGCAAGGCGGCTGTGCCCATGCCACGTCAAGTCTCGCATGACGGTTTCGGGCGTGACAACGTAAGCGCCTCCGATCCCTGATTCCGCCTATTTGCCAACGGCCCGCCCCGGCGTGCTTCCCGTTGTGTTGTCTTTGGGCAGGAGCACCCAAATTCTTCCCGGCTGTTTCATCTTTCCCGCCTGCGCTCCAGCTTCCGGGCCGAATCCCCAGAAGAAATCGGCCCGTACCGCGCCCTTGATGGCGCTGCCGGTGTCTTGCGCCACGACCAGGCGATTGAGCGGCTGTTCCGATAGCGGCCAGGTGGTGGCGAGGAATACCGGCGCACCGAGCGGGATGTGGGCGGGGTCGATGGCGATGCTGCGCCCGGCATGGAGCGGCGTGCCCTGCGCACCGATGGGGCCGCCGTCGCTTTCCGGCAGTTCGCGGAAAAAGATGTAGCGCGGGTTGTTGTTGAGCAGTTCGGCGAGCCGTTGCGGGTTGCGCCGCGTCCATTGACGGATGCCCTCCATGGACGCTTGGTGCGCGGAAAGTTCGCCTTGCCG
Source organism: Azoarcus sp. (assembly GCA_031258965.1). Taxonomy (GTDB): domain Bacteria; phylum Pseudomonadota; class Gammaproteobacteria; order Burkholderiales; family Rhodocyclaceae; genus WRNU01. The sequence continues at coordinate 41,975 of JAIRMC010000106.1, read as the reverse complement.
GATCAGCCATGTGCCAATGGAACGGTAAGGGTGGCCGTTGTGATCGGCAAAGCCGACGCGCACCCGGCTGCCGTCGGGCAGTTCGACTTGTCCAGAACCTTGTACCTGGAGAAAGAACAGGTCGATAGGGTCGTCGGCCCACAGCAGCGCGCGCGCAGGCAATTGTCCGCTGTCGCGGCGCTGTTCCAGCTCCGCCCGCGTCCAGTAGGGCACGACTTTGTTGCCCGTTACCCGTCCGCGCAGTTTTGCCGGTTTGAGTTCGGGGGATGCATCGCCGAGGTCGATGGTAAGCAGGTCGTCGGGTGGGGCAAGGATCGGCCAGGGCGCGGAGACCGAACGCTGGCGGCTGCCACGAATCAGCGGCTCGTAGTAGCCGGTGATGAGTCCCTGCCCGGTTCCGTCGCTGGCGATGGATTGCCAGGGGGTGAAACGCTGCTCGAAAAACCGGCGTGCTTCGGCGTCCGACAGCCTGGCAGGCAGGGCCGCGGCGGCGGCGCACACTTCCTGCCAGCCGGATTTGCGGGCGAGCACGTGGCAGGACTCACGGAACGCGGGCCAGGCCGCGCCGGGTTCGTCGCTGTTCCAGCCCGGCAGTGCCTCCCAGGCGGTTTCGCGCCAGCCCGCGGCGGGTTTCGGCGGGGTTTCGATTGGGGGCGCAGGGGGGAGAGGGGGCGGTGTAGCGTCGGGGGGCGGCGCGACAGTTTGCGAGGCGGGGGGCGGCGCGGCGTCGGGTTGCGATACGGGCGGGCACGCCGGACAGTCGGCGGGATGGAAACCGGCCTCGTGGTCTTCCACTTTCAATGATGGCTGTGTACATGCGAACAGGACGGCGGCGGCGGTCATGCAGGCGAGGGCGGCAAAATGGCGGCGAAAGGGCAGGCTCATGGCGGGATCGGGATAAACTTCACAAATTCGGCAGGGGCAGTACAGTATACAGGCGCTTATTCATTGCCTGCCCATGGAGGAAGCGATGTGGGTAGTTTTTCTGGAAGTCGGGATTGCCCTGGCGCTGGTGCTGCCGGTGCTGTGGGTGTTGAGGCCGCGCACAAAGGTGGAGCACGGCATCCGGACAAGGCTGTCGACCGCACTGCGGGATCGGCTACCATCCCTGCCATCGTTCAAAGGCTGCCCGAAGCTACCCCGCAAGAGGATGAAAAGCTGCTCATCCTGTACGACACGGCGCTGATGCGCCCGGAGACCGGATCATGATCGTTGGACTGACTGTCAAAAACTTCAAGGGCATACGCGCTGTCGATGATCTGCCTTTGTCGGACTTTCATGTGCTGGTCGGGCCAAATGGTGTGGGCAAAACCACTTTTCTGGATGCCATCGACTTCGTGCGAGACTGTCTGACGCACGGCCCGGTTGCAGCCGTCGAGTCGCGTCACATCGCTGATTTCAACGATCTGACCTGGTTGCGCAAGGGCGGCGTGATCGAGATTGAAATGTGGCTGGACTTAAGCGGCCAGCTTTCATCCGTCGCCGATGATCTATTTCATTACCGTCTAGCGATCCAGCAGGACGCCAAATTGGGCGTATGCGTGGATGATGAACAACTCAGACAAGTGTCCAGAAGCTCTCTGTCCAATAGCAACAAGCTGGAACTCCGCCCCAAGGCCAGGCTCAAGCGACTGTTGGGCAAGACTACCAAGGGAACGGATTTCTATTCGCGCGAGAAGGGCACTTACCAGGACTCTTTCAATTTCGGTCTGGACAAGCTGACACTGGCCCTGACGCCACCGGATGAAGAACGCTACCCCACCGCCAACGCTGTGCGGCGCTTTCTGATGCAGGGCGTGCGTTATATCCAGCTCAACAGCCCGGCCATGCGCCTGCCGTGCCCGGCAACGCGGCCTATCGACCTGGAACTGGACGGGACGAACCTGGCGCGCGTGGTGGGGCGTTTTTTACTGGGCGCGAATGCCCCCAAAAACGGTGATTTCGGCATCAAGTTAATGCACGGGATGAGCAAGGATGGCACGTACTGGGCCGAGCCTGGTTCAGCCGTCGCGCGCTGGACAGAGCACCTGCGCTATGCCCTGCCCGATCTGGAGAACATCGGCTGGGCCAAGCGTCAGGCCGACAATGCCGAATACCTGATGCTGCGCTATGCCAACGGCCTTGAAGCGCCCAGCTGGGTGCTCTCGGACGGCACCCTACGCATGATGGCGTTGACGATTCCCGCCTTCCTGCCCCCGGAACCGGCGGTCTACATGGTGGAGGAGCCGGAGAACGGCATCCATCCCAAGGCGCTGGAAATCGTGTTGCGATCCCTGTCGTCCATTCCCGGATCGCAATTGCTGCTGGCCACACATTCGCCTTTCGTCGTCCAGCAGTGCGGCGCGAAGCCGCTGCTGTGCTTCAGCCGTGATGAAAACGGGACACGCATCACGCCGGGTATGGAACATCCAGTACTCAGGGATTGGGACGCCACGCCAGACCTCGGCATCGTGTTTGCAGCCGGAGTTCTGGAATGAAGGACTTGCTCGTCAAGGACTTGCTCATCTATACCGCCGACGCCGACGCGATGGCTTTCATGCGCGCTGTACTCGGTAAACCGCAGGCGCTGGGCATCCGGGCCATCAGCTTCGACATTGAGCGTCATCCGCTGCGCGACGCGGGCATGGTGCAAAGCGGCGCGGAACTAGCGCGGATGAAGAAAGGCCATTATCGCAAGGCGTTGCTGATGTGGGATCACCACGGATCGGGACGCGATCACAGGCAAACGCCGCAGGCAGTGCAGCAGGAGATACAGGAAAAGCTGGACGCTTACACTTGGGAGAACAACAGTGCCGTGACCGTTCTGCTACCCGAACTGGAGCAATGGCTCTGGTTTTGCGAGAACGCCCTGGCGGCATATAACGGAATCACTGTGGCTGAGCTGGCGCAATGGGTGGATGAACGCGCCAGCAAATTCAGCACGACACCCACCGCGCTGAAGAATGAACAGCCCAAGGAACTCTTTGAACATGTGATGCGCGAACGGCTCAGGCGAACGATTTCGCCGCGCGATTTCGAGGAGATTGGCGAACGCGCGGGTGTCAGCGGGCTGCGGGAGTGTCCATCTTTTTTGGCCATTGTCAACATTCTGCAAGAATGGTTTCCAATTCCATGACTGCGGGCGGGCGATGGGCATGAGTGAACTAGAATCCCTGCTCGCGCGCGCGGAACGGGTGCTGGCGCGTCTGGAAGCGGTCTTGCCCGCCCCCGCCCCCGCGACGGACTGGGATGCCGCGCGGGCCTTTCTGTGGCGTCGCCGTAATGGCCGCGCTGGTTTGCAGGCGGTAGCGATGCCTTCCGCCGTCCGTTTGCGGGATTTGCGCGGCATCGACGAGCAGAAGGCGCGCATCGACCGCAATACGCGCCAGTTCCTTGCCGGGCGGCACGCGAACAATGTGCTGCTGACCGGCGCGCGCGGCTCGGGCAAGTCGTCGCTGGTCAAGGCGCTGCTCAATGAATACGCAAACAAAGGGCTGCGGGTGGTGGAGGTGGATAAAACCGATCTGGCCGATTTGCCCGACATCATGGAGCTGCTGGCCGCGCGCCCCGAGCGGTTCATCGTTTATTGCGACGATCTTTCTTTCGAGGAGGGCGAGGTCGCCTACAAGGCGCTCAAAAGCGCGCTGGACGGCTCGGTGTCAGGCGTGGCGGACAATGTGCTGATTTATGCGACATCCAATCGCCGCCATTTGATGCCAGAGTTTCACGACGAGAACAGGCCCGTGCGTCATGCCGACGGGGAAATCCATCCGGGCGAAGCGGTGGAGGAGAAGGTTTCGCTCTCTGAACGCTTCGGTTTGTGGTTGTCTTTCTATCCGTTCGACCAGGATGCATATCTCGGCATCGCCGCGCACTGGTTGCGGGTTTTTGGCGTGCCGGAAGCGCGCGCCGCCGGGGCGCGCCAGGAGGCGCTGCAATGGGCGTTGATGCGCGGTTCGCGCTCGGGGCGGGTAGCGTGGCAGTTCGCGCGGGATTTCGCGGGACGGGCCGATGACGGCGAAGAACCGTAAACGCATCGAGGTTGCCGCCGGAGTCATCGTGCGGGATGACGGACGTTTTCTCCTCGGGCAGCGGGCAGCGGATACGTTTTATCCCGGCTATTGGGAATTCCCTGGCGGCAAGGTGGAGCCGGGGGAGTCGCCCGCCGGGGCGCTGTGCCGCGAACTTCATGAAGAACTGGGCATCAGGGTCGAAAGTTTTTATCCGTGGATTGTGCGCGTGCACGAATACGAACACGCTAGCGTCAGGCTGCATTTTTTCGAGGTTACCCGCTGGCGGGGAAACATCCGCGACCATGTGCATGCCGCTCTGGCGTGGATTGCGGCGGACGAAGCCTGTACGCCGATGTTGCCTGCGAATGGCCCTGTTTTCAGGGCATTGGCCTTGCCGCGCCGGATGGGGATCACGCAGGCGGCGGCAATGGGGGTCGAACCCCAGTTAGCCGCCCTCTCTCTCGCGCTGGCGGGGGGCCTGCGTCTGGTTCAGCTTCGTGAAGCCGGGCTGCCCGCATCGGAACGGCGGGCGTTTGCCGTGGAAGCCGTCCGCCGTGCCCATGCGGCGCGCGCGCGGGCGCTTGTCAATGACGATCCGGAACTGGCGCTTGCGGTCGGGGCGGATGGCCTCCATCTGCCCGCGGCGCGCCTGATGGCGAGCGTCTCGCGCCCCGGTTTTGCCTGGGTGGGCGCGTCCTGCCATGACCGCGTGGAACTCGAACACGCGGCGGCCTTAGGGCTGGATTACGCGCTTCTCGGGCCGGTGAAAGCCACGGCAACGCATCCTGCGGGCGTTGCGCTGGGTTGGGCGCGTTTCGCGGCACTGGCTGCTGGTCTGCCCCTGTCGGTGTTCGCGCTCGGCGGCTTGGCGGACGGGGATATGGAGACCGCCCGCCGGGCGGGCGCGCACGGCGTCGCGGCAATCCGCGCGGCCTGGGGCGGGAAGGGCTAATCTACGCCGCCGTGCGTGGCGGCGGCAGGTTTTCGAGAAAGGCCGCCGCCGCTTCCATGGCGCGGGTGCGCCGCATCGGCGGCAGGCTGCGCCACACCGCCTTGCCATAAGGCTTGTCGATCATCCTCGGATCGCAGATACACAGTACGCCAAAATCATGTTCACTGCGAATGAGACGCCCTGCCCCCTGCTTCATGCTGATGACGGCGCGCGGCAGCTGGTAGTGCAGGAAAGGACTCAAACCCTGCTTTTTCATGTGCTCGATGCGGGCGGCGAGCACGGGATCGTCGGGCGGCGCGAACGGCAGTTTGTCGATGACGACGAGGGACAGCGCATCGCCCGGCACGTCGACGCCTTCCCAAAAACTCTGGCTCGCTACCAGTACGGCATTGCCAAGGCGCCGGAAACGGTCGAGCAGTTCGCTGCGCGAGCCTTCTCCCTGCAAGAGCAAGGGCAGCGTTTCTTCGTCCTGCTCCAGCGCCGCCGCAAGCAGTTCGTGGATGCGCCGCATCGCCTTGAGCGAGGTGCAAAGTACGAATGTCCGCCCGTGCGCGGCGCGGATCAGCGGCAGGGCAATCCTTGCCACAGCTTCGGCGTAGAGCGGGGAATTGGGATCGGGCATCCCGGCGGGCGCATAGAGCAATGCCTGTTCGCCGTAATCGAAAGGGCTGCCCCAGACGCCGGTCAAGGGCGGCGGCTCCAGCCCCGCCAGCCCAAGCTCCCGGCAGTAATGCCCAAGATCGGCGCCGATGGCCAAGGTCGCCGACGTGAAAATCCAGGCGCGCGGATGCCCGGCGAATTGCTGCCGGAACACGTCGGCCACGTCGAGCGGCGTAGCGTTGAGCACCAGCGCATGCGAGAAAACCTCGACCCAACGGATTACCCCCTGCCCATCGCGCTCGCGCCAATCGGCGAGCCGTTCCCCCAATTCCTGGCTCCGCCGCAGGCAATTCGCCAGACCTTCGGAACGTTCGGCCTGCTTTTCGAGTATGGCGGTAAAGCGAAGCATCGTTTCGGCAAGCGCCGCGATCTGTTTCTCGAACGCTTCCCGCCGCATGGCCTGCGCCGCCGGAAATTTCATCGGTTCGGGGCCGAAGGCCAGGCGCAAATCTTTTGCCGCTTTTTCCAGTGCGCGCGTCTCGTCGATCAGGGGCACGCAATCGCGCGCCGCCGCCACGGTCTCGGAACGGGTATCGCGCGCCAGTTCCAGCACTTGTGTCGTCGACACGCTGTCGCCAAAAAAGAGACTCGCGGTTTCCGGTAATTGATGCGCCTCATCGAAGATCACGGTATTGCAGCTCGGCAGCAATTCGCCCATGCCTTCGTCCTTCAACATGAGATCGGCGAAAAAAAGGTGATGATTCACCACTACCACATCGGCAGCCATCGCCGCGCGCCGCGCCTGCATCACGAAACACTCTTTGGCATTGGGGCAGTCTTGCCCAAGGCAATTGTCGCGCGTGGAAACCGCCGCCGCCCACGCGGCGGAATCCTCCCGCACCTCGGCGCATTCGGCCTTGTCCCCGCTATGCGCCGACTGCGCGAAACGGGCAATGGCGCGCAAATCCGCCGCGTCCTGGGCAGTGAGAAAGCGCCCATCGCGGCGGTTGCGTTCCAGGTGATAAGGGCAGACGTAATTGGCCCGCCCTTTGAGCAGCGCGATCGATACTGGCACCTTGAGCGCGGCGCGCATGATCGGCAGATCCCGATCGAACAATTGATCCTGCAAAGTCTTGGTGCCGGTCGACACAATAAGCTTGCCGCCCGACAACAGCGCGGGAGCCAGGTAGGCAAAGGTCTTGCCCGTTCCGGTTCCAGCCTCGGCCACCAATACGCGATTGGCGGCAATGGCCTCACTGATGCGCAAGGCCATGTCAACTTGTTGCGCGCGGGCGCGAAACCCCGCAATGGCGGCGGCAAGCGGCCCCTGCGGCGAAAAAAGATGGGAAAGCCGTCCGGCGCTATCGTCCATCGTTCCAATGGCGGGCGACAAAGCCCGCAATGGCGCTGATCACTGTTTCAGCGGCATGACGAAAAGGGAAATGGCCGCAACCTTCGATTGCCAGCAATTCGGTATGCGGCGCATGGCGCGCAATGGCCTCGATCTGGTCGAGCGTCGCGTATTCGTCCTGCGCGCCCTGGATGGCGAGAGAAGGGCAAGTGATGTGTTTCAACAGGTTTTCGATGCGCCAACCGCGCCGCCGCGGATCGAGCCAGGCATTGCACCAGCCGTAAAAAGCGGAATCCACGTCCCGATGATATTTCGCCAGGCGCTCGCGGAGATCGCCCTGTTCATAAGCAGTGCACGCCCGCGCGATGCCTTCCAGGCAGATTTCCTCGACGCAATAATGCGGCGCGATGCTGACGATACCACCATAACGCGCGGCATCGCTCCCCGCCGCGATCAAGGCGATACTGCCGCCATCGCTGTGCCCGAGCAGCCACGGCTTTTCGATTTCGAGCGCGCGCAGCAATGCCGGAAGTACGCCGAGGGCTTCGCGTTCCAGATAATCGCCGGGAAAAGGCTCGTCGCGCGGGCGCGGCGTGGACGCGCCGTAAGCGTAGCGGGAATAAACCAGGCCGCGCCATTGCAGACGCTCGCACAAAGCCGCGGGGAATTTCCGCCACGAAGCGGCGCAACCCAATCCCTCATGCAGAAAAACCAGCACAGGCGCATCTTCCGGCAACCCTTCCGGGGCGACCCAGGCGTACTCCAGCGTCAAGACAGCGCCGTGGCGCGGAAGCGTGACGAAACCGCTCATGTGGCGATCTCCGGCTCTTCCCGCCGATGCGGCGCGGCGAGGTATTCGTGCGTGCGCATCTCGATCAGGCGGCTCACGGTACGGGCAAACTCATTCGCATGCATTCCCCCAATGTAGAGCGAATGCGCCTCGCCTTCGGCGCTGGCAATGAGTTTGACGTGAAAATCGTAAAGCACGTCGATCAGCCAAGTGAAGCGCCGCGCCTCCGACGCCTCGCTGGCGTGCATCACTGGAATCCCCGACAGCAGCACAGTATGGTGGGCGCGGGCGATTTCGAGATAATCATTCTGCGAACGCGCCGTGCGGCAGAGCGCATCGAAATCGAACCACACCACGCCCGGCGCACGGCCACGCACGGGAAAACGGCGCGCCAATACCTCGATTTCCCCTGCTTGCGGCCCGACGCCGGTCAATTGGCGGAAATCTTCGGCCAGCCGCGCATCGGCCCATTCCCCCGGGGGGATCAGCCACGATTCGAGCCGTTCCAGCGCACGCAGGCGGTAATCGACGCCGTCATCGACTTCGAGTACATCGAAGCGCGCCTTTATCAGCCCGATGGCGGGCAGGAAATTGATCCGCATCAACCCGTCCGGATAAAGACCGTCCGGCGGATAATTGGAAGTCATCACAAAAACCACCCCGCGCGCGAAAAGCGTCTCCAACAGACGGCCTAGAATCATCGCATCGGCAATGTCGGAGACGTGGAATTCATCGAAACAAAGCAGGCGCGTCTGCATGGCGATGCGTTCGGCCACCTTTTGCAGCGGATCGGGGGAATGATTGAAGCGGCGCAAATCGTCCTGCACTTCCTGCATGAAAGCATGGAAATGCACGCGGCGCTTACGCCGGTAAGGCACCGAATCGAAGAAGCAATCCATCAGGAAACTCTTGCCGCGCCCAACGCCGCCCCATAGATAGACGCTTTTCGGTTCGGGCGGATGAATCAGCATCTTACGCAGCCGGGAGCGGCGGGCGGCCTTGAAAGCGAGCAGATCCGCATAAAGCCTTTGCAGCCGCTCAACTGCCGCGCGCTGCGCCGGATCGGTGGTATAAGCACGAGATTGGAGCCTGGATTCATATACTTCAAACACGCCGCGCTCGGGAGCGCCGAGGATTCTGTGGGGGAGCATGGAGGATGACGGAAGGTGTAATAAATATGATGACAACTCGGACGGGCCGCCGCCCAAACGCCGTCATGCGGGTGTCTCCACAAGCCTCGGGCGTTCCAATATTGGCGATGTTTGTCATGTTTGCAATTATACTTCCGGCCCTGTATCCCGCCCAACCCCGCCCCATGCCGTCCGGACTCTTCCAGCGCCTGCTTCTTCCGTCCTACAGCCTACTCTGGCTGGCGGCCTTGCCTGCCGTGTTCCTGAAACTGCTCTGGCGCGCGCGGCGGCAGCCGGCTTACTTGCGGCATATGTGCGAGCGTTTCGGCGTTTACCGCGTGCACGCGCCGGGGCCGGTGATCTGGGTGCATGCGGTTTCGGTAGGCGAAACGCGCGCCGCCGCGCCGCTGATCCGCGCCCTGCTCGAACGTTACCCCGAGTATTCCGTGGCGCTCACCCACATGACGCCAACCGGGCGGGAAACCTCGGAGGCCCTGTTCGGCGCGGAATCGCGCGTGCTGCGCCTCTACCTGCCCTACGATTTCGGCCCGTTCGCCGCGCGCTTCCTGCGCCACTTCCGGCCGCAATTCGGTATCGTCATGGAAACCGAACTCTGGCCCTGCCTGCTCGCGGCCTGCCAGCGCCAGAGCGTGCCGGTATTGCTGGCCAATGCCCGTTTGTCGGAACGCTCGGCGCGGGGGTATGCCCGGATACCGGCGCTCGCCCGGCTTACGCTGGGCGCACTGGCGGCGGTTGGCGCACAATCCGATGCCGATGCCGCCCGCCTATCCGCCTTAGGGGCGCGCCGGATCAGCGTGACCGGCAATATCAAGTTCGACAGCGCCCCGCCCGAAAGCGCCTTTGCCCTCGCGGCCCGGTTCCGCGCTCGTTGCGGCGCAAGACCGGCCATTCTCACCGCCAGCACGCGCGAAGGCGAAGAGACCCTGATCCTCGACGCCTTCCTCCGCGCCCGCGCGGACTCGCCGCTGGAAGCCCTGCTCATCCTCACACCGCGCCATCCGCAGCGATTCGACGAAGTTGCCGCCATGCTGCAAGCGCGGGGCATTGCCATGGCGCGGCGATCCACTGAACAGCCGGAACCGCTGCCGCCGGAAACCCGCGTCTGGCTTGGCGATTCCATGGGCGAAATGTTCGCCTACCATGCGGCGGCAGATGTCGCCATCATCGGCGGATGCTGGCTGCCCTTCGGCGGTCAGAACCCCATCGAAGCTTGTGCCGTCGGTACCCCCGTACTGCTCGGGCCGCACACCTTCAACTTCCAGCGCACCGCCGACGAGGCCATCGCCGCGGGCGCTGCGCGGCGTTGCGAAAATGCCGACGCGGCCATGCGCACCGCCTTCGCCCTGCTCGCCGACCAGACCGCACGCACGGCCATGGCGGAAGCAGGCCGCCGCTTCGCCGCCGCCAACCGGGGCGCGACCGCGCGCACCCTCGCCCTGCTCGACGAAATTCTCGCCTGAACCACGGCTTCGCATATCAGGGAACCGCGCCAGGCTCCCGCGACGCCGCCTGCCGCACCGCATACCACCAATGGATCGTGAGAAAACCCACGGCGCCAAACAAGACATGGCGGCCATATTGGCGAAAATTGCTACAGTATCGGCCCGCATTGACAGACTCGCGCAAAGTCTCCCAAGAGAATCCTCGCGCGCGGCAATACGAAACATTCAGCCCAGGAGACTGCGATGTTCACCATCCGGCGTTTTCCACTGGCGCACCAAGTGCTCATCGGCGTCATCGGCCTTTGCCTGCTGCTGACCGTGCCCCTGTCCATTGCCTTATACACCCAGGCGCACAGCACTGCCCGCGCCGCGGCAGGCCGCGCCCTGCAAACACAAAACGACCTGATCTCCCTCACCCTCGGCTATGCCGATGAGAATATGCAGCACGATGTCCGTGCGGCGCTCGCGCGCGTTGAAAGCGCCCTGCCCCCCGCGCGACTCACCGGCGAGACCGTCATCGTCGGCGGTATCCCCAGGCCGGAACTCATGTTCGGCAACGACATCCGCGGCATCGGCAACCAGCGTTTCCTGCTGGCCTACAAAGAGAAAAATCCCTTGGTCGACGTCGCCTTCCTGCTCGCGGACAACGGCAGCCTGTATCGCGGCACGACCCTGCTCAAAAACGCCGCTGGTCAATACCGCGACGGCGAAGTCCTCACCGACGAATATGCAAATAAGGTACTCGCAGGCGATTTGCACCTCGGCACCATACAGCGCAGCGGCAGACACTATGCACTGGCGGTGCAACCCTTGCGGGGCGAAAACGGCAAAGTCATCGGCGCGCTCAGTGTCCGGGTCGACGTCGGAGAAAGCCTCAAGACCCTGGAAGAACGGCTGAGCGCAATCGTTCTCGGCAGGACGGGCTACCCCTTCATCATTTCCCTGCCTAGCGGCGACCAAAAGGAAGCGCAATTCGTTTTGCATCCCACCTTGCGCTCGCAGCCCCTGGGCGCCGCCCCCGAGAGCCTCCAGCCATTCCTCAAACAGACGCTCGAACAAAGAACTGGCTCCGCGTTCTATAACTGGACCACGCCGGACGGGGGCACGGAAGAAAAAATCGGCGTATTCCGCGAAATCCCCGACTTGCACTGGATCGTCGTCGCCTCGGCGCCCATGGAGGAATATACCGCCGTCTATGACCAGATCATCAATTGGTTCTTCGCCGGGCTGGCGGTCACGATATTGGCGATGGTGCTGTGCCTGTGGTGGCTCATACACCGCCAGTTGAAACCCATCGGGCAATTCATCCAGGCCCTCAGCCGCATGGGCAAAGGCGATCTCAGCCAAGCGTTGGCCACCGAAACCGGTTCGCGCAATGAAATCGACGCACTGGCCCGCCACATCAACAATACTCTCGAAGCCATGAAGAAACTGGTCGAAGCCATCCGCGAATCCTCGACCACCGTCACCAATGCCGCCGCCAACGCGCTGGCGGGCGTGCAATCCCTCACTGGCAACGTCAACCACTTGTCCTCCAACGCCTCGCAGGTCAGCCGCAGCATCGAGGAACTCTCAGCAGCCATCGAACAGGTTGCCCAAGCTTCGGGCGTGGCCAACGAACGGGTTGGCGAAACGGCGGATAAAGTGACCTACGGCAAGGGAGTCGTCCATGGCGTCATCGACTCCATCCACGCCGTCAAGGCCAGGGTGGAATCCTCGCTGACCGAAGTCGAACGCCTGACCGAGCATTCGCGCAAAATTGAAACCGTCGTCGCCAGCATTGGCGCCATTGCCGGACAAACCAACCTGCTCGCGCTCAACGCTGCCATCGAGGCCGCACGCGCGGGGGAAGTCGGGCGCGGCTTTGCCGTCGTCGCCGACGAAGTGCGCAAACTGGCCGAACAATCCGCCGACTCCGCCGACGAAATCGGCAAGATACTCAGCGAGATCACCGTTGGCGTCAGCGCGGTGCGCACGGCCATTGGCGCGGTCGTCGAAGAAACCCTGCGCGGCGCGCAAGCCTCCGGTCACGCGGGCGAAGCCCTGGACGACATCGAAAGCATTACCCGCTCGCTGGTTGAAAACGTCAACACCATTGCTGAATCCGCCACCGAACAAGCCACGGCGGCGCAATCCATGGCCGGGCAGGTCAACGCCTCGGCCCAAATCGCCAGCGATGCCGACAAAGTCACCCAGGGCGTCTCGCAAATGGCCGCCTCGCTCAAGGCCGAAGCAGACAAACTCAACCGCGACATCGGACATTTCAAGGTGTAAACGGCGGCGGGGCGGTCATGATGGCCGCCCCGCCCCGATGCCGTCCGCCCAGCATCACGGTTCACGGAAGATGATTCGCCGCCGTTTCAGGCGGTTTCCTCGCCGCGTGAAAACCATTTCAATACCGCCCGGGTCTGCACGGGCAGATTATGGAACCAGCCATAAGGCATGGATTGCATTTCGGACGCCGTGACTTCCAGTATTTGTGCATACCCCTTTCTCGTCGAAACGGCGTGAACGAACAAGTCGTGCCGTTCGATTCCCGTAGCGTCGAACAGGAAATCCAATTGTAATTCTTCGTCGACACGAACCATTACGCGCCAGAGAAAACGGGGCAGCGTCGCCAGAAGTGATGGCGCGATGTCGATACCCGCGTCTTTATAGTCTTTTCGGATGGTTGTTTTGTAATCGTTGCAGGTGGTGAGAAAGATATCCCATTCCGCCCGGTTCAGGCCAGGCATGTTTTTTACCCGCGCGCGCTCCAGAAAAACATCCAGCGCCAGCATCGCGCCGTGTATGACCGTAAAGGGGATACGGATTTTGTGATAAAGCGGCAAAAGAATGTGGTTGGGAATGGCATAAACGCGGCCTTTCCCGCGCCAGGAGGTTTCGAGCCATTCGGCTTCGTCGGCGGCTTGCGCGTCACTGGAGGGAGAGTGGATTTTTTTCCATGCCATTCTCGCAAACGGGCCGACCTGATCGTCGTGGCCATAGATATGGTCGATCCGGCTGGCGCGCAGTAAAAAGCCCGTCTTGCCGTATTCCATTGCCCTGGCATCGCCGAGGGAAAAGCCCGCCAGCGCGATGGCGTGCCCACCCATCTGCCGGATTTCACCATTGCGTTCCGCTTCGTGATCGACGAGGTCGGCCAGCAGGATGGAGGGTATCCTGCCTTGCAAGTACGCATACACAATGCCATTGAGCCAATGGCGTCCACACGCGGCGTCCACGAAAGGTTCGAGTCCGACGCGGCGGATGGAATAGGCCATCTGCGCATATGTCAAGCCATTGTTGGGAAGGACGCGCGCACCAACGTCCGGGCTTTCCGGAATGTAATCTTCGGCCCATTTGGTAATCTCGAAGGGCGCGGGAATTTTATGCTGGAAAAGCCTGCCAGTGCCGTGAAAGCACGTCCATAACGCGCTGGTGGCGCAGGCGGCGACAACGGTATCCTGTTCCTGGTAAGGCAGGCTTTGAACTTCCAGCGCCAGACCATACAAATTGACGCAGTAATTGTGCAGGCACGGAAATCTGCGGCGTCCGCCGTCAAGGTCGTAAGTCTTGAGACAGGTACGGCCAATGATTGTTTGCGGTAACGGCTTGACCACGATGAAGCCCAGATAGGATTCGCGCAATGTGTCGTAGCCTGGTTCGGCGGAAAGATCCCGCAACAACCGCGCGAATTGTTTCTGGGTGAAGGCTTCGCTGAAAAAATGCAGCCTTTGCGTGCGCCGCTTGTAGTCCTGGAAGCAGCGATCATAATATGCCGCGTGATCTTCAAGATAATCCCGGTCGATATAGCCGGGTTCCACGACGACCGTGGCCGCTTTCAGGGTATCGAAATATCTTTTAAAGTAGGAAACGTGTATTTTCTTGCTGACATCTTCCGGCGCAGTCTGCCCGGAACCGCTGGCGAGGCGCTGGACAAGCCCTTCGACGCTGTATGGGAAAACCGTAAAGACCGTCGGCAATCGCCCCATCTTATAAAGTGATCGGCTGCCGCAGCTTTTCCCGCTTTGCCTCCCGCGCTTGGTTCAGAAACAGGATCGAATCTTCCACAGCATCGACCGCTGCCCGTATGGCATTCTGCGCCTCGCCCGAGTTGACCCAGTTCCTGAGTCGTTGATCCAGGGCCGTGCGCCGCCGTGCCGGTTTATGGTAAGGGGCTAATGCTCCCACGACATCTCCTTTTCGTCATAAATCGCCGCTTTCCGGCCGCCTGCAAACCCATGGGAAACCGTTCGCAATGCGATGTCCCCTTGACTCTAGAAGTTTACGAACAAAACATCAAGCCCCCATGGACATTCATCATTGAATATCACCTCAGCGGCAGGGCCGTATTATCCATCACCCGCCGCAATACAAAGCTGGTATGCACGCCAGAGACGCCCTTGATGCGGGTGATGTGCTGCAAGAGCAGCTCTTGATAGGCGTCCATGTCCACGACGACAACCTTTAACTGGTAGTCGGCGCTCTGGCCGGTTATGAGCAGGCATTCGAGCACGGCGTCGAGCCGGGCAATTTCGGACTCGAAATGAGCGAAACGTTCGGGGGTGTGGCTGTCCATGGAGATGTGAAGCAACGCGGTGAGCGAGAGACCAAGGCGGCGAGCGTCCAATAGCGCGCGGTAGCCGGTGATGAAACCAGATTCTTCCAGCGCGCGCACGCGGCGCAGGCAGGCGGAAGGGGAAAGGCTGGCGCGCTCGGCGAGTTCCTGGTTGCTGATGCGCCCCTCCCGTTGCAGGATTTCGAGTATCTGGCGGTCGTAGCGGTCGAATTCCATGGCGGTCTCCGCGTTGTCTGCACGATAAAAAGCAGATTATTTCACCAAGCCGAGTTTTGACGAAATAATCATTCACGGCATACTGTAATCTGCCTGAACATTGCAATCGCCTACCACGGCAAATGCGTAATATGGCGTGCTGCCTCTATCCTTAATCAATCGGCAACGCCAAAGGAATCCAAAATGCTCTCTAACCCCGCCAGTAAGTACCGCCCTTTTCCGCCCGTCCGCCTCATTGACCGGCAGTGGCCGGATCGCCCCATCGAACGCGCGCCGGTCTGGATGAGCACCGATCTGCGCGACGGCAACCAGGCGCTGTTCGAACCGATGGACATAGAGCGCAAGATGCGCCTGTTCCGCACGCTGTGCGAAATCGGCTTCAAGGAAATCGAAGTCGGTTTCCCGGCCGCGTCACAGACGGAGTTCGATTTTGTGCGCCATCTCATCGAGGGCGATCATATCCCGCCCGACGTTACTATCGAAGTGCTCACGCAGGCGCGCGACGAGATCATCGTCCGCACGATGGAGGCCCTCAAGGGTGCCCGCCGCGCCATCGTGCATGTGTATAACGCCACCTCGCCCACATTCCGCGAGGTGGTGTTCTGCATGACACGGGATGAGATCATCGAGCTTGCCACGACGGCAACCGGGCGCATCCGCCAATTGGCGGAGGACATCTCCGATACGGAAATCGTGCTTGAATACAGCCCGGAGACCTTTTCCGGCACGGAACTGGAATTCGCGTGCGAAGTGTGCGATGCCGTGACAGAAGCCTGGGAGGCGACGCCCAGCAACAAGGTCATCATCAATCTGCCCGCGACGGTCGAGCTTTCCACGCCCAACCACTACGCCGACCAGATCGAGTGGATGCATCGTCATCTTGCCCGACGGGACAGCATCGTTTTGTCGCTCCATCCCCACAACGACCGCGGCACGGGCGTCGCCGCCGCCGAACTGGGCCTCATGGCCGGGGCCGACCGCATCGAGGGCTGTCTGTTCGGTAACGGCGAGCGCACCGGCAACGTCGACCTCGTGACGCTCGCGCTCAATTTATATACGCAGGGCATCGCGCCGGGGCTGGATTTCCCGGACATCGACGCGGTGGCGCGCACTTTCGAGCAATGCACGGGCATGCCGATCCACCCCCGCCACCCCTACGCGGGCGATCTCGTATTCACCGCTTTTTCCGGCTCGCACCAGGACGCCATCAAAAAAGGTTTCGCCGTGCAGCAGCCCGACGCGCCCTGGACTTTGCCCTATCTCACCATCGACCCCGCTGACATCGGACGCAGCTACGACTCCGTCATTCGCGTGAACAGCCAATCCGGCAAGGGCGGCATTGCTTGGCTGCTGCAAACCCGCTACGGCATCGCCATGCCCCGCCGTTTGCAAGTAGAGTTTTCGCGCGAGGTACAGCGCGAGACTGAAACCAGTGGCGAGATGAGCGCCGAGGCAATCTGGCAGCTTTTTTCCCGCGCCTATTTCGCGCCGCAAACGCCGGTGGGCTACGTCGAGCACCATTTGCGCGAACAAGGCCGTCAGCAGGGCATTGAGCTGACCGTTGACATCGACGGCCTGCGCCAGACTCTTACCGGACAAGGCAACGGTCCCATCGACGCCGCCGTGCATGCACTGCGCCAGGTCGGTATCGCCGTGCAGGTGCGCAGCTTCGAGGAGCAGTCGATCTCTGCCAGCCTGGACGGCGGCGACGCCCGCGCCTGCGCCTTCCTTGAGCTTGCGGGCACAAGCGGCGGCGGCGGGCGTTACGGCGTAGGCATCGACGAAAACATCGTCACCGCCTCGATCCGCGCTCTGGTGAGCGGCATCAACCGGCTCGGCAGCGAGGCGCGGGAGAGGCGGGTGGCGTGAGGATATCCCAGCCGGAAGAATTGTGCTACAGTGATGCGCACTGTTAAATGCGCATCACCAGTGCACCGCTCCGCCATGTCCAGTACTTCATCGACACTCGCCTCCACCCGGAATACCGGCAAGCGCGCCACGAACCTGAGCCTGAGCGCGGATGTTCTGGACGCCGCGAAACGTTTGCACATCAATATTTCACAGGTCTGCAACAATTATTTGCGGGAAGTCGTGCGCAGGGAACAGGAAGCGCGCTGGAAGGCAGAGCATGCAGTATTCATCGACGCATACAATGCCATCGTCGAAAAAGAAGGCCTGCTGCTGGATGAATGGCGGGCGCTCTGATGGCGCGTTTCGACGTTTATCTGCCGCCGCCGCGCGCACGCGACGCACGGTCGGCAGCCAGGATTTCTTCCTCATCGGCCCGGATTGAGTATTTCCCGATTGGCTTTCTTGGCGTTGATGCAGTTTTCCGTCTTGTTCAGTTTGTCGGGATTCGATTTGCATTCGACGATGACGGACATGCGTTCAACATCGTTTGCCTTGTACCATTCGACGCTCCGGACTTCTTTTTCGCAGGCGGTGAGTGCGGCGGTCAAGGTGAGCAGGGCAATAGAGGATGCGACGGATTTCATGGGTGGTTCTCCGGTTATGATGGGATGGGATGCAGTTTCAGGAAACCGGCGCGGTAGCGGCGGCGCTTTTGCCGAAACGGCGGTACGCGAGCCAGATGAGGGGCAGGAGCAGCAGCAGGGTTTGCGCACCCAGGCTTTGGGCGCTTGGGGCGATGCCTAGCCAGCTTATTTGCGGGAAGCCCGGCAGGTAGATGCTGGCCATCCAGCCAGCGGCCTGGAGTTCGACGATGGCCTGGCCGAGAAAAACGATGGAGAGGCCATAGAGCAGCACGGAGGTCGCGCCAAAGAACAGGCCGAAGGGCAGGCGAAGCGCGGCGTGGCGCAGGGCGAAGTAGAGCGCGGCAAGGGTAAGGATGGCAAGGGCGAATCCAGCGTAGATGGCGTTTTCCTGCCCGGAAGCGCCGACGGCGAGCGCCTGGTAGAACAGGACGGTTTCCGCGCCTTCCCGGTAAACGGCGAGGCAGGCAGTGCCGCCGAGCGCCAGCAGCGACCCGGCGCCAAGGGCGGTTTCCATTTGTCCGGCGATCCATTCTTCCCATCGCCGGGCCTCGCGTTTGGCGAAGAGCCAGCAGCTTACGTAGAAGAGCATGGCGCTGGCGGCGAGCATGGTGACGCCTTCCACAACCGCCAGTGGCGCGCCGATGCGCTGGAGCAGGGTGTCGACGGCCCATCCGGTAAGGATGGACAGGGGTATCGCCACGGCGACGCCCGCGTGGATGACCCATTCCTTGTCCGCCGCGCCGGAGCGGCGCAGCCAGGCAGCCAGCGCGCTGACGACGAGCAAGGCTTCAGCCCCCTCGCGCAGCAGGATGAGAAAGGCTTTGAGGAAGATGGCGCTACCATCGTCCGCACGGGCGGCATCGCCGTAAAGGGCCTGGGCATCCGCGAGTCTTGTTTTCAGGTCGCGCCAGGCGCTTTCCAGCCGCTCGCGCGGTACGCCGCGCATGGCGCTGCCGTTGAGCGCGCCAAAGAGGACTTCCAGTTCGTTTTTCAACCCGGCGTCGCGCAGGCCCAGATCCAGCTCCAGCGCCTCGAAGCGGTCAAAGTAGAGCGATGAGAATTCGCTGGCGGTGGCGAGCGAGCGGGCGGGATCGTAGGCAGCGACGGCAGCCTCGCCGCGCTGGAGGATTTCGGCGATGACGGCTGCGCCGTCGGGCGCGGCCGATGCGGGCGCGGCCAGGAGGGTGAAGCAAGTGCACAGGAAGACGCGGAAGATCTGGAGCATGGCGAATCCTCAGGGTGTCTCCGGTTTTGGCCGGGGCGCGGCAGTGTCGGCCAGGATCAGGTTTTGAAGTTTTCGGGCGCGGGTTTCGACGCGCCGGGGAGCGTCCGGCTGTGCGGGAGCATAGCGCCAGCCGGTATAGGCGTCTGCCAGGGCGCGCAAGGCGTCTGCCCAGAGCGGGCGGACAGCGGCGACGCGGCAGGCGAAGCTAGCCGGGCATTCCCAGGCGGCCTGCAAGAAGCCACGGCGGGCGAGCAGGCGGCCAATGCGGTTCCAGTGCCGTTGGGGCGGCGGCAGGCTACGGGCTTCCCGCCGCCAGACGATTGCCTGCCCGATGCCGAGCACGAGCGCGCTGGAGAGCGCCGCGCCGATCAGCAGCCAAACCCAGGCGAATTTGCCGCCCAGCGTGCCGCCGAGTTTTTCGCCCAGCCCGGCAAGCAGCGATTGCTGTGTTTCACCGTCGAGCCGGAAAATCCAGCGCGCGAAAAAGTCGTCCAGTCCGGGGCTGGGCACTTTCACGGCGACGGGCGCACCACTGGGCGGCGCGGGCGGTGCCTGCCGGGACGCGTTGTTCGTGGTCTGTCGGCGCGCGGCCTGTTGCGGCGGCGGTTTGGGCGCGGCGCTTGCCGAGGGTTTGGGCGCGATCGCCTGTTTGCTGGCGTTGCCGAAGCGTTCCGGCGCGATCATGCCGATAGGGTCGATGCGCCGCCAGCCCCGCGCCTCGTCCCAGACTTCCGCCCAGGCGTGGGCGTGGTTTTTTTTGACGATGACGTAGTCGGTGAGCGCCATCAGTTTGCCGCCCCGGTAGCCGGTGACGAGCCGCGCGGGCAATCCGGCGGCGCGCATCAGGTAGACGAACGCGCCCGCGTAGAGGTCGGCATTGCCTTCGCGGGTGTCGAACCAGAATTCGTCGAGCGCATCCGGCCCTTCACGGAAGGTGAAGCGATCGCGTACGTTGTAGCCGTTTTCCAGGAGCATCTTGAGGGCAGAGACGACGCGCGCGTCCGGCGGCTGCGCGGCCAGTTTCGCGCCGAGCGCCCGCAAGCGGGGGTTGCCGACTTCGGGCAGGGCCAACGCGCGCAAACGCAGTGCTTCGTCGAGCGTGCCGCCCGCTTCCCACTCCAGCCAGGATTTCAGGCGGTAGCGGGTTTCCGCTTCCACAGGGCGATGGGCGAGCACTTGCCAGTCGGTGCTGATGAAGGATTCGGCATCGAGCGCGGCGGGCAGATCCAGCCCGTAAAGCCAGAGGCGGTCGTGCGGGGTGAGGCGCACGGTGTAGGTGATTTCGTTCGATTTCCTCGCCAGCGTCGCGGAAAAGGCACCGCCTTTCGTCCAGCCGCGCCGCATGAGCGAGCGCCCCTGCCCTGCTTCGTATTCCGGGCCGAGCCGCCATTCGCGCCCGTCGAATTCGTAATAGACCGGCCCGCGCCAGTAAAGCAAGCTCGTCGGCGGTACCCAGTTCTCGAATTCGGCGATCAGTACCGGGGCACTTTCGGAGACGCCGGACTGGGCCTGGCTTTGCCCGGGTTTCAGGCGGGTGGAGACGCCAAGCCCCTGGCTGGATTTTTCCAGCGAGACTGGCAGCGGCAGGCCGAAGCTGAGGCCGATGTCCCAAAGCGGCCCCGGTATGCGCGGGAAGAAGATGAACAGCGCGACTGCAAGCGGCAGGGCCAGCGCGAGACGGCCCAGGTTGCCGCCGAGTCTGGCCAGCACGCGCGCGCCGACGCGCCGCCCCGCCGTAAGGGCGGACAGGAAGGGTTCCGGTTGCCCGCCGCGCATTTCCGCTTCCGCCGCGGTTTCCAGCACGCCCAGCGCGAGGAGCGGCAGGAGCGCGATCAGCGCGAGACCCGTCCATTCATTCCAGTGCAGCAGGCCGAGCGCGCCCGCGAGCAGCGACCCGCCCGCGAGCAGGACGAATTCCCGCGCGACGCACGCTTCGGCCCATTTAAGCGCCAGCACGAGGAGCAGCGCGAGACGTATCGTCTGGCTGTCCGTCCAGCCGAAGACCAGCCCGGCGGTGACCACGGCTCCACCGAAAAGGACGAGCCGCAGGATTGGCGCCCAGGGTCGTGGCGGCAATCCCCGGCTACACAGCGCGAGGAGCAGTGCGGGCCACGCAGCTAGAGGCAGGGCGGGCGCATGGCTTGCCAGCGCCAGCGCCAGCAGGGCGAGGCTCCAGCCCGCGCAGCTTCTTCCGGCTACAGGCGCGGACGAAAGCAGCGGAGAAAGCGCAAAAGTCATCCCCATCATCGCCCGCCGTGGAGATTCCAAGCGATTACGTCGTCCTTGCTCTCCACGCCGTCGGGGCCAAGAGAAAAAAGCTCGTAGGCGTATTCCTTACCTGGATTGCGGTACTGGTAGGGACGCCCCCAGGGGTCTTGCGGCAGGAAGGGAATCTCCTTCCGGGCGACGAGCGCGCGCAGCCCGGTTTCAGTGTCGGGCATCCCGTGGGAGCTGAGAAGCATCACGCTGCGCAGGGCGCGGATGTCGTCGCGGGCGCGGGCATAGTTCGCGTCCTCGCCATTGGGAAGGCCGGCAATCAGGCGCGCGCCCATGGCAATGGCGGCGACGGCGGGCAGAACAAGCGCCAGGGTTTCCACGAGGCTCGGAAAACGCGCCGCCCGGCGGGAGATTTTACTCGACCGATCGTTCATGATTTTTCTCCCCGCGCGTTGCCGCCGCCATGGACGCTTAGCGCGCGCGGAGCAAGTTCGTGACGCACTTCTTTCAGAAGAAGCGGCGGGATGATGACGTCGACCTTGCCCATGCCCTGGTTTTCGATGTTCTGGAGGATGTCCTGCACAGCGATCCGGTACCAGAGGCGAACATCCACCGTCACCGGGCCTCGCACATCCGGCGGCAGGGCGAGGCGAACATCCACGGTGTCGGTCTGGCGCGGCGAAATCGGTTTTCGCGTGTAGTAGAGCGTGTAAGCGTCGAAGAGCAGGTGACGGCGCTCGGGGCGGCCACTGGTGTCGTACACTTCCTTCATCCAGCGCACGGCATTGGGGTCTTCCTCGCCCTTTTTTTCGTCGAACTTGCCTTGGTGGAACACGGTATTGCCCATGGCGTCCTTCGCCTCTATTTCGAGCCACAGGTAACGCTGGTCGAGCGGGCCGGTCGGCAGCGCGTGGCCCGCGCCCGCGTTGGTCACGAGAACCCGCAGACGCGGCGCCCCATCCCTCGGCGTGCTGGGCACGGCGTCCACTTGCAGTTCGGCGGCTTCCCGCAGGAGCGCGACGACGGCTTCGTTCGTCCTGCCCAGTTCTTTTTTGAAGGTGGCGCGGTCGTAAAGGCGGTTGAGTCCCGGCGGCGAACCGCCGCGCAGGGCGGAAAGTAAATTGGCGGGCAATCCGGTATTGGAGAGCAAGTAGTTATTGCCCACGAAGCGGTGCGACACGGTTTTCTTGGGCCGCTCGCCCCGCTTCAGGGCGGCGACGAAGCCCGCCGGGTCGGCGGCCATGTGGCAATCCTGGCACTGGATGCCCGCCTTGGCATAGGGCGACTGCCGCCATTCGCTGTAGGTGTCCTGAAGGTTCAGCGGCGGCGTCATCGCATTGACCGAGGTGGGGCGGATTTCCGTGTGGCACGCGCCGCACAGGGCGCTGTCGCTCATCAGGGGCTGGCTGCGGCGCGCGCGCATGTCGCGGGCGTGGCGCGAGGGCGCGGCGGCAATCAGCGCCGGGTGCGAATAGCGGAAAATGCCGTTGATGTCGATTTCCAGCGCGCCATTGCCCGCCAGCGGTTCAGCGCGGTTGACGGCGTGGCAAACGACACAGGCGGTGCCTTCTTCCATCGTCTCAATCTCCTGCACACTGTTGGCGGGCGTGACCGCGCCCGTCAGGACGCCGAGCGGGTTG
This sequence comes from Azoarcus sp., assembly GCA_031258965.1. GTDB lineage: Bacteria > Pseudomonadota > Gammaproteobacteria > Burkholderiales > Rhodocyclaceae > WRNU01. The sequence continues at coordinate 19,343 of JAIRMC010000106.1, read as the reverse complement.
TGGCAGGACTCGCACCAACGCCCTTTTTCCATTCCGTGCCCCGCCTTTCCGGCGCGGCTGGCGAGGGTGTTTTCCTGCACTGTGCTGTCATAGACCAGGTCGAGATCGGAGATGGCGTGCATGGAGGTCGCCCACTCCAGCGTCTCTTTCAGGTGGCACTCGCCACAGTTCAGCGCACCTTGCACGGCCCGCCAGTTAACGAGCTTGCCGTCCGGCGTCGACAATTCGGCGGGGTAGAAAGGCGAATGCACCTTGCCGAAAGGGTTCGAGTAGAGCGGCAAATCCTTCTCCGGCGTCACGCCCAGGTCGACGGGCGGCGGCAACAGCCAGCCGAGCGCCAGCGCGAGCAGGAGCGCGCAAACCAGTGCGAGCAGGAAGCGCCCCAGCGGCAGGGCGAAAAAATGCGTTGGAAATTTCATTCTCATGGCAATGCCCTTTTCGGAAAATGCAGCAGCACGAAAAAGACGAACAGCCCGGAGAAGGTGAAGTGCAGCCGCAGCAGCGCGGGGCCGACGCCATAGGGCAGGATCGCGGGCTGCCCCGAGAGATAGGAAATGGCGGGCGCGGCAATCGCCAGGCCGGTGGCGATCGTCAGCGTCAGGCACCACATCAGGAAGTAGCCGAGCAGGCGATGGTAAAGCGGTTCGCCCTTGTACAGCCGGTGCAGCAGCCGCCACGGCATGACAAGATGCAAGAGCGGTTCCTTGGCGCCGCTCAGGTGCGCGAAAAGGAAGGGAATGAAAAACACCAGCGCGAGCGCGCCGGAAACCAGATGCGCAACCAGCGCGACCAGCACCAGATGCTCGTTCCCGAACGGCAGCAGCAGCACGATGCCCGTGGCGCAGGCGATGCCGAAGCTATACACCATGGACATCAGCAGGTTGCGGGAGGACTCTCGCGTGCGCAATACCGGCAGACCCTCGGCGGCCCCGGCTTCCGACAAGGTTTTCTGCGGCGTTTCCACAAACGTGTCCGCCGGGACGTCCATTATGACCCTGTCGTTCATGAGGCGGCTCCTTGCGATACACAGGGGGCGCTGCCCTGCCCCGCCGCGGTCTGTTCTCCGTACAGCGCCAGGCGCGCCAGACAGTCCCGGTAATGGGCGCGTCCCCGCCCAGGCGGGTAATCCTGCCCATTCCCCAAGCGCAGGCCGTACTCCTTCCCCTGCCGTTCGGCGGCGACGACCCATTGACACAACTGCGACAGACGGGTTTCCAGGTCGCCCTCGCAGGCGGCGGCATCCAGCCACAACGCCCGCCCGCCCGCGCCGCCGTCGAAGCTGTTGACCGCCAGTTCGTCCCGGCGGCCATAAATCCGCCAGTTGATCCGGCGCTTTGAGTCGCCCGGCGCGTAAGCCCGGACACCCTGGAAATCACCCGATTCCTGCCGTCGGTGCGCCGGGCTGGGCGCGTTGCCGGACAACGGCCGCTCGCCCGCCGGATGCGGGTAGACGAGCGCCGTCACCTCGGGCAGCGCCCGCCGCGCCCGCCACAGGCCGAGCGGATGAAGCGAGAAAAGCTGCAAGTCCCCGATCCGTTGCCGTCCGCGCGCAGGCGCGGGCAAGGACAATTCGGGCGCCTCGGTTTCCGGCATCCGCGTGACGGGACCGAAATGGCGATGACGTCCCCGCCCGGCGCACAGCATCATCGGGTCATGCCGCCAACCTGGCCGGGCGCGGACGCTGCCCGAGATGCGCAACGCCTCGCCCGCGAACGCTTCCGGCGCGGGCGAGGGCAGCCATTCCAGCCCAGAGAGGCTCCGGCGGCATTGCCAACCCGCCAGAACCCAGACCGACAGCAGCAGGAAGGCAAGTGCGAATATAAGGTTGTTGCCATAGTTGATCGCTGTCACCAGCAGCGCCAGCACCGCCGTGCACCAGAAAACACCAGCGGCGGTAGGCAGAAGAACGATTCGTGGCACTAAATTCATCATGGAAACCATGCCTCCTCTTTGTGATCCCTTTGTCCAGGGAGGCGCAAAGCTTGAGGCTGTTCGCAACTTGATGTCAATACCCATTGCCAGTAAAAACAAATTGCGCTCCCGGATTTGAAACCCTGCCGGAAATCTGTTGCCGATGCTTCCCTTCCCCGCTCATGGCAATGGCACAGCGGCCAGTAGTTCGCGCGCCGCCGCGCCAGCCCCGCGCGCGTCGCCCAGACCGAGTCGATGTATGGCGACGGCGGGGAACACCGCCTGCACGTCGCCAGGCAGCGCGTGGTCGCGCCCGTCGAGCAGCGCCCAGGCGCGGGCGGCGGCAAGCAGGGCCTGCGCGCCGCGTGGCGACAGGCCGTAGGCGAGTCCCGCGCCGTGGCGGGTGTGCTCGGCCAACGCGCGGATGTAGGCGAGCAGCGGCCCAGCGGCATGGACGGCTCGCGCCTGTGCCTGCAAGGCGAGGAGCAGCCCGGCATCCAGCGCTGGTTCGGTGCGTTCGAGCAACGCCCGCCGATCCTCGCCGCGCAGGATTTCCAGCTCTGCCGCCATATCCGGATAGCCGAGCGAGAGACGCATCAGAAAGCGGTCGAGCTGCGCTTCCGGCAGCGGGTTGGTGGAGAGTTGATCGACCGGGTTCTGTGTGGCGATGACGAAGAAGGGCCGGGGCAAGGGACGGCTCTCGCAATCGTTCGAGACCTGCCGCTCTTCCATCGCTTCCAACAGGGCCGACTGGGTTTTGGGCGAGGCGCGGTTGATTTCGTCGGCAAGCAGCACCTGAGTGAAAATCGGGCCGGGGTGAAAGACGAATTCGCCCTTGTTGCGGTCGAACACCGCCGCGCCGGTGAGATCGCCCGGCAACATGTCGCTGGTGAATTGCACGCGGTTGAACTGCAACCCGGCGACACGGGCAAGCGCGTGCGCGAGCACGGTCTTGCCCATGCCCGGCAAATCTTCGATCAGCAGATGACCGCCCGCGATGAGGCAGGCGAACGAGAGGCGCACGGCGCCTTCCTTGCCGAGCAGGATCTGACCGACCTTGTCAGGCAACGCGCGCAGACGCGAAACCTGCGCGGCGTCCGGGGACGGGTTAGCGGCGTCCGCGTCTCCGGCGTGACGCGGAACTGGTTGAAGAATGGTTTGGGCGGAAGACATGAATCCCCTCCTGAATGCTTATCGGCATCGATGGAGAACGATCCGCTTCCCGCGGCGAGTTACGGCGGGCGCTTGAATCGTTCATGACAGGAACCGCCTTTGTCACGCGGCATCAGGCAGGAAACAGGAAGGAGGAGTACGATCATGAGGCGCCCTTAAAAATCCATGCGATAGCCCAACGATGCGGCCCAGCTTTCCGCATTCACTTCATTGAGACGAATCTTCGTCGTCGTGCCATCGGTGAAAAACTTACGATCCGAACCATTTGTCAGCCGCTGTTTGCCCCAATCCAGCGTGAAGGCAATGGCGTTGTTCGGCAAGAACCGCCAGAGCGCGCCGATTTCCGTTTGCCAGCCCCTGCTATCGCCATGATGCTTGAAACTGGTTTTCCTGAGATCCTCGCGCAGATTCCACTCGCCTTCGGCATAGTAGCGGGACCATTGGTGCTTCAGGCCGAACCGTAAATCGAACTGCCTTGCGAGATTCGCATCGAGCTGTACCCCCAGCCAAGGGCCGTGCCAGCGCGGTTTGTAATGCGAGTCCAGCCCAGAAAGCCGCCAGCCGACCGGAGGAACATTGATGCCGCCAACGAGACCCGGCTCGCTGACGGTCTGTCGACCATGGCGGCTGCGCCAGTCCTGGTCCTGATATGTATAACCGGCCAACGGCGTCACCCCGATGCGGTTGTTCGGCAACGGGACGCGCCAACCCGCTCCAAACGCGAGACGCCTTGACGTGCTGCCATGTGTTCTGGCATTGGAGCGCGAGAATTCGCCTTGCCGCCCATCGAAAGCGTAATCGGAATCCCGCACATCACCGGAAAATCCGTAGGCGTAGGCCGCTTCCCCGGTAACGGTAAGGCCGTTCGCAGCCCTCCAATCGCCGTTTACGCGAAGCTCTGTCATCTCCGCATCATATTCCAGTTCCGAGAGAACGTCAGGAGCGCCGCCAGGAAAGCCGATATTGAAATCGAGACTCACATGACGATAACCGAGGGAGGCGCCCCACGAGGCGCCCCACTTGCGCGGATTCGCGCCATCCTTCAAATTTGCGGTGTCCCCCACATCCGCCCCGGCATTTGCCTCCGCGGTGTTCTGGGCCAGAACGTTCAGCGTAGTTCGGCGCTCGCCTGTCTCCGAAAGCAACGCCATGAAAGACGAACCAGGCCCTTTAAATTGTCCTGTCATTTCCGGCAAGGCTTTCGCCCCGGATTGCGTCCTGACCCCGGCGCGGGCATCGTCATACACGAAGATGCTTGCATCACCTGCCGGATGCGCCGCGAGCGGTGCGGAAAACGCTGAAAACAGCGCCAGTAGCGTATATTTGTGCATCAAGATCACTCCATGCTGTATACATAAAATAGGCAAAGAATGACGCACAACCGTTTGCGATGTTTCACCCCCTGCCGCATCGAAGCTTGCAGCCCGCGCGCCCTGATCAATGACGCACAAAGCCATGGCATAATACACGATGATGCGCAGAGTACCAATCCCATATATTGAAACCGGCACAGAAAATGCAGAAATTATTACTGTCGACACATATTTTTGTTTCATGACCATTCCACGGCATCTTTGCAAGGCGGTCTGGAAATCGCATATACGCAAATCCATGCGTCTTTTTAGATTGCCGCACTCCGCTCGCAATAACGACGGCCTGATCAGCATTTCCTTAGAACTCCACGCGATAGCCCAGGGCCGCGCCCCAGCTATCCCAATTCACCGCGTTGAGGCGGGTTTTCGTTGTTGTGCCGTTGGCGAAAAAAGTGCGATCCGTACCACCTTCCAAGCGTTGCTGGTGCTGATCCACGGTAAACGTGATGGCGCTTTGCTCTGATAGCCGCCATCGCGCGCCAATTTCCCATTGCCAGCCGCGGCTGTCGCCGTGGTGCGTGTAGCTGCGGGGATGCCTGAAATCTTCGCGCAGATTCCAGTCGGCATTGGCACGGTAGCTGAACCATTGATACTTTGCCCCGATGTGCAGGTCGAACCGGCTTCCGATGTGCGCATCGAGCCGCAGACCCAGCCAGGGGCCGTGCCAGCGCGGCTGATAGTGGATGTCCAACCCGGTGAGCCGAGTATCAACCGGGGGAGTAATGATGTCACCGCCGATGCCGTCGGCGTCGGCGTCACAAAAAACACACGGTTCGCTGAGAACCTGCCGCCCATGCCTGGCGCGCAGATCCTGCTCCTGATACGCATAGCCCAGCATCGGCGTCAGCCCGACGCGGCTGCGCGGCAGGATGCGCCAGCCCAACCCCAGCGCGAGACGGCTCACCGTGCTCCGACGCGACTTGGAATAAGAGCGGGAGAATTCGTGCTTCCGTCTATCGAGATCGTAATCGGAATCCCGCACTTCACCGGAAAAGGCCGAGGCATAGGCCGCCTCCGCAGCAATGGTGAAGCCGTTGGCGGCCATCCATTCACCATTGATGCGCAACTCCGCCATTTCCATATCCCAGTCCAGTTCAGACAAGACGTTGGGCGTGCCATCTGAACCAGCGATGTTCCAGTCGAGTGTTTCGCGGCGATAGCCGAGGCTTGCTGTCCAGGCGTTGGCGCGGCCTTCCGGCTCCGCGCCGTGCGCCATGTTCGCGGTGCGCCGGGGTGGGATATCCTGCGCGAGCGGGCGCCCGTCATTTTCCGGAAACACGGTGATAAAAAACGTATCAGGCGCGCTGGGTTGCGCGGGCGCTTCGGGCGGCGCGCCCTCATAGATCCAGACACCGGCATCATCCAGCGGATGCGCCGGAAGCGGCGCGGAAAGCGCCCAAAGCACCGCCAGCGTCACATGCCGCCGTTTCATGGCTGCCTCACGGCCTGCTCATACGGTAGGCGGGAAATCGCATACACCCACGTCCAGGACGCTTTCCCGCCCACCGGATCGAGCTGCTGGCGCTCCGCCACGATGGCCGACCAGCGGCCCGCAATCAGTGCCGGGTCGAAGCTCACGGCCTGCTCGCCCAGATTGATGACGCGCAGGGCCGTGACGTAAAAACCGTCTTTCCGCCAAGCGTGCAGCGCCCAGCATTCTTGGTTCCCGGGCAGCCGTTGCCGCGCGCGATGGAAGGGCAGCGGCGTCAGGCCGCTTTCGGGGTGTGCGGCGTCCGGGTCGACACGGCGCACGGCATCGGCGGCGGCGCGGGCGATGGCGGTGAAGCGGCTGGCGTCCGGCCCGCCGGAGGAGGTTTCGGAGGCGGTCTCCAAAGCCGTGCCGGAGGCGGCCTTCGCGGGCGGCTCCACAACGGATGCAAGGCCGGTCTTCGGATTGAACATGGAGTCCGTCCGCCAAAAATCGGGGGTCCGCTGGCTGCGAATACCGTCCGCGTCCATGTTGCGCATGGCGTATTCCTTATCGCGCGCCAGCGCGTCGCCTTCCTCGGGCGTCTCCAGAACGTGCGGCGTAATCAGCAGCACGAGTTGCCTGCGCGAATTAGCGCGCACGGTTTTCTTGAACAGATGGCCAAGCACGGGAATATCGCCAAGCAGCGGCACCTTCTCCTCCGCGTCGCTGACACGCTGGCTGATCATGCCGCCTATCGCCACGGTGAGGCCGTCCCGTGCGTGCGCGGTGACTTGCAGGTTGGCGGTGTTTACCGTGTCGATAGCGTACTGCTGAACATTACCGTTACCCAGCGACAGTGGCAGCGTTGCGCCGCCGCTGATGATGTGGGAGTTGTCCTGGTCGATGGTGAGCGTCACCGAACGGTCGGCGTTGATGCGCGGCAAGACAATCAAGGTTTGCCCGACATTTCGCCGCTCGGTTTCCACGGCGATGATCGTATTGACAACACCCGTGGTACCTGTAATGCTCTCAGCGCTCGCGCCTGTGACCAACACCTGTTCATCGCCGATGAAAAGCCGCGCGGGCTGGTTGTTGGCGGCCACGAGCATGGGCGTGGCAAGCACGTTGACGCGGTTTTCGCCCTCCAGCAGTTGCAAGCGCAGACGCAGACTGTCGTTGACCAGTTGCCAGATGGCCGTCGGGGCGGCTTCGGCAGCAAAATTGCCCAACGCGCCCGCGACGCCGGGATATGCGCCCGACGCACCGCCGCTCGCGCCACTGCCGACGCCCAGTTCCTGCGGTCCGCGCGAGGTGGAATCGCCGCTCGCGCCGACGTCGAACACCGAGCGGAAATCCTTGCCCAGTTCCACCTCCAGGATGCGCATCTCCAGCAAAACCTGGCGTGGCGGCAAATCCATGCTGGCAACGAATTTGTCGATTTCTTTTAGCGCGGCTTCATCGCTCGTGCGCACCAACAACATGTTGTGCAGCTTGTTGTAAGTGATGTTGATCGCAGGCCCCTTGTTCGCGGTGGCGAGCACTTCGGAGGCTTCGAGCTTGTTTGCCTGGCTGCTGTCGACATCGAGCGCCGCTTCCAGCCCGGCCTGCGAGATAGTGGTGATTTCCTTGCGCGCATCGGTCTGCTGCGCCTGCCTAGACCGGGAAGAACCACCGCTGCGGCGGCTGTATAAACCCTCGCTGCTGAAACTACGATTGCCGCCGTAACCGCTGCCGCCGTAACCGCTGCCGCCATAACCGCTGCCGCCATAACCGCTGCCGCCGTAACTGCTCTGATTGCGGCTTGTGCCCCCCATGTCGACCGGCGGCATTTCTTCGACCGGCTCGACCAAGCTGGCCCGGTCGCCGAACAGGGCCTCGATGGCGTTGGCGATGCTGACGACGTTGTGGTGGCGCAGCACGTAACTGCGGGTGATTTCGTCGCGGGTGATGGCGATATCCTGCTGGTATTCCTTTGCGTCCATCAGGATGTACGCCTTGGTCTGGGCGTCGTACCGATGCCAAACGCCGGCGGCGCGGCAAAGGCTCCTCACCATGCCGTCTACATCAACGTCGCGCAGGTAGAGCGATACTCTTTTGTTCGCCACGCTGGACGTCACCACAATACTGGTATTGCCGATCTGGGAAATAAACTGCGCCGCCTCGTCCAACGTGATCTGCTTGAAATAAACATCGCCCGGCGAACCGCCCGCGCCGGGCTTCGCGGACACGGGCGGACGCGCCGAGGCAGGAAGCGCCAAGGCCAATGCGACAGCCAGCGTCGCCGCGCGGAAAATGCAGGTGCGGCGCAACGAGCGGGATGTATCCGTATTCTTCATGTTCATCGCACCAGCATCTTGTATTGGGGCGCGCCCGCGCCGCGCAGCATGACGCCGTCCGCCTCCACCGTCACCGTATAGCGGATATTGTTGACGTCGAGTTCGTCGCCGTCCTGGACGACGATGACATCCTTGCCGGATTCGATCTTGGCGATGCCGCCCCGCGGTCCCCGCACCGCCGCGCGCAGGCGCAACATCTGGTTGAGCCTCATGCCTTCTTGCGGCCCGAAGCGGGAAGCGCGCGCATTGCCCTCGCGCAGCCGGGGCGAGACCTCGAAGGGGTCGCGGTCGGGTGCGTCGGGCGTAATCGAGGTTCTCGGCGGCGCGACGGCCAACGGCGTGAAGCGTGTGCCTCCGGCAACGTCCGCCGCCTCGCCCTCGTCTTCACCTTTGTCTGTAGCGCCAACACCATCGGCGGTTTTCCCGCCGCCTGCGCGTTTATTCACTTCGGCATAGTATTTGTCGATGCTCTCCACATCGCGCCGCAGGACGGCCGGCGTTCCGGCGGGCAAGCGGGTCTGCGCCGCCGCGCCGCCGGTCAGTAGCAGCGGCCCAGCAAGAAAAACGAAAACCAGCTTTGCGCGCATGACATTCATCCCCCGGTCGAAACCGTCAGCATGGCCTGGAAAAAAGCGTAATAGACAAAGCCCACCACGCCGCCGATCACCACGGTCAGTACGGGTTCGATCATGGAAGCCAGCATCTTCACGCGGGCGTCCAGCACCTTCTGGTAATGCGCGCCCAGCGACTCCATGACCACATCTATCTGCCCGCTTCTTTCGCCAATGGCCGCCATGTGCCGCACAAGCAGGGGCAAGGCCGGACGTTCCAGCGCAACGGCAAGACTCTTGCCCGCCAGCACATCGTCCGCCGCCTGCGCGAACGCATCGGAAAACGTCGCGTTGCCCGACACCTGCGCGCAGATGCGCAGGGACTCCAGCACCGTGAGACGGCTCTTGACGAGCACACTGAAAATCCACGTCGCCTGCGCCATCGCCGCCACGATGAGCGTAACGCCCAGCACCGGAAATGCCAGCACGGCACGGTCGATGACCCGCTTCGCCGACGGTATCCGGCGCATCAACGGAATGCCGACGGCAATGCCCAGGGCAATCGCGGCGATCACCTCGCCCCACTGGGCCAGCCAGTCGGAAACATCCATCATGGTCTGCGCCGCCCAGGGTATCGCCTTGCCGCGCCCGCTCAGGAAAAGGGTAAAACGCGGTATCACCGTGATTACAAGAAACATGATGACCGCAATGGCGGCCAGCAGCACGAACCCTGGATACACCAGCGCCGTAATGAGCTGCCGCCGCACCTCGGCGCGCCGCTCGATCAGTCCCGCCAGGCGCTCGAACACCGCGCCCAATTCGCCGGACGCCTCGCCCGCCTCGATCAGCTTCAGGGCCAGCCGGTTGAAAAGCTCTTTTTCCCCGGCGCAGGCCGCCGCCAGACTGTTGCCGCGCTGGATGCCGACAGCCACGCGGCCCAGGCTGTCGGCGAGCCGCGCCTTCGCGGTCAAGCGGGCCGACGCGGCCAGCGCCTCCAATATCGTGTGTCCGGCCTTCAGCATCAATTGCATTTGGCGAAAAAAAAGCACCCGGTCGTTGGCGCTGATGGAACGGTAACGGGAAATTCCATATGCGATGGCGCGCAAGGCCGCCATCGCGCCTTCGCCGCTGGCGACGCCCTCCGCGATACTCAAGACTTTCAAGCCCTGTTCCCGCAACTGACGGCGCGCGACAGCCTCGTCCGGCGCGTCCATCTGGCCGCGCATCTCCGCTCCCTGGGCCGTAAGGCAGAGATAAGAAAAGCCTGTCATGGCAAGCCCAGCCCGACCGTAAAGTGCATACGCAGCATCATCGAGTCAACAACGAAGTCCACAAACGATAATTATTACCATTAATGTTTTCATGTCAACCTGTTCCGATTATAAAAACCTCGTCTCCCGCGAAAAGCAGTTCCAGAAACCCCCGCGTTATGGCAACGAATACGCTACGGATCGCCAGCGCGACGTCGAACTGGGTTGCTTGCCTCGCTGCAATGACGGAGGGGAAAGCGCTCGCACCGAAAGCAAGGAAACGCCGCCCGACCTCACTCTTCCCGTTTGGCGAGCGTGGGCATGGCGCGATTGAGGTAATACCCCATCGACCACAAGGTCAGCGCGGCGGCGATGTAGATCAGGACGCTGCCGATGAGGCGGAGGTCAATGCCGAGAAGCGGCTCGTCGTAGAGTAGCGCCGGAATGGCGGACATTTGCGCCGTCGTCTTGAGCTTGCCGATATAAGCCACGGCCACGCTCGTCGATTCGCCCACGCGCGCCATCCACTCGCGCAGGGCCGAAATGGTGATTTCGCGCCCGATGATGATGATGGCGATGAGCACATCGACGCGCGAGAGCTGCACCAGCATGATGAGCGCTGTGGCCACCATCAGCTTGTCGGCCACGGGATCGAGAAAAGCGCCGAAGGCCGAAACCTGCCGCAGGACGCGGGCGAGATAACCGTCGAGCCAATCGGTTATCGCCGCGGCGACGAAAAGCGTCATGGCCAGCAGGTTTTTCTGCGCCATGCCCATCCAGCCGTCGGGCAAATAGAAGATGCCAATGAAAACCGGGATCAAGGCGATTCGCGCCCAGGTCAGCAGGTTGGGAATGTTGATTCGCATCGCGGCGCGCCCGCCTTCATCTTCGTTGTTCAGTGCAACACGGAGTATATCTGCTCAGCCAGTTTACGGTTGACACCCGCGACGCGGCAAAGGTCTTCAACGGTGGCGACGCAAACGCCATCGAGGCCGCCGAAGGCGGCAAGCAGCGCGCGGCGGCGCGCCGGGCCGATGCCAGGAACGTCTTCCAGCCTCGAACGGGTTCTCGCCTTGCCCCGGCGGGCGCGGTGTCCGGCGATGGCGAAACGATGGGCCTCGTCGCGGATTTCGATCACCAGATGCAGGGCCGACGATTGGCCGCCAAGGCTCATGCCCTCGCGCCCATCGGGGAAAATCAGTGTCTCCAGCCCCGCTTTCCGCCCTTCTCCCTTGGCAACGCCGACCATGTTGACCGCCTTGAGGCCTACTTCGGCCAGGATGGCCGCCGCCGCGCCCACCTGCCCGCGTCCGCCGTCGATCAGGATGAGATCGGGACAGACGCCCTCCCCCGCCGCGACTTTCTCGTAGCGCCGTTCCAACACCTGGCGCATGGCGGCGAAATCGTCCCCCGGCGCGATACCGCTGATGTTGTAGCGCCGGTATTCGCTACGCTTCATGGCGCCATCGACGCACACAACGCAGGATGCGACAGTGGCTTCACCCATGGTATGGCTGATGTCGAAACATTCGATGCGCGCCGGAAGTTCAGGCAGATCGAGCGCCTCGCGCAGGGCTTGCAGGCGCTCGCCGGTCCGGCCCGCGTCGCGCAAGCGCGCTTCGATGGCCAACCGGGCGTTCTTTTCCGCCATTTCCATCCACGCCTTTTCGGCGGCATGGCGCGGCAGGGCCAGTGCGGGCGGGTTGCCGGAGATTTCGGCCAGCGCCTCGCGCACCGCCTCGACGGACAGACCGACCAATATCCGCGCCGGTAACGGATGCATGGCGTAATGCTGTTCGACGAAGGCGGCCAGCCCGTCCCCGGCATCCTCCACTATGGCGCCGCTCGGGAACTGCGGTCTGTCGCCGAGATGGCGACCGCCGCGCACCATGGCGATATTCACGCAGACCATGCCGCCGGAGGCTGCCGCGGCGATGATGTCGACGTCTTCATCCTTGCGGCTCTCGACGAACTGGCGATGCAGCACCGTCTGCAACACCCTGACCTGGTCTCGACAGGCCGCCGCTTCCTCGAAGGCCAACCGACCAGCGGCATCCTGCATGCGCGCGCCGAGCTCGTCGATGACCTCGTTTGCCTGTCCGTCGAGAAAACGGCTCGCCAACCGCACTTCGGCGGCATAGGCGCCGCGCCCGATCTTCGCCACGCAGGGCGCGCTGCAACGCTTGATCTGCGCGAGCAGGCAGGGACGCGAGCGGTTCTGGAAAACGCTGTTTTCGCAAGTGCGCAACCGGAAGGTTTTCTGCAATAAATGGATACTCTCGCGCACCGCATGGGAACTGGGAAACGGGCCGAAATACCGCGCCCCCTTGGCGAAAGCCCCGCGATGATAAGCGAGGCGCGGAAACTCGTCGCCCGACAATTCGATGTAGGGATAGCTTTTGTCGTCCCGGAACAGGATGTTGTAACGCGGGGCCAGGCTCTTGATGAGGTTGTTTTCGAGCAGTAGCGCCTCGGCCTCCGAGCGTGTCGGCGTGATGTCCACGCGCGCGATCCGCGCCACCATCATGGCGATGCGCGGACTCGGCAGGCTCCCGCGAAAATAGCTCGATACCCGCCGTTTGAGATTCTTGGCCTTGCCGACGTAGAGCACTTGATCGTCCACGCCGATCATGCGGTAGACGCCCGGCGTCTCGGGCACGCTACGCAGGAAGGCGCGCGAATCGAACGCGGCTTCAAGCGAACCGCCCGCAGGATCATTGCCCATCCGGCTCCCTGGCAATATCCTGGCTGGAAGTCAGGAACCGGCGAACCAGCGGTTCATAGCTGCGAGCCTGCTTCACATCGTTCATCGTGGCCGGAACATAACCGCCATAGCCCGAACTGGCGAAAAAACGCCGGCCTTCCGGACTTTCGGGAAAGACTTCGAGCGCGGCGCGAATACGCCCGATTTCCTTGCCGCCCAAATCGGCATGCGCCAGCGTCACCAGCGACGGAAACACCGGATGACCGACATCGAGCGCCTTGAGGCGGTCGCGCACGTTCGCATCGAGCAAAAGCAAGGGAGGATGCCCAGTCACGCCAACGTCGGTCTGACCGGCATGCACGGCCAGCAACAGGGCCATGTGCGAAGGAGTCTCGCTCAATGTGTAATCCGTTTCCGGACGCAGATCGAGGGTATCCAGCCACTTCATGCCAAGAATGTGATAGAGCGAGAGGCGGTCTGGCAAGCCGATGCGGCGTCCGCGCAGATCGGCGAGCCGCTCGATGCCGCTGTCTTTCCGCACGATGAGCAGCAGCTCAAGCGGCGCGCGGTAACGCACCAATGGCGTGAAACCGGCCTGGGCCAGCATCGGCAGGAAATGCACGGGAGAAATAACGATGTCGTAACCGGCGTCGAGCGCGCTGCCCAGGAAACGCTCATGGTCGCGCGCGGAATAGACGACGACATCGGTTTTGAGAACACGCGAGAGATGATCGCGCAAAGGATGATGCGTGCGCAGCAACGCGGGCGCGGAATAAAACGGCGCGATTCCCAGGCGCAAGACTTTTCCCGCTGGATTCGCCGCATCCAGTATCTTTTCCGCGCCATCGCCGCCGATGGATTGCAATGGAAAAGCCCATCCGCAAAGCGCGGCGAAGAAAAGAATGAGGAAATGATCTGCTTTCTGCATTTTCTCCCCAGGAAATGCGGGATCCATTTCAGGTTTACAGCAGTGGTTTGTTTTGTCGTTCCGCGCCGATCGTCGCTGCCGCCAGCGTGGAATTGTCCACGGAATCCATGGCGGAAAGTGCCAAAACTTTCTCGCGCGCCTGCAAATAAGGTAGATGCAATTCAAGCGCGAATGGATCGGCAAGCTGGGGCCGCGGCGCGGGCGGGGCGAGCGCGGCAAGCCGCGCGAGGCTGGCGGCATCGGCGTCAGGCATTCCGCGCGAGAGCAGTTCGGCGACGAGATCGGGACGGTTGCAGACGAGCAGCATGTCGCACCCGGCAGCCGCGGCGGTCGACACCCTCGCCACGATGTCCCCGGCCACGAGCGCGCCCGCCATGTTGAGATCATCGCTGAAAATGACGCCGTTAAACCCCAGCCTGTCGCGCAGTATGTCTTTCAGCCAGAATTGCGAAAAGCCCGCCGGGCCGGGGTTTCGCGGTTCGGCATGCGAATAGACGACGTGGGCGGGCATGACGCCGGTCAATTGCCGCAGCAGCCTGTGCCGGTACGGCGCCATGTCGTCGGCCCAGATTGTCTCGAACGCGCGCTCATCGACCGGCACATCGTGGTGCGAATCGGCCTCGACATAGCCGTGTCCGGGGAAGTGCTTGCCGACCGCGCCCATGCCCGCCTCGGCCATGCCCGCCACGAGCGCCTGCGCCAAGGCCGCGACCACGGCGGGATCGCGGTGAAAGGCGCGGTTGCCAATGGCGCGGCTGCAACCGTGGTCGAGATCGAGCACCGGCGCAAAGCTCAAATCGATGCCGTGGGCGACGAGTTCCGCCGCGAGGACGAAGCCCGCCGCCCGCGCACCCGCCAGGGCTTCGACATGATCGTCCTCCCACAAGGCGCCAATCGTGCGCATCGCGGGCAGGCGGGTAAAACCGTCGCCGCGAAACCGCTGCACTCGTCCGCCTTCGTGATCGACCGCGATCACGAGCGGCGGCGAGCGCAGGGCGCGGATCTCGGTAGCGAGCGCGCGCAGTTGCGCGGAATCAGTATAGTTGCGCGCAAAAAAGATGACGCCGCCGACTCTCGGATCGCACAGGCGCTCGCGTTCCCCGTCGCCGAGCGCGGCGCCCGCGACGTCGATCATCAGATTGCCGCGCGGCAATTGGAGGGGTGTGGCATCTATTGGCATTCGATCACCGCAAAGGCAATGACATAATCGCGTTCGTCGCTCAGGCTGAGATGAGCGGACAAGCCTTGCGCCGCCATGTGGGCGGCAAGGCGCTCATCGTAACCGAAAGAGGGTTTGCCGGAGGCGTCGTGCTCCACCGCCAGCGCATGCAGGGTCGCCGGAGCCGATATACCAATGCCGAGCGCCTTGCCGAAGGCTTCCTTGGCCGCAAAGCGTTTGGCGAGAAAACGGGCCGGATCGCGGGCGGATCGCCATGCCTCGTGTTCGGACGGCGCGAGGATGCGGATCGCAAACGCTTCGCCGTGGCGGCCAAACATCGCGCGCAGGCGCTCGATTTGGACAATGTCGGTTCCAACGCCGTAGATCATGCGGACGCTTCCGCCGCTTCGCGCATCAGGCGCTTCATTTCGGCCACCGCGCCGCGCAGGCCGACGAACACAGCGCGGCTAATGATGGCGTGGCCGATGTGCAATTCGCGCACACCCGCGAGCGCGGCCACCGGCTGCACGTTATAGTAGTTGAGCGCATGCCCGGCGTTGAAACGCATCCCCGCCGCGCGCGCAGCCTCGCCCGCCAGGCGCACTTTGTCGAGTTCGAAACGCACCGCCGGGCTGCCGGCATCCCGTCCCGCGCCATGGAAGGCGTGGGCATAGGGGCCGGTGTGGATCTCGCAGACGCGCGCGCCGATCCGCGCCGCGGCGTCGATCTGCGCCGGGTCGGCGTCGATGAATACGCTGGCGATAATGCCCGCGTCCGCCAGCCGGGCAATGCGCTCGCGCAGCGTCATTTCCTGGGCGGCGACATCGAGTCCGCCCTCGGTGGTGACTTCCTGCCGCCCCTCGGGCACCAACATTGCCATTTCGGGCTTGAGACGGCAGGCAATGCCGACCATCTCATCGGTCGCCGCCATTTCGAGGTTGAGCTTGATCTGGGTGAGTTCGCGCAACCTTCGCACGTCATCGTCGTTGATGTGGCGGCGGTCTTCGCGCAGATGGACGGTGATGCCGTCCGCGCCGCCAAGATGCGCTTCGACCGCCGCCCATGCCGGATCGGGTTCCCAGGTGCGCCGCGCCTGCCGCAGCGTTGCCACATGGTCGATATTGACGCCGAGTTCGATCACAGTTCCTGCAACTCCTTGAACACCCGGCGGGATTGCAAAAGCTGCCCGCCGAGGTGATGGTCGATGAGCGCGCGCAACAGACGCCCGGCATCGGCCAGCGTCGCGGCGCGGCTGAAATCGCCCGCGGCAAGGTCGATCAGCGCCTGACCGCCGACGGGCACGCCCGCGTCCTCCGCCGCCCGTTCCCCATCTTCCGCGCAAGGCCGGGGGCCGCGCTCGATTATATAGGTATAGCGCCGGTCGGGCCGGATCGGACGGCCATCGCCATCGGTATCGAGCATGGCGCCATAGCCGAGTTCGCGCAGCAGCCTCAGCTCGAAGCGGCGCAACAGCAAGGACAGACGCTCCCCCCGGCCCAGCGCCGTCATGGCCGCCTCGTAGGCATCGAACAGGGCCGGATGCGGGTCTTCGCGCCCGGTCAGCCTGAGCAAAAGTTCATTCAGATAGTAACCGCACAGCAGCGCGCGCCCGGCGAGCAAGGCTTGCCCGCCGCGCCATTCGCCCCGGATCAGCGTCTTGAGTTCGCCGCCGCCCGACCAGTCGAGCAGGAGCGGCTGGAAAGCCATCAACACCCCGCGCAGCGCCGACAAGGGCCGCCGCGCGCCCTTGGCGACGAGCGCGACCCGGCCATGATCGCGCGCAAAGACCTCGACGATCAGGCTCGTCTCGCGCCACGGCAGGGTATGCAGCACCCAGGCCGTCTGCCCGGCGACGCGCTGCCCTGGCCTCACCCCCGCCGCCCCGCCTGCCGGAAAAAACCGGGGCTGCCCCGCCCCGGCATCCCGTCTTTTTCTGCCCCTGCCATCGTCCTGCCCCTGCCGCCTCCGGAACGCCAACCCACGGCGATACACATCCCCCCGGAACGCCAAAAAGAAAAGCGCCCCGCACGACAGGCGCACCCTGTAACACATACTGAAACCACGCCCCGACGCAGCAGCCCGCCACGCCGTGGGTTTAAAAACGGCGGCCCGGCCGGTGAGGGGCCGCCGTTTTGTTGTGCGGCCCGGGAATGTCAGCGCATGCTGGCCTGATGCGGGTCACTGCCGCGGTTGTTCCAACAGCGCCACCCGTTTGTGGGCCGGAATTTTATCATCCGGGATGGCGGTGACGTCGACCCGCGCAAAAGGCTTGCTGTAGAGACATTACGGGCCAGATCGGGATCGGCGAACCGCCATCCCTCATGCGGTAAATATTCATAGACAAAAAAATGGATAGTGGTGCGATTGACCGGCACGGAATGGGTGTATAGACTTGCGGGAAATTTCACGCCGGGCAGGACAGAAAAACTGGCACGACACCCCATAAACAGAGGACACATCACATGACACGCTTCTTGCGGTCGACCGGCCGGCCGGCGCATAGCCTGCCGTTGACGAAAAAAATCCCGCGTGACCGAAGACCACGCGGGATTTTTTCCGTCGTCAGACGCCACCCCGGCGTGCCTCTGCGTTGCGCGTTCATGCCGCCACACCGCGCGGCGGTACCGCCTCGCACCGCATCCCTACCTCCGCAACTCGTGGCGGTACCTCCGCGCACCAAACACAACCTGCGCGACACGCAGAGGCCGCTCCGGGCACTGGATTGTAAGGGCACGGCGTGCCCCTACGTTCGAATGCGAGGCGCGAAGCGCCGTGGGGCAATCCATCGCGTAGTTTTTAAAGGCGCGCAGCGCCGTGACGCACCCTGTAGCACGTATTGAACGTATTCCCCGGCGGGCATCCCGTCCTGCCGGGGGTTTAATCGAGCGGTTAGAGACCGCATGACTTTGAGGAGCAGAAAATGGCTGTGGACTATGTGGATTATCCGGGTGGTGGCTTATACGGCTTGGGCGACTGGAATCCTGTCACCCAGCGCTATGATCTTGTCGCTGACGATGTGGTGCGTGGCACCGGGAATAACGACGTTCTGGCTGGCCACGGCGGCAACGACACGCTGGACGGCGGCGCGGGCAACGACGCACTCTCTGGCGGCGATGGCGGCGACACGATACTCGGTGGCGCGGGCAACGACACACTCGTTGGCGGCGATATAGACGACCTCGGCGATGAAGACGACCTGCTGGACGGCGGCGACGGCGACGATGATCTGTGGGGCGACGAGGGCGACGACACGCTACTCGGCGGCGCGGGCAACGACAGACTCTCTGGCGGCGATGAAGACGACCTGCTGGACGGCGGCGCGGGCAATGACCATCTGGACGGCACGCTGGGCAACGACGTGCTGTACGGCGATGGCGGCGACGACATCCTGTACGGCGATGGCGAGTTTGTCCCGGGCGGCAACGACATCCTGCATGGCGGTGGGGGCAACGATACGCTGTGGGGCGGCGCGGGCGACGATGTGCTGACAGGCGGCGACGGTTCCCAGTTTCAGGATTACCACCTTGACGGCGTCACCGGCATCGGCCCCGACAACTGGAACAGCCTCGACCACCTCTACGCCAATCCCTCCGGCGTGGACGGCGACGACGAACTACATGGCGGTGACGGCAACGATCTGTTGATCGGCGACGAGGGCAACAACGTACTGTATGGCGACGACGGCAACGACATTGTGGCGGCCGGCGGTGACAACTACGGCAACAACCGGCTCTACGGCGGCGCGGGCAACGACTATCTGGTTGGCGGCTACCTTAACAATCTGCTCGATGGCGGCGCGGGCGACGACATCCTGGTCAGCGTCGGCGGCACGAACGTCTTCCGCGGCGGCAAGGGCAACGACACGCTGTGGGCCTATATCGAGTCACAGAATACGTACCAGTTCGGGCGCGGCGACGGGCAGGACCGGATCATGACGAGCGGCGCCGCCGACATCATCGAGTTCGACGAGGGCATCCTGCCCGCGGAGGTTACGGGGATACGGGTCGGCGACGATCTGGAACTGCGCCTGGGCGAGAGCGAAACGGACGGGATCACGATCGAGGGCTATTTCAGCAGCGGCGGGGCCACCATCACGGAAATCCATTTCGCCGACGGCACGGTGTGGCACGAGGCCGATATTCCCGTCCATGAGGCGATCACCGGCACGGACGACGGCGACAGTCTCGTCGGCGGCGCGGGCGACGACTATTACGCGGGCGGCGCCGGCAACGACACGCTGCGCGGCGGCGCGGGCAACGATACGCTCAACGGCGACGATGGCATCGACATCCTCTACGGCGGCGCGGGCAGTGATGCGTTGCGCGGCGGCGCGGGGGCGGATCGCCTCTACGGCGAGGCGGGCAACGATACGGTGCGCGGCGGCGCGGGCGACGATTATCTCTATGACAGCGCGGGCGACGAGACTTATTACTTCGCCGCGGGCGACGGGGCCGATACGATCTTCGATATGCAGGGCGAGGATACGTTGATCTTCGAGGGCCTCGATTATTCGCAACTGTGGTTCGCCAAGAGCGGCGTCAATGGCC